>NZ_JBFSVA010000001.1:190115-643817 GCF_041467655.1 Vibrio sp. 10N.247.311.49
GTTCAATGAACTTCACTGGCACCATCAGCTTAACCAAGCTTGTGTCTTGCTCTTGAATCTGGCTAACGACAATTTTCACTGATTCACGTGCAAGGCGTCTGAAATCTTGCTTGAAGGTAGTGAGTTGGTAGTTCAACCATTGAGTCTGTGGGATATCGTCAAAACCAATCACTTGAAGATCTTCTGGAATACGCAGGTTAAATTCTAAGCGCGCCACATCCATTACTGCCATCGCGAGGTTATCTGTCGCACAGAAAATCGCTTGAGGATGTGTGGGTTCTGAAAACAGAGTCCGAATGGTATCTAGAGCATCAAGGTAGTCATAGTCAGCTTCAATAACACGAGCTTGCTTGCCTGTTAGATCTTCGAATTCTGAGCAAAAGCCCGATTCACGCTCGCCGTTGGTGTAGGTTGGCACGTTACCTGTCAGGTAAACCGCTGACTTTGTTCCTACGCTATGTAAATGTTGAGCGGCGACTTGGCCTGCGGCGTAGTTGTCACTTATTACATGGCTACTCTTAGTCCCCTCAACTACACGAGCATACTGAACAATGGGGATGTTGAACTCTTCACACTCTTCATAAAGCGACTTATTAAAGGTCGCCGAAGCAGCAATTACGCCATCAACTCGGTATTGGAAGATATTAGGAATCGAGTGGTTGTCGTTTCCATCCACTTGCCAAGGAATCAATACCGCAGAGTAACCCTGCTTTTGTAGCTCAGTAGAGATAAGCTGCAGAGTTTTCATGTGGATAGGGTAGTCGGCATCTGGGAAAACTAAGCCAATCAATTTGGACTCATTTGTCGTCAGACTGCGGGCAAAGGCATTGGGACGATAGTTCAACGATTTTGCTGCATCGAACACTTTTTGCTTGGTCTTTTCAGACACTGAACTGCCCGGGACAAATACACGAGATACAGTTGATTGAGAAACGCCAGCAAGTTTAGCGACATCTTTAGAGGTGACGGTTGGCTTTGACGCCGTGGAGTGTTTTGGAGAGCTCATAGACCATACTTTTGAACCAAATTGACTGTGCATAGAGTAACATAATTAGGTACGTACTCAAAAATACAATATGCCATGATTGGATGAAAAATAAGGGTTAATAGAGAGTGTTGAATATTATTCTGGGTATGACCCAAAAAAGCTCTGCGTAAGAGCAGAGCTTTGTTTAAAGAATTTATGAATCGACTAACTGGGCGTTAGAAGTAGTAACGAATACCTGCAGCGAATTGGTCGTCTCTGTTTTCGAATTTATTGCCAACGAGCTGATCTTTACCTAGGTCGAATTGGTATTCAGTCCAAACTAGGAATTTGTTCTTCTGGAAGTGGTATTCAACACCAGGGATAAGCAGGTTACGCTCATAGCCATCTGTTTGGTCATCACGATCTTCCATGTAGTTGTAGTTCAACGTAGGGCGTAGGCCATTGTCGAAGTGGTAGTACGTGTAGATTTCACCACCTAGCGTATCCATCAGTACGTTGTTTGTTGTTGAAGTTTCAACAGACTCCCAGTTTTCGCCCACGTGGAAAGTTGCACCTGCGTAGAAGCCGCCGTTGCTGTAGTTCGCACCCAATAACATGATGCGCATGTTGTCACCATTTTTAGCTCCTTCAACGCTCGTTGAAAGATCTTCTAGCTCATTTTGGTGGTAAGCCGCACCAAGTGTTACGCCATTAAATGGTTTGTAAGTGATCGACGCACCCATACCGTTCTTCAAAGTTGCTGTTGAGCGGTTGTCTGTCCCTGAATTTGAACTACGATCTGAGCCAGACAGTGCAACATCTTCACGTGTCGTTTGGTAAGTGAAGCCGTAGCTTACTTGGTCGTTGATTGAGTTACGGTAAGTAATGGAGTTTTCTGCTCGACCTGTACCTGATGCAATACCCCAGTCAGAAAGGTTGTAAACACCTGAGCCGCGAGTACCGAAGACACGACCTAAGTCGGTGTACCATGCTACGTCATAAAAAGTAGACCACTGCTTAGTACCTGCTGCGATCTTGCCGTATTTGTCGTGCTCTACGCCTGCGTATAGAAGTCGGTCGTAAATATTGTCGCCGTTAGCACCTGAGTTGTAACCCCATTCAGCATGGCCAAAGCCAGTCCAGCCGTTATCGAGTCCCATTTGACCTTTAAGGCCGAAACGAGAGCTACCGCTGTTCCACTCACCGTTGTGGTCGCCGCCCTTATCTTGGTAACGAACGTCAAAACGACCGTCTAAAGTAAGGCTATCGCCCGCGTCATTGGTAAAAGTGTGTGCAGCAAAAGCAGAACCCGAGGTAAGTGCTGTCAGGATCACTGCTGAAAGAATCGACTTTTTCATTGTAATTCTCTTTATTCAGGCCGTAGAAAGCCACCGTGCTTTCAAGCCCGTTATATTGGTAATGGTTTGGCAGGGTGTACCCCATCCATGAGGTACTAGTAGATTCAGTTATTAGTGGAGCAATAATGAATTGGTTGGAGCACTTACTAGGAGCGAGAAGGGTCCCCCAGTAAGCGTGGCAACCTAAATCAGATGTCTATTTAGGTTGCCACTATTTCGTTTCAATCTTTTGGATTAAAGCGTATCGATTACAGCGTTGGGTTCATGATGCTTGAAGTGCGTTCGAACACATCTAGACCTTGCTGTTGTAGCCAGTAAGGAAGGTCGATAAGAACCCAGTTCTCAGACAGTTTGTCACCGTCACGGTAATAAACGTCAACTACTTGCATGTTTGCACGTACTTCACCGCCAGTCATACCTAGGAAGCCACCTGTTGGTGTGTTTGATAGGTTTGGCCAACCGAAGAAACAAGAGAAGTTACCTTCAGCGAAACGACAAACGTGGCCGTTGAACTTCTTGTCTTTCAGGTTGTTACGGAAAGGAAGTTGGTGCTGTTGTTGGTAGCGAGGAATTGTGTAAGACGCGCCGATACCACATGGGCCGTACCAAATCATGTCTTTTGACCAGCTCTTCGCTAGTACTTCTGGTGGGCAACCCATCGCGCCGCTGTCGTTAAGAGCAGACAGGTCATCAACCATTTTGTTTACTAGAGCAAGTGTCGCAACACCTTCTTCTGGAGCCGCGTCTTCGAATAGCAGACCGTCGTGGTTACGTGGGCCAGGGTATACGAAGTGCTTACCAGTTGATGGTGGAAGTGGGTAGCAACCCGCTTGATCCATCATGCCTAGTAGGTCTAGAAACAGGCCTGTCTTAGTGATTTTGCCATCAACAACACAGTTAAATTCTGCGTAGCGAACGTTCATGATCTTGCCAGTTGGGCGCATACCTAGGTATTCAGCGTCGAATAGACCCATGAAGTGACCCATGCTCATTACCCAAATCTCATCTGGGTTAACTTCGTTGTTACCACCGATGAAGATGTCTTGACGACGCTGCATGCGAGTCATTGACTTCATCATTGGTGCCCAGAATACGTCAGCTGCTGCTTGTGCGCCTTCTTGCTCACGGAATGGGTAAACACCGCGCCACAAGTAATCTTCAGAAGTGTGTGCTTTTAAAACTTCAGCAACGTTCTCGTGAGTTGCGTTTTCCATTGCATCGAAGTATTCACGAACAATGCGTTTCGCTTCTTGATATTTAGACATAATAATTTCTCTTTGTGTTGTCGAGTCAACATTCGGAACAGGACTCGATTTGGATTTTGTTACCGGCTGATTTATCAGCCGGCTTTAAACTTTTCGTATTTGAACTTCAGCGTATGAGTGTCGAATTAAGCTTTTGCTGCTTCAGCTTTTTTGCTCTTATCGAAGACGCCACCTTTTAGAGTTTCAGGCAGTGTTAGCCATAGTAGGCCGGCGATAATCCATACGATTGGTGAGCCCCACATTGCTGTTTGTAGGTCGGTACGCTCTTGGATGAAGATAAGAACCATTGGTGCCCACATGCCGATAATACGACCGCCATGGAATAAAGCTGCACCATAGCTACGCAAGCGTGCTGGGAACAATTCAGAGAAGTAACCGCCCCATACTGCAGAAGCAGACAGGCCGAAGTTGTAGATAAGACCCAGAAGAGCCAGCATGTTTAGGCCGCCAATCATCATGTCGCCAGGTGCGACAAAGAAGATAGAAACCATGATACCTGCGAGGATGAAGCCGAACGCGTTGATCTTACGACCGTACTTATCGGCTGCCCATCCCCAGAACCAAGCACCGAAGAGTGAACCAAATGCTGAGATAGAGAAGATCAAACCGATGGTTGCACCATCAAACATACGAACATCTTTCAGGTAGGTAGTTACAAAGCCACCGAAGAATTGGAATCCGTAGAAGTTAAGACCAGAAAGAAGTAAACAAGTAATCGTAATTTTGCGGTAAGGCTTGCTTAACATCTCACCCCAAGAACCTTTTTTAGCTTCGGTTACTTCACCAGCTGCATTGGTTGTGGTTTGTTGATCTTCTTCACCGTAGGCGATCACTGTTTTGTCGCTTGGTAATACAAAGATCATTAACGCTGCTGCTACAAGCGGTGGAATACCACCTACCCACATTAGGCTCTGCCAAGGTGC
Organism: Vibrio sp. 10N.247.311.49; assembly: GCF_041467655.1. NCBI lineage: Bacteria > Pseudomonadati > Pseudomonadota > Gammaproteobacteria > Vibrionales > Vibrionaceae > Vibrio > Vibrio sp. 10N.247.311.49. The sequence goes on from NZ_JBFSVA010000001.1 coordinate 194,629, forward strand.
ATCAACACTTGTAATGAAGGCTGCGTAAGCGCCCATTGCCACTAAAGCAACAGAGAACATTGAAGAAGCAAAAGCAGTCAACTTACCGCGAACCGTTGGTGTAAATAGGCCAATCATCAAAGATACAGCTACAGTGAAGTAACCGCCTAAAGACAGTCCAATGATGAAACGCATTGCGGCCCAAGTGGCGTAGTCGGTAAACATCATGTTGATGATGGTTGCACCACCGTTTAATGCCGTAATTGCTACTAGCGTGGACTTTTTGCCGAACTTGGTTGCGAACCATGCACAGCTCAGTGCACCAATCAGAGCACCAACAGACTGCCAAGTGTAGAACTGAGCGGTATCAGAAAGGCTAATACCAGCATATTCTTCCACAATGTATGGGCGTACGTAGTCAATAATTACAAAGTTATAACAATAAAAAAAGTAACCTACTAGAATTGCTAGATATGCGGCTACCCTTTGAATCATAGGAACTTCGCTCATGTGTTTTTTAATGGTCATGACCGATAAACCTTTATTTTATATAGGGTGGTTTTGGTTTTAATTATTGTGTGTTGATTATTTAGCTTCATCACACCGTCTTCATTTCGGGAGAGATAATAGAATTTTTGTGGTTATTAGATCCGTGATCAAAGTCAATTTTAAAATGAGTGCGTACCCATTTTGTGCATTTTAGTGATCTTGATCTCATTTAACTGGGTTTTTGTGCTTTGTGGGGTGGTTTGAGTGTTTAATCGTCTATCTTAGTGATAATAGTCACACTTATTGTGGGTTTTTGAGGGAAAACATCCATTTTTGAGTACTATTGGCAGCGAATTAATTGCGACATACAATAAACGGAATCTAAAAATGGTTACGTACTCAAGTTTTGTGGTTATTGCTCTTTATGTGCTAACTACTTTGTTTATCAGCTACTTAGTTAATAGGCGCTATAGCGTCGGTGGCGACTTTTCGACTGGTGGAAAACAGTTTGGTTGGTTTACGGCAGGTGTGTCGATTCTTGCAACCTACATCAGCGCAATGACGTTCGTTGGCATGCCGGGCTGGGTTTATAGTTCAGGCATGGAAGCGATGAGCGTACATTTGAACTATCCAATAGTGATCTTTTTCACTGTGCTTTTCTTTGTTCCGGTGTTTTACAAGCTCGGCCTAACCTCGATTTACGAATACCTAGAGCACCGCTTTGGCGTTGTTGCTCGCACGATCAATTCCATCGTGTTCATTGTGGTTCAGTGTATTTCGGCAGGGGTTATTCTGTATGCGGTAGCCCTGATCTTAGTGCAAGTGCTGCCAGTGAGTATCTCTGAGGCGATCATCTACATCAGCGTATTTACTGCGTTGTATACCTATGCGGGTGGTATCTCGACTGTAATCTGGACTGACATGCTTCAGTCAGCAGTGTTGATTATCGGCAGCATTGCGATCTTTGTTTTATTGCTGATGAAAATCGATGCGGGCGAGATGTTGTCTCCTGAACATTTGAATATCATCAATCTCGATTTTGACTTAGGCGTCGATACCACATTGTGGGCCGGCGTAGTGGCTGTGAGCTTCTTGCACCTGAGTGTGTATGGCACTAACCAACTGATTATTCAAAGAACATTGGCGACTAAGTGTGTTAAAACAGCGCAAAAATCGATGTTGCTTTGTGGCTACGGCGCATTTTTTGTTTATCTGTTCTTTGCTGTGATGGGGGTGCTGTTAAGTGTCTTTTATCAAGACAGCAGTTTTGAAAACAGCAACGAAGTGATTCTCGATTTTGTGTTTAACCATACCAACCCAATCATTGTTGGTTTGGTGATCTCAGCACTTTCGGCTGCGGCAATGTCGACATTGGATTCCACCTATAACTCAATGGCGACGGTCGCAACGTTCGATTTCTATAAGCGCTTCTTCCGTAAGCAAGCCTCTGACGCGCACTATGAATCAGTGGCTAGAAAAATGAGCCTGGTTGCTGCAGCGTCGGTTGTTGTGCCTGCGTTACTGGCTGTTTCTAATGAATCAGTGCTTAAAACGATTGCGAGCTTAACCTCTATTTTTGTTGGTATTCGCCTTGGCTCTTTCATCTTGGGTTTGTTCTTCAAACAAGCAAACGAGAAAGGCGTAATTGCGGGCAGTATTGGCAGTGTGGCCGTCGTATTCATCGCCAAATACAGCGGAATAGCTTGGCCTTGGTTTGCCTTGATTGGCACTGTGGTTTTCTTAGTGTTAGGTGTTGTTGTGAGCCGCTTCTGGGGAGAGGTAACCGAGCAACAAAATGAATTTATAGAAAAGCAAAAGCATTTGTTTGCAAAGCCTACCGCGAGTCATTATGGCTTGTTGGTGTTCGCTGTTGTGACGATTGCTGCTTGTACTGTTATCCCTGATTGGCTTTATGCCGCTCTTTCTTAATTGACCGATTTTTTACTGGTATATCTATGTTATCGATCTTTGATATCTACAAAATTGGTGTTGGGCCATCGAGCTCTCACACCAACGGCCCAATGATTGCGGGTTTCCATTTCACACAATTAATCGCTGATAAAATCGCAGAAGTGACGCGTATTCAGGTGGATTTATACGGTTCTTTGTCATTGACTGGCATAGGTCACCACACCGACAGAGCTACAATATTGGGGCTACTCGGCAATAAACCAGACACCATCAAAATCACCAGCGCAAACCAAGCAATGCGTCATGCCGTAGACAGTGGTGAGATGGATTTAGCGGGCACCAAGCACATTGCCTTCAACTACGAAACCGACATGTTGTTCCACAAAGACAATCTGCCTCTGCATGAAAATGGCATGATGATTACTGCGTTTGACCAGAGTGGCAACGTGATTGTCGATGAAACTTATTATTCGATTGGCGGCGGTTTTATCGCAACTGCTGATGAACTGCAAAATGGTACTCAAACCCAAGCGGTAGAAGTTCCTTTCCCGTTCAAAAACGCCGATGAAATGCTTCAACAAGCTGACAATAGTGGGATGAGCCTCGGTGGTATGATTCTAAAAAATGAAGCGGAGTTCGAAGGCGCTGACATTATTTCAGAGAAAGCGGATCAAATCTGGCGAGTGATGAGTCGTTGTATGGAGCGTGGCTTTGAAACCGAAGGCATTCTTGATGGTGGTTTGAACGTAACTCGTCGTGCGCCTAATTTGCTTAAGAAGCTCGAAGCGAATGCGGCGGTTGAAAACGACCCAATGGAAATCATGGATTGGATTAACTTGTTTGCGTTTGCGGTTAGCGAAGAAAATGCGGCTGGTGGCCAAGTAGTAACATCACCAACCAATGGTGCAGCGGGCGTTATTCCTGCCGTATTGATGTATTACCATCGCTTCATTAAAGAGTTGGATACTAAGCAGTTAAAAGATTTCTTAGCGGTATCGGGCGCGATTGGTATTCTGTACAAAACTAACGCTTCGATCTCTGGTGCGGAAGTAGGATGCCAAGGTGAGGTAGGCGTATCATCCTCTATGGCGGCTGCGGGATTAACGGCACTACGCGGTGGCAGCAATGAGCAGATCTGTATTGCGGCGGAAATCGCGATGGAACACTCATTGGGTATGACTTGTGACCCAATTGGCGGCTTGGTTCAAGTGCCGTGTATCGAGCGAAATGCGATGGGTGCGATGAAGGCAATTAATGCATCTCGCATGGCATTGAAGCGAAACAGCAAGTCTTTGATCTCACTCGATAAGGTCATCGCAACCATGTACCAAACCGGTAAAGACATGAACAAGAAATATCGTGAAACATCACTCGGTGGTTTAGCCTTGATCCATCTAGCTCATCCTTGTGAATAGCTAAGCCAGTTAACCCAGTAAATAATAACGTTAAGCCCAGAGCCTTAGACTTTAGAAATCTATCGCGGCTGGGCTTTTTGTTTTATGTGTTTTAGGGAGCTAATCTGAAAGCGGTAATCGATAGCTGTTTTTCAACTCTTTTACTGAGATGTTCGACTGAATCGCGCTCACGCCTTTGACTCTTCTGATCGAGCTAATACGCTCAAAGTACTCTTCTAAATCTTTCGCCAACACTTGCACCATGTAATCGGCGCCGCCTGCAATGCAGTGACACATTGGAATCCAATCGGTTACCGCGACAAACTCTTCGAACGGTTCTGTGTTTTCAACTTCATGATTGCCTAGTGTTACAAGGGTAAAACCAGCCACATGAAAGCCTAATTTCTTACGATTCAGCTTAGCGGCGTAACCATCGATATAGCCAGTTTCTTCCATGCGTTTCCAACGACGCCAGCATGGGGTTTCGCTGAGGTTGACCTTCTCTGCGAGCTTGCTGTTGCTCATGCGTCCGTCTTGTTGGATATGTTCTAAGATGGCGATATCTGTGTCATCTAACACTTCTTTGGTGGATTCTTTCTGTTTCATGGCTATTTTAGAAAAGTCTTGCTCAAATTTGGATTAATATTAGCCTATATAGCAATTTAATTCCTAGTCGAATCTGTAAACTCTCTCCCTATAAATACTTTACTTATTAGGAGTGAGAGGAAATGAGCTCTCAATTAATGCTGGCGTTCTTGCTATTTTCAACATCAATTGCAATTACCCCTGGGGCAGGCAATATCGCATTACTTGGGATTTCAAGTCGTTATGGATTTGCTGCGACTTTACCTTTTATCTCTGGGAACGCTGTTGGCATCATCATCGTACTGGCGGGTTCTAGTGTCGGTTTGGTGAGCCTATTTACCCTTTACCCAGAGCTATACAGCATTTTGAAATACGCGGGTGCGGCTTATTTGCTGTTCATGGCGTGGTCGATTGCGAATATGCAAATCGAAGAAAGCACCACCGACAATCGTTCAGGCTTTGTGTCGGGTGTGTTGGTGCAGGTGTTAAATCCTAAAGGTTGGATAGCGTCATTAACCGTGTTTTCGCAGTTCATCACTCCGAATGCCGATTACTTGATTCAAGTCGTGACCATTATCGCGGGTATGGTGATTACCGGTGTACCGTGCATGTTGGTGTGGGCGTATTGCGGCACTATGCTTAAAAAGCTACTGCAATCACCAAAACAGATGATGTTTGTGAACCGTTGCTTGGGCGGAAGCTTAGCGATGGTGGTTGCCTTTATGCTTTATCAACCGGCGTAAATCACAAAGAAAAAAACCACTCCTAAATCCATAGGAGTGGCGTCTAAATGTCGACTAAGTCGTTAACAGTAAAGAATTAAGTTAACAAATATTTAAGGAACTTGAGTTAAAAGCTTTAAGCTTTTCAGTGTAAAGATTAAGCGGTTTCTGCCTCTTTAACTGGAGCTGAGTTACGAATTAGGTGGTCAAATGCACCTAAGCTTGCTTTTGCACCTTCACCCATCGCAATGATGATCTGTTTGTAAGGTACTGTCGTTACATCACCCGCCGCGAATACACCTTTCATTGATGTTGCGCCATGAGCGTTAATTTCAATTTCACCGCGTGGTGAGAGCTCAACTTTCGAACCCTTCAACCATTCGCTGTTTGGCATCAGGCCGATTTGAACAAAGATACCTGCGAGTTCAATCTGTTTAAGTTCATCGGTGTTGCGGTCTTTGTATTCCAGACCGGTTACACGGTTGCCATCACCAATCACTTGCGTTGTTTGTGCCATCTTGATGATTTCGATGTTTGGTGTTGCGTTCGCTTTGTCGATAAGCACTTGGTCGGCACGCAATGTGTCTGCAAATTCAAGTACGGTTACGTGTTCAACGATACCCGCTAAATCAATTGCCGCTTCAATGCCTGAGTTACCACCACCGATAACCGCTGTTTTTTTGCCTTTGAACAATGGACCGTCACAGTGTGGGCAGTAAGCAACACCTTTGTTGCGGTACTCTTGCTCGCCCGGAACGTTCATTTCACGCCAGCGAGCACCTGTACTTGTGATAACCGTGCGAGCTCGTAGTGTTGCGCCGCTCTCTAGCTCAACGTGGATGTAACCGTCTTCAGTGTCTTCTGCCGCAATGATGTTTGCAGCGCGCTGCTCAGTCATTACTTCAACACCGTACTCTTTTACGTGCTCTTCAAGGCTTGCCACTAATTTAGGGCCGGTGGTTGCTTTCACTGAGATAAAGTTCTCAATCGCCATGGTGTCCATCACTTGGCCGCCGAATCGGTCAGCAACCACACCAGTACGAATGCCTTTACGTGCAGCATAAATTGCCGCTGAAGAACCTGCAGGGCCGCCGCCGACAACCAATACATCAAACGGTGCTTGTTGGTTTAGGTTTGCTGCTTTCTTTTCCGCTGCGCCTGAATCAACCTTGTTAAGGATTTCAGCCAGTGACATACGGCCTTGACCAAATAGCTCACCATTAACGAATACACTTGGTACTGCCATGATGTCGCGAGACTTCACTTCATCTTGGAATGCTGCGCCGTCGATCATCGTTGTCTTAACCAGAGGATTAATCGCCGACATCATATTGAAGGCTTGAACCACTTCTGGACAGTTTTGGCATGAGAGCGAGATAAAAATCTCTACATTAAGCTCTTGATCGAGTTCTTTAATTTGCTCGATTACGTCCGCTTCAAGCTTGATAGGGTGACCACCACTATGAAGCAGTGCTAGAACCAGTGACGTAAATTCGTGACCCATTGGCAAACCGGCAAAACCGATCGCGGTGCCTTTCTCTTGGTTCACGACCTGCATGATAGGGCTGCGAGTGCTTGCGCTGTCATCGCGAGTCACTTCAATTTTATCGGTTAAAGACGAGATGTCATTCGCCAGATCTTGAAGTTTGTTCGCGGTGTCGCTGCCATCCAGGCTAAGCACTAACTGAACATTGGTTTTTAGGTTTTCTAGGTATGCTTTTAGCTGCTGCTTCATTGCTTGATCTAACATAATCGTGCCTGCTCTTAAATTCTGTGTCTTGGTATTGACCAATACCTTCTTGCTGAAAAAGGAAAATAAAAAGGGGGCGCAAGTCGGCAAATATTGTGGTGTTGATGTTTTGAAAGGGTGGCGCGCGACTGCCCTTTAGGAGGGGGGCCGAAGCGCGCCTGTAGAACCGTTTAGCTATTCTTGTTAGCTAGGCTTAGATTAAATCTTGCCTACTAGGTCTAGAGATGGAGCTAGAGTCTCTTCGCCTTCTTTCCATTTAGCTGGGCAAACTTCACCTGGGTTAGCGGCTACGTATTGTGCTGCTTTAACCTTGCGTAGTAGGTCTTCTGCGTCACGGCCGATGCCTTCAGCTGTGATTTCCATTGCTTGGATAACGCCTTCAGGGTCGATTAGGAACGTTGCACGGTCTGCAAGGCCTTGACCTTCACGCATAACGTTGAAGTTATTTGTGATGTTGCCAGTTTGGTCGCCTACCATGAAGTATTCGATAGTGCCGATTTTGTCAGAAGTATCGTGCCATGCTTTGTGAGAGAAGTGAGTGTCAGTTGATACTGAGTAAACTTCTACGCCGCGAGATTGAAGCTCTGCGTATTTGTCTTGTAGGTCAACTAGCTCAGTTGGACATACAAACGTGAAGTCTGCTGGGTAGAAGAAGAATACAGCCCACTTGCCTTTAACGTCTTGCTCAGTGATTTCTACGAATTCGCCGTTTTTGAATGCTGTTGCGTTGAATGGTTTGATTTCTGTGTTGATCATGATTTGACTCTCTTTCTAATTTATAGTGTTTAACGCTATCCCGCGTCGATGTAGATATATTGCATTGCCACCGAAAATTAGTGAAATCGGACATTTCTATAGATTCAATAGGCGAATCCTATCTTCGAAAGGAAAGGACTATCGGTAAAAGCTATCAACAAAAACGATTAACAAAAGCCATCAAACATCAGCAACCCCAATTTGAGTAGCTATGCTTTTTAGGTTGTTCTCTATTTAGGTAAGCAGTATTTGGTTCAGTATCTATGTAGGTAAGGGGAAGTACGGTTTCTTTACGCGAGTTGAGTTGAGTTGTTATACCAATCTGTAAATAACAAAAAATTATCATTAATATAATTTATGATAATTTCAGTTAATCGTCACATCTCCATATACTCTCTTCATCGAAACGAAACATCGAAGCCAGTCTTCGAAACGCACAGAATTAAAAACGAATTTGGAGCAAGTTATGAAAATGAATCACGTAGGCATCATGGTTGGCGACATGGACAAAGCAGTCGAGTTTTACACTAAGGCTCTGGGTCTAAGAATCGTAATGAACAACACTAAGGTTTTGGAAGAGCGCGAATCAGCAATCGGCCGTATGTGTATCGCAGTATTTGGTGAAGGCTTTAAAGGCTTCAACATTGCACACCTAGTAACATCTGATGGTATCGGTGTTGAGCTGTTCGAAATGAAAGAGCGCCAAGAGCGTCACGAAGTTGATTTCTCACGTCTAGGTATCTTCCACTTCTGTCTACAGCTTCCAAAAGAGCAGTTTCATTCAGCGATTAAACGTGTTGAAGAGTTTGGCGGTAAGGTCCGTATGGACATCATGCGTTACCACCCAGAAGACGAACTAAAACAAGCACAAATGGTTTACCTAGAAGACCCGTTTGGCAACCTGTTCGAATTCTACTCGCACACATACGAAGACACTTACGCGACTGATTACGAGTAATAGCGTTACTGCCTTCCATAGGTAGAAAAACCGAAACACCCCCTAAAGAGGATTGGTAGCAATACCAATCCTTTTTTTGTGTCTGTAGGGCTTAATTTAGGAACATCGGATAAACTATCGGTTGCACTAAAACAAGCCGACATTGTTGCTCTATAGTGCAATGTTGGACTGATTGAAAACTTAACTGATTGATAAATATGATGTTAAACCATTGGCATATATGTTGCTCTATTGCCTTTGTGTAAATTGTATACAATAAAAAATACATAAAGGAAGTCACATGGAACAGAACAGTGAATTGATCTACGGATTAGACGATCGACCATCAGTTAAAGCAGCCAGTTACGCAGCGTTGCAGCATGTATTAGCCAGTTTCGTTGGTATTATCACGCCCACACTCATTATTGGCGGTGTGCTTGGGTTGGGTGAGCACATTCCTTATCTGATCAGCATGGCACTCATGGTGTCTGGGGTCGGTACCTTCATTCAAGCGAGAAAAATAGGGCCAGTTGGCGCAGGGATGATCTGTGTCCAAGGAACCAGCTTTGCGTTCTTAGGTTCTGTGTTAGGTGCGGGTTTTCTTGTTAAAGCAAATGGAGGTGGGCCGGATGAAATGCTCGCCACCATTTTTGGTGTCTGCTTCTTTGGTGCATTTGTCGAAATTGTCCTATCGCGTTTTATCGAAAAGCTGAAAGTGGTGATCACGCCCGTTGTGACCGGAATCGTTATCACCACGATTGGTATCTCTTTGATTAAAGTTGGCGTCACAGATATTGCTGGTGGTGTTGGCGCCGAAGATTTTGGCTCTGGAAGCAATCTGATGCTGGGTGCGATTGTGCTCGGAACCATAGTCGCGCTTAACCTGAGCAACAATAATATGGTTAGGTTGTCGTCGATTTTAGTTGGGTTGGTAGTTGGCTGGGGCGTGGCCATTTTGATGGGTAAAGCGTCTATGGTTTCTTTTGCTTCTCAACCGCTATTGAGTATTCCTGTCCCATTTAAATATGGCTTCGCTTTTGATTGGCAAGCCTTCCTGCCTATCGCTTTTATTTACTTGATTACCGTTATTGAAACCACGGGTGACCTTACCGCCAACAGTATGTTCTCAGGGCAGCCAGTTAAGGGGCCAAAATACATCAATCGACTCAAGGCTGGCGTGCTAGGTGACGGTGTGAACTCGCTCATCGCAGCGGTATTCAATACTTTTCCGAACACGACTTTCAGCCAGAACAACGGTGTGATCCATTTTACGGGGATCGCGAGTCGCTACATCGGCTACTTCATTGCCGCGATTCTTTTTCTGTTAGGGTTATTTCCCATCTTAGGCGCGGTATTAATTACGATTCCAAAGCCTGTATTAGGCGGAGCGACATTGGTAATGTTTGGTACGGTTGCTGCGGCGGGCATCAAGATTATCGCTAGTGAGAAGCTTGATCGTCGCAGAATCATGACGATTGCTATCTCATTAGGTTTAGGGCTGGGGGTAATGCTGGTACCGGATTTATTGAAAGAAGCCCCCAAGCTAGTGCAAAGCATATTTGGCTCACCAGTCACGATGTCGGGTGTTGCTGCTCTTTTGATTACAGGGCTGATGTCTTTGGTTCCAGAAAACAAAACCAAGCCTGTGGCAAGTTCGGTACAAACCAGTAAAGCGTAACTTATACAGCCGAGAAGAAACGTAGGTGACTGATTACGAGTAATCAGTCACCTACCTACCATAGGCAGAAAAACGAAACATCCCATAGAGAGGATTGGTAGAGATACCATTCCTTTTTTGTATTTGGATGTTTGGCTGAGTGACTTATCTACATGAAGTGATTAAGAAAGATACAAATTTAAGACGTTGTTAAAGTTGACGTTTTGACGATAAAACCTTTCATGAATATGACGGAAGAAAGTGTCGTTCATGAAAACATTCCGTCATCATACCGAATGGTAGCCTTGGCTGAGCAGTAACTATACTCAGCATTATATTGCTAACCAACAACAACGAAAATAGAGAAACATGCAGAGATTAGCGCGCACAAACCACATGAAAAAATTACATATTATCTTTACCGCTCTTATCCTTATGATATTAGCCGGATGCACCTCAACGTCGGCTGTCGGCAGTTCTAAAACAAAGGAATATGCCAAGTCACATGCTCTTGCTGGTAAAGCTTCTTGGTATGGCGATAAATTCCATGGAAGGCTCACAGCAAGTGGTGAGACGTATAATATGAATGCGAATACTGCGGCTCATAAAACCTTGCCATTCGGGACTATCGTGAGAGTGACCAATACAGACAATAACAAGTATGTTGATGTGAAAATTAATGATCGAGGCCCTTATGTAAAAGGCAGAGTGATCGACCTGTCGCACAAGGCATTTGCAAAAATCGGCAACGTTAAACAAGGCACCGTGCCTGTTAAAATCGAGATTGTTGATGATAGTAATACCTTTCGATATAAACACTAGAATCCCCTCCTAACCTCCCCTTGGTGTACATCTACGATCCCTTACCAGTAGTGGGAAAGGGGAGGAACAGAACCTCGATATCGGTGAATCAATAGCTCATTTATGCTTACTCAATAAGGCTGCTTTGTAGCCTTTTTTGTGCCTTTCGATAATCCATTTTTAATAAGATTATCTTATTTCTAATATGTGGTTTGATGATGTTATGTGGTCAATAAATCAGTGTCTTAGCTTTCTTGTTATTAGGGTTCATTGAAATTCATTGTGAAATAATGAAAAGCTGAACTAATCCAAAATTGGTTGTGGCGGGCGTGTAATAGAAAGGGGGAGGTACAATTGATAGGAGAAGAAGACTCTCGAAGTGAGGGAAATTACATTTCGTTACTCACTGAAGTAAATCTGAAATATTAGTGACACGGTTCTGAAATTTTTGGTGTTTAGCTTATGTGATTCTATATCGAATTCAAATAAGGAAATACCCGTGAAGCTAACCCCTGTCGTTGCAGCCGTAATTATGTCTTTCAGTTCAGCAAGTTTTGCTTTTAGCTTGCAACAATCTGCTAATGAAAACAGTGAAGATCTCGTATGGACAGGGCACCTAAGCCCAGACAGCGACACGGTAATGTCTGCGATGCTCGCGGCTCATATCTATGGCGGTACAGCGACAGTACCAGAGCCTATCAATCCAGAATCCACCTTCATCTTGAACTACTGTAATGCTGAATCTCCCCGCGTAGAGACAGATTACTCTTCATATCGAGTGGGGCTGGTGGATTTCAATCAAGTCACTCAACTAGCACCAACTATCGACCAAGCATCGATTGTTGCTGTGGTTGATCATCACGCTATTGGTGGCTCACCGATTAACACCCCACAGATTGTCGAGATGGATATTCGAGGTTGGGGATCGGCTGCAACTATTCTGGCTGACAACGCTGAAAAGCTGGATGTGACACTACCTAAGCACCTTGCTTGTGTAGGCTTAGGCGCAATTCTCTCTGATACCGTGGTATTCCAATCATCAACCACTACTGAGCATGATCGTGAGTATGCTGAAAAGCTGGCAAAAGTTGCAGGTATTTCAGATATCGAAGATTTCGGTCAACAGATGCTGATTGCTAAGTCGGATCTCAGTCACCTTTCTTCTGAAACCATTCTGACGCTGGATTACAAAAACTTTAAATACGGTGGCAAACAGGTGGGTATCGGTGTCGCTGAAACGCTAACGGCTCAACAACTGATTGACCGTAAAGATGAGCTTTTGGCGGCTATGAAAGCCTACAAAGAAGAGAACGGCTTGGACCATCTGTTCTTCTCTATCACAGACACTAAGAACAAAGAAGCTAACTTATTGTGGGTGGATGAAAGCGACTATCAAGTGATTAAATCGGCTTTCAACGCTGAACCAACAAGCGATATGCTGACCCTAGAAGGCGTCACTTCGCGTAAGCGTCAGATTGGCCCTGCGGTACAAAAGGCAATTGAGAGTTTGTAGAGAGTAAGAGCCGTTACTTTATAAATAAGTAGTGAAGGGATTGGTAGAGATACTAATCCCTTTTTGTTTTGGGTGTGTTGAATTGGGTTTGGATAAAGTTGAGTTACGTTTTTTCTAATTTGACAAAGTTTATGGATAACCCGGATCTAACATAGCTCTTTATGACACGAACCCCCAAGGACATTCACGACCAACCACGTGAAGAGTTAGGCTTAGAGCAGCCTTAAACAAGTAACCAATCCTAGTCGCGGCCTTCCATTCTCGGTAAGTTAGTATTCATAGCTTGAACTAATAATACAGTGTTTTATTGTTTATAGTAAATCCCAGACAGAATGACTAACAGGACAATGAAATGACCTCAATCAAAACTATTGGTTTAACAGCTATCGCACTTGCACTTATGACAATTACTGGCTGTACCAGCTTAAAGGTAAAGGCTGCGAACGCCTTCGTGTCTGACCCAATTATCACACACGCAGACCACGACCAACTTACCGAAGCCAGTTCGAAAATCGATGGTATCCGTTATACATCAATGACGACGACGATCATCACGACCAAAGCAGCAAAGCGCACAAATGGAGTTGCTCGCGTAGACATCGAGGCTGATGGAATCGAAGAGGTGCAATCAAAATGGCATGGTGAAGAACACGTTTGTCAGATGTACCACGATCGTATGAACAATCCAGAAACTGAGGGCCTGTCAGACATCGTTGGTAATGGATTGGCGCTGAACTACCAGATCGCAATTCGTGGTGTTGATGGTCAGTCCTATACTTGTTCTGGGCATGTAGATCCACAATAACAAAAAATAACACTGCGCTTTACTGGGTCTATTTCAAAAGTTGGAAACGAATTTTTTTTATCGCTGTTTGGTGAGTAATGTGCCTGTTTTTCACATTAGCTAGTTGTATTACTCGTGCCATACCTAATGAAACGTTTAAGGCACTTTCGAGATAGGAAGTGCCAAAGGTAAAAATTCATCCTACGAAGCTTCTGGACATAAATGAGTTTCGAAGAACCAAGTATTAGCAAATCACGAATTAGCATAAGTATGAAAAGTCACTAAGCTCACTGTCCAGTATTGTTTTTACACAAATCTGACATTGATGAATGCCATAAGCTATCGATATAAACATCAATATATTGTATTATTATATCCGTATTTATACTTATTAGGATTTTCTATGTTGATTCACGAATTTTCGAATAAGGACGTTACCGCTGAGCATGTAATTTTAGCTCAAGCAATACTAGCAGGGACTGCTCAAGGTGATAAAAGTAAAGCACAGCGCTTTATGATTTTTGTAAATGAGATTCCAGATGCGCCGACTGTGCAAAACCTGATTCCACGCTTTAGTCAATTTATGAAGCTCTTTAAAGCCAGCTGACATTCAAAATACGTTACACAGGGATGTGTAATTAAGATCACCAACTCCCCCCTAACCACTACCTACTTTTAAACTCTATCTGACCCTATGCTCGCTCTATATCTAGCCATTGTTGTCGGAGGACAATAGAGTTTGATCAATTTTAAAAACGTTTCTGGACAATTCCGTGTCAGTGACTTTTCTAAATTAGTATTTAATGAATAACTACAGGTATAACAAAGTAATTGTTGAGCGCTAATGGGAAGAATTGGTTTATGGTGCGAAAGCAACTGAATTCATATAAAATAGCATAACTAATTGATTCCTATATTTATCAGAGGCAAAGATGAAAAAAACTTTAATTGCAATCAGCTGTACAGCGATCATCGGTGGTGGTGCCTTGGTTGCCAATAACATGTTGATTAAGAATGCAGCAGAAACTGTGACCAGTGAAGTTGAAAGCTCACTAATTGGACTAAAAAACCAATTCATTGATGCCCAACTGATCGATACGGAAATCAACAATAACAATATCAAGCAGAATTTCGCTATCTACATAAACAATGGTTCAAAAAGACTTCCTGAACCAATCTACCTAAGCCACACAGCAACGGTTGCGCCATTCGGACTTAGCGTTGAAGGTAATTTTAGTCTCCCGAAGGATAAAGGACTTACCTCAACGTTAATCAGAGAGGTAGCAAGCTTAAATGAAAGCATAAAATACACATTCGATACCAGCAATCAGTCTTTAGATCTACAAAGCAACTTCTCACTTGGAGAAATCAATACAGGCCGCTCAAGCAACTTCAAACTTGGCGATGTTGAGATTCTGTTTAAAGGCAATAAAGAAGCCTTCACTACATCCACAAAAATTGACGGAATTAGAATCTCTGAAAGAAGAGAACAGGCCTATATAAACGGCATTGAGCTTAAGTCAAATATCACTAATGACACCCATAATACTGAAATAATTGCAAATGATGGAGGTTTCAACGATCGATCTGGTGGATTTAGCTTCAAAGACGCGAAGTTTCATTCAGCAATTACAATTGAAGACAATACGAGCCTGAAGCTTGATTGGAAAGTTGACTCACTAGATCTTCAATCTCCAAACATCACCCAACTATCGAACAAACTTGGCTTAAGTGGTGAGATTAAAGGAGTTAATACTCAAGAGCTTAATAGCTTCATCGGTTTGATTGAAAGAAATCCTACAGAGGAAACAATTGAGGCTGCTTTTAAATCCATAATAGGTAATGGGATCAAATTCGAGAATATCAACATCTTCGTTAATGACTCAAGTTCCGATGGAGAAATTGAAATAATGCCTAAAAATTATAAAGGCTTAACTAACCGAGAATCAGAAGAGGCATTTGAGAAGTCCCTTAAAGTTGACTTCAATGTCACTATCACACCAAAGCTAGTTAAATTACTTGAAATCAACCAAAACGCATTGGACAGACTGTGGAACGAAGAAGAGTCAGGTAACTACACCACAACGATCAAGCAATCACTTGGGAAGACATTCATCAATGGCGTCGAAGCGAACTAACATTTCGTTCAAAAGTCTATTGCCGCCTTGCTATTTGAACATGCTAGGCGGCATGAATTCTCAGCTAAAGTACCAAAAGTACTCCATATATAGTAACGCCTTTCTTCACCGCATAAAATTAACTCAAAAGTTTTAAATATCCCTATGGTCGATACTGCATATCTGAGAAATTCTGAAGGGTAGACTCGGTCGGATTACCTCTTATAGGGTTAATATATATAAACACGATATTTACTATCTCGAACTCTAACCAACAATGGGGCAAATCCGTGTTAGCCCAACCTCCCTCGGTAATCACACCAACCTCAAATTCCCTCCTAATCTCCCCTTAATCCGTATTTTCGACCCATTATGATTTCGTGGAAAGGGGAGGAACAGAATGCCGATGGCGGCATGTGCATTTACACATTCAGCGCCAAAGAAGGTTCTCCCCCTCGGTCGTCAATCTAAAGGGGGGCGATGAACTCAACTTGAGGGGGAGTTAGAGGGGGAGGGTGTTTCAAAATCGACGAATACACGGCAGCCTATCAGCTATTGAAAGCACTGCGATTGAGCCTGATATGAATGGAACGCACATACGTTCCAATTGAAAGGTTTAGCGTTCTAAAACTCACAACGTATAAGCGTTATTCGATTCCAGCCACTCTTTTACCGCTCGGTTAAAAGTGACCAACTTCTGCGGTGTTACTCTTCTTTGAGCATAGATAAGGCTTAGCTTTTGGGCTTTAATCGACCATTCTGGGAACACGTGAATAAGCTCACTTTTTTTGAGCTGCTCTTCAACTTGATAGAACGGCAAGCTGGCGACACCTATCCCTTGCATCGCTAACTCTAAAATTGAACTGTAGGTATTCGAGCTAACGCTTCCGGTTACTTCAACATGGTAGGTTTGTTCGCCATTGATCAACTCCAGCTGATTCCAACGTTCATTTTGACTGTTAAGAATGAAGCTGCATTTATGGATGTCTTTGGTGGTAATGAGTGGGTTAGTCGATGCGTAACCTGCACTGCAAACGAGAACATTGCGGATGTGCCCGAGATCGTTGGCAATCACATCATTAGGGAGTTCATCGTAGGCTCGGAAAGCAATGTCAAAGTCGCCAGACTCTATCTTCTTTTTCATCGGCCCAAAGTCGAGAATCAAATCCACTTTTGGATACTCTTGCTTGAAAGTAGGGATGATATGACGACAAAGCGCACGCCCAAACTCTATCGGTGCGGTAATTTTTAAATCGCCCGCCACTTCCTGCGTCATGTCTAAGACACGCATTTCCGCTTCGGTTGCTAATAGTTGAATTTGCTTCGCTTTCGAATACAACTCTTCACCCACTTCTGTGAGGCTGATAGAACGAGTCGTTCTGTGAAACAGCTTAGAGTTCAATGTTTCTTCGAGTCGTTGTACATGCCGAGACACCAAACCTTTTGACACATCCAATACTTCAGCGGCCTTGGTGAAGCTTAGCTCTTCGGCGACAGTCAAGAAGGTCTGCATATAAATCAAATTCATCATTAACACCATTTAGTAAACAGTTAAGTCATTTTGTACTGTTTTTCTCACTCCTTCAAGAAACTAAGATTCAAAACGTAAACAGAAAGGAGAAGAACAATGAACAAATTACTACTTATTACCGCTGCAATGGCTGCCTCTATGAATGTTTCAGCTGCCTCTGTTGTAGAAAGCAACCCAACATTGGTTGGAGACTCATTCGGCTTTGTTGAAGGCCCTACATGGGATGTGGAACATCAACGTTTCTTGTTTAGCGATATTCCAAATAACACAACCTATTCTTACGACCTTAACGGCAAGTTGAGCGTTTTTGATGACAATTCTGGCTATGCCAATGGTCTCGATATTGATGCCAAAGGCAACCTGTGGGCTGCCCGCCATGATAGAAAGCTGTCGTACCGTCAGGGCAACGGAGAGAAAGTGATTGTCGCTGCAACGTATAACGGCAAGCTGCTTAATAGCCCGAACGATTTAACCGTTAATAGCGATGGAAGCGTGTGGTTTACCGATCCTCCGTTTGGTATCCAAGGTTACGGCCCAGCAAAGGCAGAACCAGAGCAAGCGGTTAATGGCGTTTATCGTTACCTAAATGGTGATCTAAAGTTGATCACTGGAGAGTTCAAGTTACCAAACGGCATCGCTTTTTCTTCTGATGAATCTTCGTTATACGTTGCCGACACATCTGATGGCTGGGTATACCGATTTGATGTTGATGGACAGTCACTCAGCAATAAGACGCAATTTGCTCAAGTGAAAGCGGAGTCTGGCTCTGAACCTATGGTTGATGGCGTTGCTGTTGATGCCGATGACAACCTCTTTGTTGCAGCGCATGGTGGCGTGGGTGTGTTCGATAAAGACGGTAAGCAAATAGACTTCATTGCTATCGATGCGGGCCATATCAGCAATCTAGAAATTGGCGGGAAACAGCAAGATTTACTGATGGTAACGGCATACAACAAAGTGTTGGTGTTCAAGCTTAAGTAATACCTTACACAAACGAAAATAAAAAGGGACGGGTAGAAATACCGGTCCCTTTTCTCATTTGAATAGGTCGAAAGTGGGTTAGCTCGATGCGCAGTAATGATGCTGCCGACGATTAAGGCTTAGGCTGATTAGCTTCTATATCAAGGGCCGTCTGGTTTGGCCTACTGAAATACTTCTTCCATTTTATTGGCATCATAGGAATGACGATCAGGCTAATACCGACAAGGGTCAACATGTCTGGAATCTCGTCAAACCACATCACGCCAAATAGGGTCACAAACACCAACCCCGAATATTCTGCGAGAGCAATTTGGTTTGCTGGCGCTTTTTTATAAGCGACCACCACAAGGGCATGGTACCCCAGAACGAATAGGTTGATTGCCATAATCCACCCAACATGACGCCATTCAATCGCCGCCCATGCAGGCAGAGCAAGAGCCAACGCCAGCGGTAGAGTCATCACACTGGTCCAAAATAGTGTCGAGATAATGTGTTGTTCTGCGTGAAGACGTTTAATCAAAATATTGCCGACACCCATCGCGAGCGCACTGCCTAAGCCCGCAATAGCGGCCCAGTGAAATTGCTCTGGACGCAACACGATTAACACACCCACGAAGCCAATCAGTGTCGCGACCACTTTTGATGATGTCGGCTTCTCTTTCAGTAAAACAATAGAAAGCGGGAGCATAAGAATGGGCCCAACATAGAACATCGCATTTGCGGTCGCCAAGGTGAGGTGTGTGATGGCAATCATTGCGCAGCCACTACCTACTAGGATGAATTGAGCCCGTAAGAAGTTGATGCGACAGCCACCTTGCATGCGCGTCTCTCTGGGTAGCTTTAGCCAAAAAGGAAGCAGCAACATCACGCTCAATAGCTGGCGGATAAACACATATTGGAACGTGGGCACTTCGCCATTCAGTACTTTTAGTGAAACGTCTGAAAAGGAGGCGAGCAGGTTGGCGAATACTAAGAGCAAAATCGCGTGGTTGGTGGCTTTGGTCATACAGAAACGGCGCTACATATTTGTCATACAATTATGGGCGCACATAATACATGAGAATCGAAAATATGTAAGAACAAAAAACCAAGTAAGAACAATGTCGTTCGATGCTTAGTGATATGGGGTGCGAGATCTGCTATTACGACCTGAGTTCAGTAGGTGAGTGCCCAGTCCAATTCGGTATTTATCGAATAATCGAATGAATATGCAACAATATCAGCGCATTGGAGATCATCGCTGTTTGAGCCTACTTGGCAGAGAGACACTGTCGGGTAGGATCTCGCAGCTCAATAATGGTATTGCCTGTGTCTTTTCGTTTGAAAGCAGAGTCATTAACTTGAGCATTGCTGAAGTCAGTGCGAAACAAGTCGGCACGCAGTAAATCGACGTTGAGCATTTGGGCGTAACTCATGTTGGCGTTACGTAGGTCAGCATCGCGGAAGCTCGTATTGTTGAGGTTCGCGTGGCTGAAATTGGCATAGGTGATGTCAGCCTCATTCATGTTCGCACCCGATAAATCGGCGCCACTAAAATCAGTACGTATCAGGTTGGCGCAACGAAGGTCAACATCTTGAAGCGCTAGATTACTTAGATCGGTATTACCTAATTGTGCTCGTTCGCCGCCTTGGTTTTCCAACCACAATTTATGCTGATCTAAAATAGAATCGAGTTGTTGTCAGAGTTTGTTGGTCGAAAGCGAGATCAGTTTTAGGCGATTCAAAGAAAAGCAAACAACCAAGTTAGTCATCTCGGTTATTTGCTTTAGATTTGTTGCTTTTATGGTGAATGGACGAGCGCTTTTCGAGGTTAAAGCGTGTTTTTGTACACCTTGCCGTCTTTCATGATCAGTTTTTGTGTCTCTGTGTTCGCCACACATGCAACACTTTCCAGTGGGTTGCCATCGATGATCAATAGGTCGGCATACGCGCCTTCAACGATCTGACCTAACTTGCCTTCTTGGTATGGGTGTTGGTAGGTCGACATTTCGAACAAGCGACCACAGTTTGATGTCGCCATGCGAAGCGCGGTGATGGTATCGAATACTTGCTCAATCGCACCAAGTTCATTCAATTGTGTCGCGTGAACGTTGGTTTCACCTACACAGTCAGTGCCAAAAGCGATGTTCTGGATGTCGTATTTCTTAATCAGTTCTGCTGACTTGAACATCGCTTTGCCTACGCGTTCTGTCTTGCGGTATGTCTCTTCATTTGGCAGCGGGATCTTACGCTCTGCAATCAATGAAGAGGTAAAGTAAGAAGGAATCACCCAAATGCCTTTCTCTTTAATGATTTCGGCAATGTCGTCGTCCATGATGGTCGCGTGTTCGAAAGACATCACGCCCGCTTCAGCTGCTCGGCGCATCGCATCAGAGGTGTGGATGTGCGCAGCGACATAAGTGCCGTAATCTGAAGCGGCCTCAACTGCGGCTTTCATCTCGTCTGATGTAAATTGCAATGTGTCTAGCGGGTCGAAGGTTGAAGATGCGCCACCGCCAGCCATGATCTTGATTTGTGATGCGCCCATGAATAGCTGTTCACGCACCGCTTTCAATACTTCTGAACGCCCATCGGCCACTTTCATTGAGCCTTGCTTCATCATTGGTGAATCTTCATGGCCGTTTGCTAAACGCTCTTGTGCTTGGTTTTGACGGTAATCTGAGTGACCACAAGTTTGCGAGATAGCCGCCATTGACGGAAGAATACGTGGGCCAGTGGCATAGCCCTTGTCGATGCTGTTTTTAAGGCCAAGCGTATTACCCGCCACGTCGCGAATGGTAGTAAAACCGCGCATTAACATCTCTTCTGAAATCTTTGCTGAGCGAATCGCCACTTCTTCACGCGTCATGGTATCAATGACATTGAATGGTGCAGATAAAGTGATATGAACGTGTGCATCAATCAGGCCTGGCATGACTGTACCGCCTTGAGCATCAATCGTTTCATCGGCAATCGTTGGGTCAATCTCTCCAATCTGAGGGATCAAGTTATCTTCGATGAGGATTGATACGTTCTCGATTAAGTTGTTATCAACACCGTTAAATACGTTCGCGTTAGTGATTAGCTTTTTCATAGTCTGCACCTTTTGGAAATGAGTGTGTGTCGCTGATGGGGTCATCATATGGGGCGCAGCATTTGAAGAATGGCCATTTGGTGACAAGCAATGACGAGACTTATCTTTTGGTGCTTTTCTATATTTCTAAGTTTTTCCTACTCGAACGTTAAGGTGTATTTCAAATCGTCGTCACCTTGTGTTGAGAATCAATTTACCGAACTGTAACTGGCTATAAAACGGAAGGCCTAAGGAAAATACTGAATGAGTTCATTGGCTTATAGGTCGAACGTTAAATTGACAATATCTTATAAAATGTTAAATCGGTGTCAGTATTTGGGGCTCTGACATTGGTCTGAAATTTAAGTTCGTTCTATGAGGCAACATCCTTACATTAAGATAAATATATGCTTAAGGATTAACTCATGAAAAAACAAAATATCTCGGCAGTCGCCCTTCTAGCACTGATTATTACAGGTTGTGGAGGAGAAAGTTCATCAGGAGGTGACAGCACAACGTCTAATAACGCTAATGTTCCAAGTAATCCAAGTAATCCAAGTAATCCAAGTAATCCAAGTAATTCAAGTAATCCGAGTAATACCGGCTCATCATCTACCTCTCAGCAGCCTGACATTAAAGCTCTTAGCAACAATATGATTTTTGCTATCGAAGGTTTTATCGAAGAAACGGATCCAATCAGAAATTTCTCATCTATTACCGTCAAAAATGAGCTGCCTGCGTTCAAGAGTGGAGATACTCAGAAGGTTGATGTGACTATCGCTGTACCAACAATCGTTATCGATAATGGCAGCAACTTTGTTAACGATTGGCACTGTTACGAAACCACAGGATTAAGCGCGCAAAGGAAGAATCATCAATTACTTGTGGACGGTACAATTTCTGAATATCGATACGATATGCAAAGTAACTCTTGTTCTAGTGAGCACTTGGGATCGTATGTGTTTAATGATGCGGTGTTCGACAGTTCGTTGGAATTTAAAACCGTTGGCAGCGTAGTTTCCAAAGATGGGAGCGGGATAGAGTCTAATTTACCTACTTACGATTTTATCGCTCAAGCTTATGGAGAGCAGTCAAAAGAGCGGTTTGGTGATTCTTGGGAATTATTACAGCGCGACAAAATTAACGCAGCAGCTAAGGAGGTTGGGGCCTCGATCTTTGAGTTGAACACTTCATCTGGAAAGATCGATTTGGATCTAGGTCAGCTTAATAGCGACACTCTCATCGATTTCGCTTCACTAGATACAAATCAATTATTGAATGGTGCGATTTGGGGGATGCCCGGTCAAGGCGTTGCCGATGAAAAATGGTGCCGAATTGTGAATATTCCAGAAGATCTAAGTCAGAACAGTATCAAGTACCAATCTGTTATCTCGACAAATTGTGCGAGGTCGACACAACGTTATTGTGATGCCTTTGGTTCATCGTTTTCGAGTGGTAACTACCCACCAGCAGCTCCTATCGCTTGGGACAATAATACGGCGAGTAATGCCCAGTTGAACTCAGATGAGCAGTACCGAAGAGATGCTCAAGGTCACTTTGTTGTGAACAGTTCTGGTCAGAATGCGTTTGTCCTCTCATCCAATTCGGTTGTGATTCCTATTTTCGGTTACACCAGTCCACGAAGTGATGGGCAAATTAACAATGCCGGTCTTAATAGTTGGGCTGGTCACGAAGGTCACTGCCAAAACGTGATGAATAGCCGACACACAAAGATGGGGATTGGATACAAAGCCAGTAAGTCAGATGCATCGAAGATGTCTTATTGGACGCAAGATTTCAATTAACACACTCATTGCTTAAATAAAGGTCATCCATTTAGCGTCGCTATTCTTTCTTTAGTTGGTAGTGGCAGGTTACTTGGTAGTAGCAGATCACTCGAGAGTGCCATTTTACTTTACAGTGATACGTGGGCGATCAGGATTATTGAAGGTGGAGGGGCGAAGACACTATGACGATTCATTTGTGTTGTGAATGATTTTGAGTAGTGTCATGAAATGGTAAGTTTTGCTTCGATTCGAACGCTAAGATGTATTTCAAATCAAGGCTACTTATCAAATTAGAGAGAGACAGAATGATTAAATCAGACAAAGTTTACGGGTTCAACACACCACAACGTCTATTCGTAGGTTACACGTTAGCCGTGCTGGTGGACTTGGTCGTACTTAACTTCTTCGATGAGTACTGGGACTTCGTCAACATTGAGTCTTTCACTATCTCTTTGATTGCGGCGTTGTTGTTGAAGCTCTCTATTGGTTTAGAGCACAAGATTGCCGAGCACTTCAAAAGCAAGCCGGGCACCGCGCCTAAGGTTTACCGAGCAATCACCACTTATATCATCTTGGTGGGCTCAAAATTCGTGATGCTAGAAGCGATTAACCTTCTGTTCGGAGATAAGGTGAGTTTTACAGGCCCTTGGGGCGGTGTTGTCGCGTTCTTCGCGGTGGTATTTACGATTCTGGTTGCTGAAGTGATTGTATCGAAGATCTACTTTGCTCTGGATGACAAACAAGATTCAAATGTGAAAGCGCTTAAAGAGACCAACGCGTAACACAACATAAAATACCTATGTGAATAACAGACGAGCCAGCTGAATAAGCTGGCTCGTTTTCGTTTGAGTTGCGATAACCAATTCGATACGCTAATTGGCTTTATTTTTCGTAAACCACCCCCCCGCGCAACACCGTCATCAACACCTGAGTTTTGGCTATTTGTCTTGCCGATATGGTCGTGATGTCTCGGTCGAGAATGGCGAAGTCCGCTGATTTTCCTACCTCAATAGATCCAGTGATGTCGTCGATGCCCAAGCTAGAAGCGGCATTAATCGTGTAAGCGTCGATAGCCGTGTAGATATCAGTTAGGCCTGTTTTACCCATGATTAGGCTATTCGCGATGCCGACTAAAGGGTTGATGTCGTGTACGTTCCAATCACTGCTTAAGGTGATATTCGCGTCGGTCTTGAGTATTGCGTCTAAGTTCATCATAGCTTTAGCTCGGCGAGCACCAAGGAAAGCTTCGGCCCATTGGTGTTGATGCCTTGCAACGTAATCAGAGCCGACTTGGAAATCTGCGGTTACGTCTAATTGGCGAAAGCGTGGCACATCTTCATCATTGATTAATTCGACATGGGTTAGGGTGTAGGGTTTGGTTGAGCCTTGTTTGCGAATACTTTCTATTGCATCAAGAGATTCACGAACCGCGCCATCACCAATGGCATGAATGTGGGCGCTAAACCCTATTTTTTCGAGCGCAGTTAGCCACTCTTTCATTTGTTCTGGCGGAATATAGTTCAAGCCATTAGGAGACAGGGGTAGATAGGTATCTAAGTAGGGTGCGAGCGTTTTGGCGGTGCCATTGATAAAGATGCCGTCGCTGTACATTTTCACCTGATCGACAAGTAACAGACGGCTTTTATCGTCGGAATACATCTTCTCAAAGACTTCTAATTGAGAAGGTATCGCCATCGATGGATACACCCAAGGGCGCAGCGACACACGCGCCGTTAAGTCTTGATTTTGCTCGGCCTCTAGCCAAACGTCATACCAACCTCGTTTCCAATACATGCGACCGTCGCCAATGGTGGTGATGCCGTGGGCTGCCGCTTCCTCAAGTCCGAACATTAAGCCTTGGTAGCTTTGCTCAAACAGTTCGCTTTGGCTGTTCCACGCCATCTCCATCACTTGATCGCCAGCATTGTCTAGCAAGATGCCATTGAGCTTGCCGCTATCAGGATCTTTTAAATAAGCGCCACCTTGTGGATCCGGAGATTGTTGGCTGATTCGGGCGATTTTTAGTGCTTTGGAGTTGACCCACATTGAGTGTGATGTCTGCTCCATGATCACCACAGGGCGATCCGGGAAGATACTGTCGATGATCTCTAGTGGCGTGTAGTCAGAGTCGCAATCGAGCGTCGCTTCTAAAGAAAAACCATAACCCATTAGCCAACCTCTGCCATCGGTATCAGCATTGATCTTACACGCTTCTAAGTAGGGAATTTGCTCTTCTAACGTTGCTTCAGAGTCGAGTTCACAATTGCCACCCAGCTCTGAGGCGGCTTCAAACACATGGTTATGGTTGTCAATGAATCCCGGAAGAACAAAGGCATTGTCTAGGTCAATGACATCAGTGCTTTGCCCTTGAAAAGTTTGTGCCTGCGATTTGTTACCGATGAAGATGATCTTGCCTTTGTGGGTAACGATCGAGTCTGACTCACGATGCCCATATATATCAGCATTGATAAAGATCTGGTCAGCATTTTGGTTATGAACAGATGTTTGCGCTTGAACTGCTGTTTGTGTTTGAACTGCTGTTTGCGCTTGGACAACGGTGTTGGCTTGTGCAAGCACCGGCGCTACGGCCGATAAGCTTGCGAGTAATGCTATCCATGCAGTGCGTGACAGAGTGAGCTTGTTATTCATTATTATGTCTTCCATGTTCCACTGTTTAGTAAGTATAGAAAGCGAGTGGCCAGAATCATATCGTGAATTTTTAATAATAAAGTGTCCTTGATTGCTCTCTTGTTTGCATGTAATTCCAATATCTTTTGAGGTGGTTGTGGGAATACAGCTCATGAATAAAGGATTACGAATCCATTCGCAGACTAAACGATTCACATAAGGTTCTGAATAAATTACAGTTAAGTGAACTATAAAAATGGATTTAACGTATTACCAAAGATGTAAGTTTATGTTTTCACGAGACTTACTCGCATTACTAATAAAAACAAGTCGAGGTTAGGATGAAAAAAATATTATTGCTGCTTAGCGTGATCTTATTGGGTGGTTGTGTTGGCATGCCCGAAACGGTTAAGCCTGTTCAACAGTTTGAGTTGGAACGATACCTAGGGAAATGGTACGAAGTGGCTCGTTTGGATCACTCGTTTGAGCGCGGCTTAAGTAATGTGAGCGCTGAATACAGCCTGCGTGATGATGGTGGCGTGAAGGTGATTAACCGTGGATACTCTGCCGAAGAGGGTGAGTGGAACGAAGCGGAAGGAAAAGCGTACTTCGTTGAAGGCTCTGAACAAGGCTATTTGAAAGTGTCTTTCTTTGGCCCTTTCTACGGTGCTTATGTGGTGTTTGAATTGGACAAAGAGGGATACCAGTACGCGTTTGTTTCTGGCCCTGACACCGATTACTTATGGCTGCTTTCAAGAACACCAGAAGTTGCGCCAGAGGTGATGGAGAAGTTCAAAAGCATGTCTAAAGAGCGTGGCTTCAACACTGACAAGTTGATTTTTGTAGAGCACACAAAATAACGATTTCTGGCTTCTATTTGTCTTTACCTAACTTTACGTATTTACCCTATAAAACGTAATGATATTAGGCGAAAATAGCATCAAGTTTAGAGACATAAAGTGGTCATTATGAGTAATTCGTTATCGAAAAAGACTGTTGTTTTCCATTGGCTTACCGGTATTTTGTTCCTTGTCGTGTTTGTGATTGGACTTCAATTTGAAGGTATGCCGCGAGGCCCCGAAAAAGGTGAGTTGATGGGGCTACACAAATCGTTGGGTTTGATTGTTTTAGTTGTCGCACTTTCACGCTTGGTATTGCGTTTTAAAGAGGGCGCAATTGAGAGTGTTGCCGTATTGACGAGAGCACAAGAAATCGCAGCGAAAAGTGTTCACCACTTCTTATTGTTGGTGACGTTGGCGATGCCAATTTCTGGTGCTGTGATGAGTTTTGCTGGTGGGCGTGCATTAGACGTGTTCGGTTTCGAGCTTATCGCTGCTGGTGAAAAAACCGAATGGTTACAGTCTGCGGCTTCTTTTGTTCATGTCAATTCAGTGAACCTGATTATGGTGGCACTTGCTCTGCATGTATTAGGCGCATTGAAGCATCAGTTTGTCGATAAAGATGGCACGCTAAGTCGTATGCTTGGTCGCTCATAGCCTGACGTTAAAGTTAACGATTTAATACGAAAACACTCGGCATATACCGAGTGTTTTTTTGTTTGTGCTATCTGAACTCATTGGTTAAGCTTGCTTGCGAACCTGCAACACGCTCAGTATTGATAGAAACAGGAAGAACGCAGGATCACTCCAGCCAAAGCCAACAAAGATTCCTGTAAACGCTGCATACAGTGTGATGATGGCACCCAGCATATTGGTCACAACCAAACCTTGGATGAGCTTTTTGGCACTGACTCCGGGCTCAATATCTCGCAATAACCAGCTTATCGCGGCAATACCACCCAAAAAGATACTGGTGTGTTGAGAGAGAAAGTAAGCGTACTTATCATTAATTTCCACGCCGTACATGGGCCACATTACCGTTGGGATAAAAAACAGTGCGATGGCAAACCCTGCGTAAATAATGCCGTGTAGGCTAAGAAAAGTTTTGTTGTTCATTACGTATCTCTCTACTTATTACTTAGCGACTTAGCGATTCAGTATCTTTGTTGTCATTCAGCGAATGAACAAGTTTGATTAACCGTTGATTGGGCCTCTATTAATGGTAGTTAATGGCTGATTGACGTCAAAAATCACCCCACGCACTTCCGCTACGCCCATCTCTTTTAAGCGAGCAGCGTGCATCGCCAGATAGGTTTCAGCACTCAGCTGATCTTCAAATAAGTAGACGCCGCCGCCCAGCTTTTCTGCTTCGCTCTCTGTCCAGATTTTCCAGATCATGCCCGGTTCGTTGTTAATAGACTTTGCTAGGTCAACGAGTGCGTTTGACATCTCTTCACCAAATGGGCCGCTAAATTCAAAATCGACTTGTAATAATTTCATGGTTATTTCTCCAAACAGTTACTTGGTGTTGCGCTGAGACTCATGGTCATTTCGCAAAACATAGGAGGCTTGATTGCCTGTTGAAATAGATATTACCTGTAAAAAACAGACAGAAAAGTTCATAATATAGTTATTAACTGTCAGGATTTTAGACCGATGAGATTGAAAACCACCCTCGACCAATGGCAAACGCTTTACGAAATTGACCGTGCAGGCAGCATTCAGGCTGCGGCACTACAATTGAACAAGAGTCACACCACGCTGATCTATGCGCTGAGAAAATTGGAGGACCAATTAGGCGTGACTTTAGTGCAGGTTGAAGGTCGTAGGGCGGTATTGTCGGAGGATGGGAAATCACTGTTGCGCCGTGCGAGCAGTATGTTGGAACAAGCTCGCGAGCTAGAGTTGATCAGTGAACAGTTAGCGAAAGGTGTTGAGTCTGAAATTGTGGTTGCTGTTGATCACTTGTGCTGCCTTGAACGCCTTTATCAACCGATGGCTACATTTTTGGCGGAGAACAACACCACATCGATACAAGTGATTGAAACGTCTCTGTCTAAAACAACCGAAATGGTGACTCAAGAACTGGCTGATGTGGCTATCATCAACTTGCCTATTACTAATTACTCAGCCGAAGCCTTTGGTTTTACGATGATGGAGCCAGTAGTTGCTAGCTCACATCCGTTAGCAAGTGCCGTTTCAGTGTCGTTGAATCAACTGTCGTCTTTGCCACAAATTGTGGTGCGAGATTTAGGTACACGATCTAATCAAGGCACTAAAAGCCAAGGGAACAAACAGGATGTGGGCTGGTTGAAGTCGAGTCAGCGTATTACGGTGGATAATTTCGACCATGCGTTTGGCGCGGTAGAGCAGGGGGTTGGGTATTGTCGACTACCAAAGCACATTGTTGAAAGTCGAGGTAGCGACAAGCTCACTGTGTTGAATGTCGAAAATGGCAGTGGGTATCACGTTCCGCTGCACCTGACTTTACCAAAAGGAGCCAAGACAGGCCCTGCTGCTAAACGTTTCTATGAGTTACTTCTTGAGTCAGCTTCAAATGCGAGCTAACGGTTAAATATTCTAAGATTAACGAGGCTGGTTGCCGTTCAAGAATAGCGCGACACATTCGCGAGTGTAGTGAAGTCTTTCTTCTTCAGATTCTCCGCTATCGTGTCCGAAGAATCCCCAATACACCGATTTGCCGTGAAACATCAGCAACAGTTGGCGTGCTGCAATGACTGGTGAGCTTGATGTCGACAGTGTGAGATCACCAGAGTCTATTTTCGACTGCAAATAATCAGCGAGTAATTTTGTGGTTTTCTGAGGGCCAGTTTCTAAATAGATAGAGGCGATCTCTGGATGCGTATTCGCTTGGCTAATGGCATTTTGAAAGGTTTGTCTAGATTGTTCATCAAGTAATAAATCCTGAAACTTCACACCAAATTTCACCAACTCATCACCCACCGCAGCATCCATATCAAAGGCAGCAGGACTGAGTTCTCGCTCCGCACACTTGGTTTGCATGCAGGTTTCGAAAAGTTCGTCTTTGTTTTTAAAGTGAGAGTAGACCGTTTGCTTGGAAACGTTCGCTGCTTTGGCTATTTGATCCATATTGATCTTGAAGCCATGTTCAGAGAAAAGTTGGCTGGCTGCGGTTAAGATCTGCGATCTCTTCTGTTCACTCTTGATGATTTTTGTCACGTGCTTGCTTCTCGTTACTTGGTGTTGGGTCGTTACCTAGCTTGTCTCTTTGCTTAGTGCCTATTGATACTCCGCTATAGGTGTCTCATTTGGCGCTAAGCATTATGCTTTTTGTGATGGTTTTATCAAACATTAACCATGAAACTTATTTTTAACATAATCAAACTAGACAGTCTAGTTTGGTTTGGTTAGTCTAAAAAAAGAACATAATTGAGTACCGCATAGGAACAGGAAGTATGTATAAATTGATGAAGGGAAGCGCAGTAGCAGTGGCGTTGTCGACTCTTCTTGTCGGGTGTGGTGAAAATACACAAGCCGAGACAGCATCCGATGCAGATAATGCTGCAGTGGAATCGAGTAGTGCAGCGTCGACAGTCTTAACAGTAGAAACTGTCGCTTTGGAACGCTCTCCATCGTATGCGGTACAGCGTGAATATGTCGGTGTGGTAAAGGCCGGGCAGCAGGCGAATTTGGGTTTTGAATTGGCGGGTAAGGTCAATGAGATTCTGGTGGATGTCGGTGACACAGTCACAACAGGTCAGCCGTTGATCCGATTGGATCCCCAACTTTTGGAAACCGAGTCTAGCCAACTGAAAGCGCAGGCTGAAGAAGTCAAAGCTCAATTGAGTTTGGTGGCAGCGAACCTTAAACGTCAACGTTCATTGAAAGCGAAAGGCTTCAGTGCCGAAGCTGAGATTGATTCGTTAACCAGTGAACAGCGCGTGTTGCAGGCGAACTTATTGCGTATTGATGCCTCGGTAAAAGGCAATGAATTGAAGTTGGTTAAGTCGACGGTTCGTGCGCCTTATTCGGGCACTATCGCAACGCGTTTTGTGTCGTTGGGTGATGTGGTGAATGTGGGTAATCCAACTCTTACATTGCTTGCTTCAGAAGGCAAAGAAGCCTTTATCGGTATTCCTGCTCATCAGATGCAAAAAGTAACCTCGCTTTCTTCACCAAGTATTCGTGTCGGGCGAGATTATTTCGTTGTGACGCTGCTGAATCCGGGAGCAATGGTGGATACGCAATCTCGCAGTGTCGGCTTACGTTACCTTTTCCCTGAACAAGCGGCGGTTTTAGAAGGTCAACTTGCTTACCTTAAGTTTGACGAGCAAATCGATGACCAAGGTTATTGGGTGCCGTTAACGGGTTTAATTGATGGTTTACGCGGTGTGTGGAACATCTTTGTGATTGGTGAAGACAATAAGGTTGAACGTAGAAGTGTTCAGGTGTTGTTTGCCAACAATCAACAAGCGTACGTGAGTGGGGCGATTGAAGACGGTGAACAAGTGATTGCCAGTGGCTTACATCGTTTAGTGCCAGGACAAACCGTAAAGCCAGCTAGCGTTACTGCTGAATAGGAAATAGCATGAAAATCATAGAGACTATTTCCAACACTCGACTGCTTATCTTAATGACCGCACTGCTGATGGTGAGTGGTATTTCTGCGTTCATGACGTTGCCACGTGCAGAAGATCCAGTAATCATCAACCGTTACGCGAACATTACTACCAGTTTCCCCGGCGCCAGTGCCGAGCGTGTTGAAACCTTAGTTACTGAGGTTATCGAGAACAAGCTGCGTGAGCTGAGTGAAGTTAAACTCGTGAGCTCAACCTCAAGGCCGGGCGTGTCTATTGTCACCTTAGAATTGAATGACACCATCACCGAGCCTGAGCCGGTTTGGTCTCAAGCTCGCGACAAGTTATCTGACATCGAATCCATTTTGCCTGCGGGCTCTCATTCTCCCGATCTCGATAGCGACCATACCTATGCTTTCACAACCATCGCATCTCTAACCTGGTCTGGTGCAGGCGAGCCTGACCGATTAACACTCGGGCGTTATGCCAAAGAGCTCGCTAAGCGACTAAGAACTTTGTCGGGTACTGAATTCGTTGATGAATACGGGATGCCACAAGAAGAGATTCAAATCAGTTTACGTACCGCAGATGCAGCCGCGCTTGGTCGTTCAAGTGCCAATATCGCAGAATCTTTGGAAGGAGCAGATGCGAAAAACTCTGCCGGTGAATTGGTCAGTGCTTATTCTCGCTTTGGCTTAGAAATTAAATCTGAACTCGATTCCATTGAACGCATTAAGCAAGTGCCAATAGCCACTGATAGCAAAGGTCACATCATCCGTATGGAAGACATTGCTTCGGTGAAACGTGGTGAGAAAACCCCACAAGACCAGATTGCTATTGTTGATGGTGAGCCGGGTGTGATTGTCGCGGCAAGAATGCACCCTGATCTGCGAGTTGATAACTGGACGTCGCGAGCTAATGCTCTGATTGGTAAATTTGAGCAAGAGTTACCAAGTAACGTTAAGGTGACCGTGCTCTTTAATCAGCAAGGTTATACCGAAACTCGCTTAGACGATTTAGGCAAAAGCTTGATGATCGGTTTCGGTCTGATCTTGATTGTTCTGTTTGTCACTTTAGGCGTGCGTGCCGCGATCTTAGTCGCCATTTCTCTGCCGTTAACCTCATTATTGACCTTGTCGATCATGAAAATGACCGGTGTGCCGATTAACCAAATGTCGGTGACAGGCCTAATTGTGGCGCTCGGGATCATGGTTGATAACGCGGTGGTGATGGTCGATACCATTCAAGCTTATCGTTTGAAAGGGCAACAACGAGCAGAAGCGACCATGAATGCATTGAAGCATTTATGGGTGCCGTTATTAGGCTCAACTTTAACTACCGTGTTGGCGTTTGCCCCGATTATCTTGATGCCGGGTGCATCGGGTGAATTTGTCGGTGGTATTGCGATTACCGTTTCTTTCTCATTGATCGGCTCTTACATTATCTCGCACACCTTAATCGCAGGTTTAGCGACCAAGCTACTGCCGAAACAACTCAGTGATGTCGACAAGAAAGGGCAGCACCATTGGTACATGACGGGTTTGAGAATCCCGGCTTTGACGCGCTGGTTCTCATCTTCTGTTCGCTTTGGCGTCACGCATCCAATCATCACGATTGCTTTGGTGTTGTTGGTTCCGTTTACTGGTTACTGGAGTATGTCTCAGCTGACTGAGCAATTCTTCCCGCCATCAGACCGAGACATGTTTGAGATTCAGGTTTACATGCCGCCGCAAGCGAGCATTTACGCCACCAAAAACACCTCTGAAAAAATCGACGATATCATTCATCGTTACCCTGAAGTGGAACGCATTGATTGGCTAGTGGGCGCAAACTTCCCATCCTTCTATTACAACCTGCAAGCAAGGCAAAATAATGCGCCGTACTTCTCGCAAGCCATGGTGAAAACAGAGAACTTTGACCAAGCCAATGCGCTAATTCCACAGTTGCAAAAGGTGTTGGATGAAGAGGTGCCGGAAGCACAAATCTTGGTACGTAAGCTTAACCAAGGGCCTCCATTTACCGCGCCCGTTGAACTGCGAGTGTATGGTGAAAACCTCGATACGTTGAAAGCGATTGGTGAGGATGTGCGATTGATTTTGGCGGGTGTTCCTCATGTGACGCACACAAGGGAAACCCTGCAACCAGGTACTCCGAAGGTGTGGTTGAAGGTTGATGAAGACACCGCAAAGCTGAATGGTATTTCATTGAACCAGTTCGCAGGTATGCTGCAAACTACTCTGACAGGTCGTGAAAGTGGCTCTGTGATTGAAGGCAGTGAGTCGGTACCAATCCGTGTTCGTGTGGCAGATGAGGCGCGTGAAAACTTGGTTCACTTAAGCAATATTCGTCTGCCAATCAGTTCTGATGTCTACTCAACAGGGATCAATGTTTCGACTCTGGCAGAACTGGAATTGACGACCAGCCGCGGCGCGATTACTCGTCGTAACGGGCAACGAGTGAACACCATTGAAGGTTACATTGAAGCGGGTGTTTTACCTCAAACCGTCCTTAATGAATTCCAGAAACGCTTAGCAAGCTATCAGATGCCATCGGGTTATACGATTGGTTTTGGTGGTGAATCCGCTGAGCGTGACAATTCAGTTAACAGCCTTATCTCGAATGTCGCCGTTGTGGTGGTATTGATGGTGTTGGTGGTGGTGATGTCATTCAACTCGTTCCGAATGAGCAGCATCATCTTCATGGTAGCAGGGTTGGCTGGTGGACTAGGGCTGTTGTCGGTATGGATCTTCGGTTATCCGTTCGGCTTTACGGTGATTATCGCGATGCTTGGGATTGCGGGCTTAGCGATTAACGCGGCCATTGTGATTTTGACCGAATTGAAACTCGATAAAGAGGCTTCCTCCGGGAATGTAGATGCAGTCGTTGAAGCTGTGATGTCGTGTACTCGCCATATCAGCTCAACCACGATAACGACTGTTGGCGGCTTTATGCCATTGATCATCGCTGGCGGTGGTTTCTGGCCTCCGTTTGCGGTCGCGATTGTTGGCGGAACGGTATTAACCACGCTTATCTCGTTCTACTTTGTGCCGGTGGTTTATCACTTGATGACTCGAAATCAGCGAAAAACCATCGCGACTCAAGCGGCATAACTGTTTTTTAATTTAACTGCTTTTCAATTGCCCATAATCGAGCCGTATCTGGCTCGATTATGGTGTTGTTATTCTCGATAAATTCATCCCAATTCCTACCATTGTGTTGTTCTTTTCACCGCTATAACGTTCTCAATTAGTCAAATTATCCTTTCTGTTAGTCATAATATTCTTTCAATTCGTCACAGTAGTACATCGATGAATGCTTGGTTATCTTGCTGGTGAATGAGTGGGTATTTTGAATAATCTAACCAGTGAATACCTTGTAAATGGTATGTGAATTCACAATCTTGATGGGCGTCACACTTCTATTTATTCGCTCTTTCTAATGTACCTTGAACTTGCCCTGAGCAGTGGTGACGCGCGAGTGTTTATCTACTTTTTCTAAATCCCTTGTCAGTACTGGCTCCATCTGTGTAGCACGCTATTGATGTGTGTCTTAATCGCTTACTGCTTCTTAGTTTTCGTCTTCATAAATGGAAGGTTAGTTTCCAAGTTTGTTTGGTGAGCTTTCAATTTCAACTCTTCATAATGCGCCGAATGTAACAATGTATTTCAAAGTGTAACAATTAAGTCATGTTTTCTGTGTGGTTTTAACCCAGCAGTAACGAACCTTATTGCATTGCTTTTTGAGATGCGGCGTTTCACATGCTCAACACATAAATATTCTAATGATCATGACAACCAGTACTCAGACGTTCGTTCTGAGTCTGGATAACCATCGAGAAAGTTAATGGAAGCTTCAAGATATAAACGCATTTTATCGAGGACAAATTTGTCGAAGATTGGTTTGCTGGGAACCATTCTGATGCTCGAAGGATGTAACTCCGCATTGCTCGACCCAAAAGGTAGCGTTGGCGTTCAGGAAAAAGAGCTGATTATCACGGCTCTGTTGCTGATGTTGATTGTCGTCATCCCAGTGATTCTGATGACCATCTACTTTGCTTACCGATACCGCGAGAGCAATACCACGGAAGAGTATGCACCTGACTGGGCACACTCAACCAAGATTGAAGTGGTGGTATGGACGATTCCAATCATCATCATCGCGATTCTAGCCACCATCACTTGGCGAACAACACACGAATTAGAGCCATCAAAGCCTTTGGTGAGTGACGTTAAGCCTATGGTGATCGAAGTGGTCTCTCTGGACTGGAAATGGCTGTTCATCTATCCGGAGCAAAACATTGCGACGGTTAACTATGTTGCGTTCCCGAAAGATGTACCGGTGACGTTTAAGCTGACTTCAGACAACATCATGAACGCGTTCTTTATCCCGCGTCTTGGTTCGCAGATCTACGCGATGCCGGGAATGGTGACCAAGCTGAACTTGATTGCTAACCATGAAGGTGACTTCAAAGGTTTTGCATCGAACTACAGTGGCAAAGGTTTCTCACATATGAAATTCACTGCATCAGCCATGCCTGATCAAGTGGCATTTCTAAACTGGGTGGAAAAAGTGAAAGCAAGCCCTGATCGCATTGAAGATTGGGAGCAGTTCCGTTCATTGGCTGCGCCAAGTGTGGCTGAACCCGTCACTCTGTTCTCCAGTATCCCACCATTTTTATTCACCGATGTCGTGACCCAGCACCCTGGTTCAATGAACTGTTTGCCGGAAACCCAAGGATAATCGTCATGTTTGGAAGATTAACTCTAGACTCAATTCCCTACCACGAACCCATTATTTTGGTCACGTTAACCATGATCGCTTTAGTGGGCAGCTTAGTGGTGTACGCGGTAACCAAAGCCGGTAAGTGGCAATACCTTTGGAATGAATGGTTTACGTCTGTAGACCACAAAAAATTGGGCTTCATGTACATTGCTGTTGCGATGGTGATGTTAGTTCGTGGCTTTGCTGATGCGGTCATGATGCGTAGCCAGCAATTGCTTTCTGCAGCCGGTGAAACGGGCTATTTGCCGCCACATCACTACGACCAGATCTTCACGGCTCACGGCGTGATCATGATTTTCTTCGTAGCGATGCCTTTGGTTATCGGTTTGATGAACATCATCGTGCCGTTGCAAATCGGTGCTCGTGATGTTGCATTCCCTTATCTGAATAACTTGAGCTTCTGGCTATTTGTGGTGGGTATTATCCTAACCAACATGTCGCTTGGCTTAGGTGAGTTTGGCCGTACGGGTTGGTTGGCGTATCCGCCGCTGTCTGGTATTGAGGCGAGCCCGGGAGTCGGGGTCGATTATTGGATATGGGCGCTGCAAATATCCGGAGTGGGTACTACGCTAACGGGTGTGAACTTCTTTGCGACCATTTTGCGCATGCGTACTCCGTCTATGCCAATGATGAAGATGCCAGTATTCACGTGGGCGTCTCTGTGTGCCAACATCCTGATCATCATCTCTTTCCCAATCCTAACGGTAACCATCGCGTTACTGACTTTGGATAGATACATCGGCACGCACTTTTTCACCAATGACCTTGGTGGCAACGTGATGATGTATGTGAACCTGATTTGGGCATGGGGACACCCTGAGGTGTACATCCTAATTTTGCCTATCTTCGGTGTGTTCTCTGAAGTGACTGCAACCTTCTCTCGCAAAAAACTGTTTGGTTATACCTCACTGGTATGGGCAACAGTGGCGATCACTATTTTAGCGTTTGTGGTTTGGCTGCATCACTTCTTCACCATGGGTTCTGGCGCCAATGTGAATGCCTTCTTTGGCATCGCGACCATGATTATCTCTATCCCAACCGGGGTTAAGATCTTCAACTGGCTATTTACCATGTACAAAGGTCGTATCCGCTTCACCACACCAATGATGTGGACAGTGGGCTTCCTAATCACCTTTACCGTGGGTGGTATGACGGGCGTATTGATGGCAGTTCCGGGGGCAGATTTCATTCTGCATAACTCGGTATTCCTGATTGCTCACTTCCACAACGTAATCATCGGTGGTGTTGTCTTCGGTTGTTTTGCTGCGATTGGTTACTGGTTCCCGAAAGCGACCGGTTTCACTCTGAACGAGCTTTGGGGCAAACGCGCATTCTACTGCTGGATCATCGGTTTCTTGATGGCGTTCTTGCCGCTTTACGCTCTGGGCTTTATGGGCATGACACGTCGTTTGAGCCAAGACATCAACCCTGAGTTCTTCCCTTTACTGGCGGTTGCGGCTGCAGGTACAGGCGTAATTGCGATGGGTGTGGTGTGTCAGTTCGTTCAGATTTACGTAAGTGTTCGTGACCGCGACCAAAACCGAGATCTAACCGGTGACCCTTGGGGCGGACGTACATTCGAATGGGCGACATCGTCACCACCACCGTTCTATAACTTTGCAAAATTGCCTAAGGGCGATGAGATCGATTCGTTCTGGTATCAAAAGCAAAGTGGTGAGTTTGATCCAACTCAGGAAGAAGAATACGAACGTATTCACATGCCGAAGAACACACCGACAGGCATTTATGTGTCTGCATGGGCGTTGGCATTTGGCTTCGCAATGATCTGGTACATCTGGTGGCTAGCGGCTGCAAGCTTAGTAGGCATCGTGGTGACGTGTATTCAACACAGCTACAACGACGATGTGGACTACTACGTGGAAGTTGAAGAGATCAAAGCGATTGAAGCGGCTCGACGTGCACAGCTTGCAGAAGCGAAGAAACAGTCAGTGAAAGGCGACCATTCTGGTCGTGGTAACAGCGCTGACACTGATAACAACGACAAAAAAGATGACTTGGAGACGACGTATGCAAGCTAATACTCCGTCACACACTTATGATCTTGCACACTCGCATGATCATCACCACGAAGCCGCGGGCAACAAGTTGTTTGGTTTCTGGGTTTACTTGATGAGTGACTGTGTCCTGTTTGCCACGCTTTTCGCGACGTATGCCGTGCTTGAGAGTGGCTCAATCGCTGGGCCGACAGGTAAAGACATCTTTGAACTGCCGTTCGTGTTTGTCGAAACCATGATGCTGCTGTTCAGTAGTATCACCTTCGGCTTTGGCATGATTGCGATGAAGCGCAAAGACGTTCTAGGACTCAAGCGATGGATCAAAGTGACTTTCGTATTGGGCTTAGCCTTTATCTGTATGGAAGTGTATGAGTTCCACCACTTGATTGCAGAAGGCTATGGTCCTCAAG
This sequence comes from Vibrio sp. 10N.247.311.49, assembly GCF_041467655.1. NCBI lineage: Bacteria > Pseudomonadati > Pseudomonadota > Gammaproteobacteria > Vibrionales > Vibrionaceae > Vibrio > Vibrio sp. 10N.247.311.49. Next base: position 232,608 of record NZ_JBFSVA010000001.1, read on the forward strand.
AGAGTGCGTTCCTTTCTGCGTTCTTTACCTTGGTTGGTACACACGGTTTGCACGTAACGTTCGGTCTTATCTGGATGGCGGTGGCGTATCACCAACTTTCAACCAAAGGCTTGAACGACAACATGTCGATGCGTTTCCAGTGCTTAAGTTTGTTCTGGCATTTCCTTGATATCGTTTGGATTTGTGTATTTACCATCGTGTACTTAATGGGGGTGATGTAATGGAACAGCATCTAGACAGCGGTGCAACGGATTACGTGAAAGGCTTTATTGCTTCACTAATTCTCACCATTATTCCGTTCTACATTGTGTGGGCACATGCGCTACCAAGTACGGAAACTTACGTGATCTTGTTCGGCTGTGCGCTGGTGCAAATCTTTGTCCACTTTAAGTACTTCTTGCACATGGAAGCGAAATCTCCCGATGGGCGTTGGAACTTGGTGTCATTGATGTTTACCGCCATTGTTGTATTGATTCTTATCGCTGGCTCGGTATGGATCATCTACAACATGAACGTCAACATGAAGTTGTAGGCTAGGTATGCTGAAAAGATATCTGTCTATCACCAAACCGGGCATCATTTTCGGCAACCTGATTTCTGTTGCGGCGGGGTTCTTCCTCGCCGCAAAAACAGAACCAGCCAATGCGATGTTGTTACTGACAACATTAGCGGGTGTGGGACTTGTGATTGCATCAGGTTGTGTGGTGAATAACATATTTGATCGAGACATCGACCAAAAGATGAAGCGCACACAAAATCGAGAATTGGTTCAGGGCAACATCAATACGGACGTCGCGTTCGTTTATGCCTTGGTTTTACTGCTCTCAGGCACAGCGCTTCTGTTTCAGTTCGCTAATCCGATCTCTGCGGTCATGGTGTTGCTTGGCTATGTGTTTTACGTCTTTTTCTACACCATGTGGTACAAGCGTACATCGGTGTACGGCACTTTAGTCGGCAGTATTTCGGGCGCAGTTCCGCCATTGGTGGGTTACTTGGCGGTGACTAATTACATCAGCCTTGAAGCGGTATTGTTGTTTGTGATGTTCTGTTTATGGCAAATGCCACACTCGTACGCGATCGCGATGTTCCGGATACAAGATTATCGAGATGCAGGCATTCCCGTGTTACCGGTGAAAGAGGGCGTCGACAAAGCACATCAGCACATGAAAGCCTATGTGCTGGCGTTTGGCGCAGTATCATTGGCGCTGTTCCTACTCGGGGAAGCAGGTTATGAATACCTCGCGGTGTCGGCAGCAGTCTGTTTTATGTGGACCAAAGTGACATTCCGCAAAGTCGATTGCCTTAACTACATCCAGTGGTCAAAGACGGTCTTCAAGGTCTCTCTGCTGGTGGTGATGAGCATCAGTGGTGTACTGGGGCTGGAGTTGATTCCGTTGCCTACGCTTTTTTGATTTAAGTTTGTCGTTGAACCCTCAATGTTCTGAAGTCCGAGGGTTTGACGACTTTTTATCTGTCCCGCTTTAAGCTATTACCCTTCAAAAATATCACTAAGCCAATCTTCAAGCTGCTCTCGTTTATCTTGTGGGCCATTGATGATCACTAAGCCGTTTAGTGTCGCGTGATCCCAAGATATAGTGCCAGTTGCTAGCGCATCGAACACATCTAATTCAGTAATTAACAGTAGATCTTCTTCAGTAGGCAAAGTGTCTCTACCTGACACATCGACACCCTTCTCAAGTTTCACTTGGCTGTAATGACCTTTGATTGCTTCGAACAAGTTGAACTCAATTTTGCTTGGGTGGGGTTTCGCAAGCGCAGCCTTGATGGCAAAGAGTCGAAAGTGATCTGGCTTATTGAGGTTGTTGAATTCATCGTCTTGTCTGGCTGTAATGACGTTACCAAATACCTCGAGTGAACCGGGCTCTGTCACCAAACTAAATCCGGTATCTTGGTGAAGACCACAGGCAAACGTGAGTGAAGAGGTAAGCGAAAGAATCAGAGCAAATCGTTTTAACATAATGGTTATCGAGACCTGTAAAAGGATTAAGAATCTGACGGCAGCAGCCGAACCTGACGATAAAAAAGGGACCACAAAGGGTCCCTGTATTTGTTTGTCGTCCATGTAACGGTCAGCGAATCGATTGATAGCTATTTAGCGAGATTGTTTGCTAAGTAGCTTTCGTCAAAGAGCCATCGTCGAAGATCTATCGCCAAAGAGCGACCGTTCGAGCTCGCTATTAGCGAACGATGAGCATGATCTCTTCTGGAGTCATTGCCTTATCGAAGTAGCTCATGAATTGACCGAAGCCTTTGATGTCGCCATTCGAGAACGTGAATGCACCAGACTGTAGGTTGGTACCAATCACTTGTTGAGCGTTTGGACCTGCAATCAAGATTTGGTTCAATACTGCACGAGTGGTGTCGATTTGAACGTGTGCGCCTTTCACTGCTTCTTCGTGTAACTGAGCAATACCGTTACGGATTTCGATAGTGAATGCTTCGTTCGTATCAGAGAAGTTGTACGTTAGCATCATGTTCACGTCTAACGAGTTTTCTGCGATAAGCGTTGAAGTCATCATGTCGAAGATCTGCTTGCTTGGTAGTGCAGTAAGAACGTCAACAGAAGCGAAGCTGATCATGTTAGAGAAGTCACGTTTGTTCTCTAGTTCAGCCGCCGCGTTGAGCGCCCAGTTACGCCAGTTGATGTTCACTTGGTCTGCAGCCCATGCTTTGTAAGCTTGTGCTTTCATCTCACGAGCTTCCATATCTTGCTTGTTTACCGTGATTGGGTAAGAAAGAATTTCTGCTGCAAATGTGTAGTTCTCAGCCTTAATTGCTGCTTGTGCAGTCGTAAGGATGTTGTCACGACCGCCCATGATCTCTACGAATGCTTTAGCGCGTTGCTCGTAAGCCATTGGCTCTAGCTGCCATGGATCCGCTTCGAAGAAACCGTTGTAACCTACGTAAATCTGACGCACGGCGTGTGCAACAGTACCATAGTGTTCACCTAACCAAGGGTGTTCTGCAAGGTGCTTAGGAAGTTTAACTACTTCAACTAGCTCGTCTGGCGTCATACCTTTGTTCATGTAACGGATAGTTTGATCATGAGTGTATTGAATCGCATCACGGTAAGCCGTTAGTACGTCAGCTACTGCTTCTTTACCTTCAACAGGACGACCATGCGAATTGATCATGATTTCTGTATCGAATTGACGCATAACGTCGATGCCCTTGAACCACATGCTTGGATCACGGAATTTCGTACCGCGAATTGTGTGTAGGTTCGGGAAGTTTTCGCCTTGTAGAACCTCTGCTGCGTGCAGGATTTTTTGTTCTGGAAGGTAAACCACGATTTCATCTTTAGTTTCAGATGGCACGTTTACGATCTGCATGTGAACACCAGAGATTGTGATGTCTAATGTGCCATTTTTTTCAACGAGCATATTAGGCTCAATGAACGAGATATCGCCTTGCATGAAGCGCGGACCAAGGCCGTCGTTTACTGTGCCGTGCTCGCCTTCTTCTACGTGCTTAGCACCTGTGTAAGAAGTACGGTGACCAAATAGAGTACCTAGGTTTGAAGACCAGTTAGCCACTGCAGCGGTTAGGCCTTCTTCAGCGATGATTTTTACTTCACCTGATGCCACTTCTTCGTCAGTCACCCACGCACACCAGAGATGTGGTCTATGTGGTTGTGAGAATAAATGATTGCTTTAACCGGCTTGTCGGTGATTTGACGGAACTGTTCTTTAACCGATTGAGCCATTTCTACCGACTCGCCTGGATCAACAATGATGATGCCGTCCGTACCTTCAATCATGACGGGTGTATCTAGACCGAAACCGTAACCAAGATATACGTTGTCATCTACTTTGATGATTGCTTGGTCCATTTTACGACCATGCTTGGTGAGGATTGGGTGAACATGGTCAGACTCAGCAGTGTAAGCTAGAGAATCGCCTGTTTTAGAAACAACTTGAATACGTTCGCCTTTTCCCCAGAACATGTTTGATTTGTGTTCGAATAGAACCTCGCTCTTGTAGCGAGCATCAAGATCAATGTTTTGGTATTGCGCAGCATTTGCCGTCTGAAGTTCTTGGCCGACTTTCGATGTCGCTTCTACAGTTGGCGTTGCAGATGCAAAACCAGAAGCAAGTAGAGTGCTCGCAATAGCAACAGGAAGCGCCATTTTTTTGAATGTATTAGTCATGGTAGTGACCTTATATTTGGATACAGGAATTGGATTTCTTGAGCCAAATGATAGAGGTGGGGGAGGTCGCTATCTACGCGCTAATAATATTTCAATCTATCGTTTTTTCGATGATTTGTTTGATAAACGATTGTATTGGCGATTAATTTTGATCTAAATCAATTAGTAAATGAGCTTGCAACAGATACAAAAATGCCCTGAAATTCAGGGCATTTGTTTTACAATTAGTCGCTAGTTCATGAGTGGCTGTGATACGAGTGAATAACAGCCAAATCATTGAATACTTAATTGCTTATCAAGAGCTAATCGTTTACCAAGAGCTTAATCGTTTACCAAGCACCTAGGTATGACTTGTAAGATTGTAGGCGAACTGTTGCTGCGCCGATTACATCAATGAAGCCCCAGAACGGATGTGGTTTCTCTGCCGAGATCCAAGCCGCGCCAGTTGAACCAATAGGGATGTTGTAACCTTCTGGTTCGATGATCTCAAGTACGATAGTACGACCTAAACCATTACCGTTTCTGACCACGTGTTGACCGACGCTTTGTGGCCCCTGAAGTGGAGAAATACTCGACTCTCCCGTACCTGCGTTGAAACTGTGTACTTTTGCTCTGAACACGTGCCCTGGGTATGCATCAACGAAGAACTCTGCAAAATCGCCTACTTGAACATATCCGTAAGTTTGGTCTGAAATACGCATCTCAAGGAACTTTTTGCTGGTGTTGTAAAGGTGCATGTTCCCCATTACAGACCCCTCAGCAATATTCACTATCGATACCTGACCGTCAAATTCAGCTCTAATCGTTTTCTTCTCTTGCGCCCAATTTACTTTTTGTAGATCGGCTTTTAACGACACAAGTTGAGCGTGCAGCACTCGAAGGTCTGAGTCGTACTTTTCTACGTCACGCAGATTGAAAATTTCAGGTGAAGTTTCAGCGCGCTCTAAGTCGCGAGTCATTTGCTTAATCTGTTCTTCTTTCTGAACAATTGAAGATTCGATCTTTGCTTTGTCTGCGGCTGAGTCAATGTCGACGAGTGTGTAAATTACGTCGCCTTCTTTAACCATTTGGTTGTGTTCAACAAGCACTTGGTCGATCTGCTGGCCAAAGATCGGTGACATTACCGCGTGTGGTGCTTTCACTGTGGTTGAGTTGGTTAGATCAACGGGTGCCCACAAGCGAGAGATAACCGCTAATACCGCAAGAATCGTTACGCCGCCAATGGCAGCCCATGTGTAGTTCTTGAAGTTCTTCTTAAGTGCGCCTGTCGCAAACAGTGACCATACAATTAGGATGTATGGAATCATCATCTCTTTCATTATGCGACCTCTTTTTCTGTAGGGGATGGTTTTGTTGGAGCCTTTTCTTCTGAAGCCTGTTCTTTTGAAGACTGAGCTTCTGAAGACGGTTCTACTGGAGACTGTTGTGTTTGAGACGGCTCTGTTACCGATTGTTCAGGTGATACGTGGACTGCGGCTGTCTCTGTATTGGTCGCGTCTTGTTTAGGCTGAACACCACGGCGAATCACATCACTCAGTGATTGACCAATATGTTTCCAGTTCGCCAATGCGATAACCAATGCGATAACCCAGAATGTTTTGCTGATGAAGAGTCCGCAAAGTGACAGTGCAAACACGATTTGAACGTGAGCGCTTTTGTGCTCTTTTGCTTTATGCACACCCAGTTCATGCAACTGCCACATGCCGTAAACACCGGCTAAAACCACAGCAATGGTCACTGAGAACAAGTAACCAGAGAAGGACTCCATCTGGAAGAAGTTCATCATCATTTCATTGGGATGATTGTTGAATTGAGACATGTCGATGTCTTTAGAATGGATTGTGCCTAATGGTGCAAGAGCCCATGCTCCCGCAAACATCACTGCCATAAACAGGCAGAATTTAATCAAGACCATAGCAACGGCCCAGATCTTCTGGAAAACGATTTTTATAAAGTTCATATCTCAACCTAAATAAGGAGAGAGAAAGTGCAGCCTTGGTACAAGACTTTTAGAAGACATCTGAAAGAGGTGTTGAACTCACGTAACCGTATAGACCTACTGAGTCAAAAGTACTAGATGACAATTAAAAATCGCTTTGACCACGTAGACAACGCATTCTCGCGAATAGAGTGTTAAAAACACCTGGCGAAATCATTCTTAAGTAACGTCTACCATTGATAGGTTCGTTTGCTGCATTGGGTTTTAAGGCCGTCTTCCGTGATGTGTGCAACACCATCATCTACACATTTTTAGGTTTTCTGTTTAGGTTAAGAATTGATTTGTTGGCGAAATAATAGGAAGTGTAACTGGTGCTATCTACGCATTATTGCGATATTGAATTATCGTAATTACGATGAATTGAGTGGTTGCTTAAACGTGAGGTGGGTTTATTTGAACAGGCTCAAACTCGGCTTATAAAATATGTCTATTTAATTAGCCTGGATCATAGAAGTGGCTATAAAAGTATCAATAAGGCAGGACGGAAATATTGAATACTCCGACCAGTCTAGGGTGAGTTTGGGTGGATTAAGCGTTACTGGCACAGCGAAGAGATTTAGATTCCAATCTGGCGAATGTGGCAGCTATTCGAAAGAGTGAGTTGTTCTGACATTTTTGCTCTTTACCATATGATGCTTCCTTCTCAGTTTTGTTTTCTCAATGAGCATCCGTTGTTTCATTCTATCGCTTTTACGATAAGATAATTAAATCTATCGCCAAATGAGCACTGAATCATGAGTAATGACATTCCGAATTTTAACTTATTGGCTGTGTTTTCAGCGGTGATGGAGCAGGGCAGTTTGAGTAAGGCTGCCGATCATTTGAATACCAATCAATCGACGATCAGCACTGCGCTCGGCCGACTGAAAAATGAAATTGGCCAAGAGTTGTTTGTGCGCAGTGGGCGAGGGGTTGTGCCTACTGCTTACTCGCAAAGCTTGTATGAGCAAATCAAAGCGCCAATACACGAGCTCAACGGCGTGTTTCAAGGTATGGCTGGGTTTGATGAAGCGAGTACAGAGCGCAGGTTTGTGGCTTCGGTTCCCGAACATTTAAAGTGGATGTTGCTCGATCGATTTTCTCAGTTATCTAACCAAGGCTTATCTCTTGAGGTGTATGACCAACCAGATAGTGATGATCAAGTCCATGAGGATCTATTAACTCAGAAGTTTGATTTGATGATCGACATTGTGTTGCCTGAGCATTCAAGCATGATGAGCGAAAAGCTCTACGACAGTGAGTTTGTGATTGTTTGCCGAAATGGGCACCCTAGGATCAAAGGTGAGATCACCGAGGCGCAATATCTCAGTGAGCAACATGCGGTTTTAGCCAGAACACGTCGCCAAGTAAGAAGTTTGACTCACTACACTTCGTTAGACTTATCCTCGCGTAAAATTGTAATTCACGGCAGCTCTATGGCCAGTAACCTAATGCTGTGTAGCCAGACTGATTACATCACTGTTGTGCCGCTTTCTATGGCGATCCAGTATCAGGAACGTCTTGGGTTACAGTTGTTCAAACCGCCTTTCGATTATCAGCCTATCTCTCATTACCTCATTTGGTTGAAAAAACAGAACACCGATCCGGCACATAAGTGGTTGAGAGAGCAGATCATCAATACGACTAATGACATGTCTAAATCACTAAACAGTTGGCGCTCCGCTTTCTGATCGTCGCCCTATCTTTTGTTTGCCAAATATCTTCTTAACAAATCACTTGTATTAAGTGAGTTATAATAAAAAATTATCACAATGAGAATTTATGATAATTTCATTTATTTTCTGTCAGCTCGTATATTAACCCTAACAAAGAAGTGGGTAACCTCCACTCACGATTATATCGGCTCAGGTTGCTGGGCTAAAAAGGGCGAAATATGAAATTCCTACACACAATGATCCGAGTTACTGATTTAGACAAGTCTATCGAGTTCTACACCAAGGTATTGGGAATGAAGGAACTTGAACGCCACGAAAACAAAGAGTACCGCTACACATTGGTTTTTGTTGGCTATGAGCAAGGCGGCACGACTATCGAGCTAACGTACAACTGGGATACGAATGAGTACGAGATGGGCAGCGCGTTTGGTCATCTGGCATTGGGTGTAGAAGATATTTACGCAGCATGTGACAAAATCAAATCGCTAGGTGGCAACGTCACTCGCGAAGCGGGTCCAGTGAAAGGCGGCTCAACTCATATCGCTTTTATTACTGACCCAGACGGCTACCAAATCGAACTGATTCAACTAGGTTAATCGAGGATATAACAATGACAAACGCACTATTTCAACCAATTCAACTTGGTAATATCGAGCTTAAAAACCGTATTGTTATGCCACCGATGACGCGTTCTCGCGCAACGCAACCTGGTAATTCAGCAAACGATATGATGGCGGCTTACTACGCTCAGCGTGCTTCTGCAGGTTTGATTATTGCTGAAGGCACACAAATTTCACCTATGGGTCAAGGCTATGCTTGGACTCCGGGTATCTATTCTGATGAGCAGATCGCTGGTTGGAAAAAAGTGACTGATGCCGTACATGAAAAAGAGGGCGTTATCTTCGCTCAACTTTGGCATGTAGGCCGTGTAACACACCCAGACAACATTGGTGGTGAACAGCCAATCTCGTCTTCTGCACTTAAAGCACAAAACGTAAAGGTATTCATCGATAACGGTACTGATGAACCGGGCTTTGTTGATGTGGTTGAACCTCGTGAAATGACGAAACAAGACATCAAAGAGGTGGTTGAACAGTATCGCCAAGCGGCTTTGAATGCGGTTGAAGCAGGCTTTGATGGTATCGAACTTCACGCAGCGAATGGTTACTTAATCAACCAATTCATCGATTCTGAAGCAAACAACCGCACTGACGAATACGGTGGTTCAATTGAAAACCGTTTACGTTTCCTAGGCGAAGTGGTTGAAGCTATGGTTGAAGCGATTGGTGCTGACCGTGTTGGTGTACGCCTTGCTCCGTTCACATCGTTGAATGGTACGGTTGACGCTACACCAGTAGAGACTTACACAGCGGCGGCAGCACTACTTAACCTATACAAAATTGTTTACCTACACATTGCAGAAGTTGATTGGGACGATGCACCTGAAACGCCAAAAGCATTTAAAGCAGCAGTTCGTGAAGCCTACGAGGGTGTCCTTATTTATGCGGGTAAATACGATAGCGAGCGTGGCGAAAAAGCCGTTGCTGAAGGCGTAACTGACATGGTTGGTTTTGGTCGTCCATTCGTTGCGAACCCAGATTTACCAGCTCGTATTCAAAATGGTTACCCACTTGCAGCGCACGATCCAAACACATTGTTCGGTGGTGCTGAAAAAGGTTTAACGGATTACCCAGAATACGCAGGCTAAAAACAGCTGCCTGAAGCAGAGTATTGAGATAGTATCTCGATCCTGTTGAATGTTTATAAAAAGCAACCTTGCAGAGTCGGGTTGCTTTTTTTGTTATTGGACTAAGTAAAATGATGAACGTGAAAGCGATGCGCGGAGAGCTTTACCTTCTATTTGCCACCCTGCTAGCTGGGGTGGGATGGATTGCATCTAAGCTGGTGGTATTAGAAATGCCTGGGCCAGTGTTCATTGGTGTGCGATTCCTCGTCGCGAGTCTTATTCTTCTGCCATTTTGTATTCACCATATTCGTAAGCTTTCGTTTAAGCAGATTCTGTCTCTTTGCGGCGTGGGTTTGTTGTTGTCTGCCTCATTGCAGGTATGGGTGTTTGCAGTTTCGGTGACTGAAAGCTTGTCGGAAGGGGCATTCATCATGAGCTTAGCCATGATCATTGCACCGTTTGTGTCTTGGATTTTGTTTCGAGTTAAGCCTAATCGCGCGTTTTGGATGTCTTTCCCGATCGCGATTATTGGCATGCTGTTGCTGACTTTGGGTAACGGCTGGCATGTTGAGCAGAGTCAGATTTATTTCTTACTAGCATCGATTTTGTTGTCTGTTCACTTTGTGATGAACAAGCGTGTGATTACCAATATCAAGCCTATCGCATCAATCTGTGTGCAACTGTTTGTGGTGGGTGTGAGTGGTTTAGCCTTTGCTTCTATGACAGCTCAGCCGGAGTTCGAAATCACCAAAACCTTAGTCTTCTGGTTTATTGTCTCTGCGGTGATCGCAACGTCTATTCGTTACTTGCTACAAACGGTCGGTCAGCACTCCGTGAACATGGAAGTGGCGGCATTGATCATGATTCTTGAGCCTGTGTGGACGCTGCTGTTAAGTGTGAGTGTGCTTGGCGAAAGTGTAGAGATGCAGAAGCTGCTCGGTGGGGCGGTGATCATTGCTTCACTATTTTGCTATATCAAATGGTCGAGACGAAAATAAAACACTCGGCGCAAGGCCGAGTGTGGGTTGTTTTTCAATACACGTTCAGAGTGTAATAATTTCTAAGCACTAAGCTTGCTAAGCAGTGAACGCGGTAAGATCAGATTGCCGCGACTACTTTCTGAAGTAGCTTGAGCATTTGTTGTTGCTCTTCAGCATCTAACTCGTTCATCAACTCTTTGTTTAAACGAACGGGGATAGGAACGAGTTGTTCTTCAAGTGCTTTTCTGAGCCTTATCAGGCGAGTGTTGAACAAGACTTGTCGAGTGCAGAGCAAGGGTTAAATTCTGCGAATAAGACGTGCAAAGGGTGTCACCGTACTTATCGTTCTCGTTGGTAACGATTTTAACAACGAGCTTTGAATACAGGTGGTAAAGTCTAACCCTTACCACCATAGTCCTATCGCACAGCCTTCTTTTCTTTGTGCTATCAATTCGAATGCACTAGGGGCGGGAAAGGACGTGAATGAATTACTCGTTGATGGTGACTTTAGTAATCACAATATCTTCGCAAGGCACATCTTCGTGTCCCCAACGAATGGTTGTTGGTGCGACAGCGATTTTGTTTACCACATCCATACCCGCTGAAACCTTGCCAAATACCGCGTAACCCCAGCCAGCATTGGTTGTTGAGGTGTGATCTAGGAAATCGTTGTCATCAAGGTTGATGAAGAACTGCGCCGTTGCAGAATGTGGTGCATCAGTCCGAGCCATTGCCACAGAACCAATCACATTCTTCAAGCCACGGTTTGCTTCGTTGACGATCGGTGCACGAGTTGGTTTTTCTGTCATGTCGATAGTGTGACCGCCACCTTGAATCATGAAACCTTCAATAACACGGTGAAATGTCGTGCCTTCGTAGAAACCGTCTTGGCAGTATTTAAGGAAGTTTTTCGACGTTACTGGCGCTTTTTCAAGGTTCAGTTCAATCTCGATATCGCCAAAGTTGGTGGTGAAAGTAATCATAGGGCTACCTAAAGTTGAAGTTTTACTGAGTCGTAATGACGAAAGTGGGTTGCAGTATAGGGAAAATAACAGCGGATACCAGTGATGGTTTTATTGTGGTTGAATTCTCGTCAACCACCAAAATCACGCCTGATATTGTTTAAGGAAGATCTCGACACTTGAAGTAATGATCACTTGTTTGTGCGAAGCATCCGGTGACGGCACATGACCAATGATTTGCGGCCAAAACGCAAAAGACTTAAGCAGGCCAATAAACTGCGTGGAGGCGAATTGTGGGTCAAGATCGATTAGACGACCGTCTGCCAATGCGGCTTTAATCCAGGTTGTAAGTCCACTTTCTGCTTGGGAATATTTTTCCATCGCTTGATGCGCCAGTTCGGCGTTATGGAAATACTCTGAGAACAACACGCGTGACAGGTCGATGAAACCTTCAGACTCAAGTAACTCAAGTTCTTGATTGGCTATCGATGAAAGCTGTTCTTCAAGTGGCAGTTCTGCTTGATAAGGGAAATGCGTAGCGGCCAGAGTTTTGCTCCAAATACTGTCTAGAATCTCATCTAAAAGGAGTTCTTTACTGGCAAAGTGATTGTATACGGTGCGCTTTGATACTTCTGCGCGACTCGATATTTTATCCATGCTGGTCGCCTTGTAGCCGCGCTCAGTAAACTCTGCGATAGCAGCGGCAACGATCGATTCACGTTTTCTTTGGCTCAGTGTTTTTTTTACAGTCATCGGGATACTACTCAATATGTCGCGGTTAGCATTGCATACGATAATTTTACACCAGTAAGTTTACTTTTAGAACACCAATCCGTGTATTGGTAATTCGGTCGATAGCAACTGAATCGCTTTGCAATGCACTGTGGGTATCATAGAATCGAAAGTGTATTCGAATTTTATTGATATCAACGGAAGAGAATAAACAATCAATGAGTAGTATTTTAGAGTGTATTCGTACAGTTGGACGAGGAGAAAGAGGGCGTAAGCCTTTATCGTTCGAACAAGCCTACCGCATCATGGATGAGTATTTAAGCGGAGAGGTCGGTGATGACCAAATGGCTATGCTACTGATGCTGATTCGTGTGCAGAATGAAACTAATGAAGAGATCGCTGGCTTTGTAAAAGCGTTTCAATCTCGAGTGCCAGATTTAGGCGCCGATATTGATTGGCCGTGTTACGCGGGTAAGCGTAACGATAACGCCAGTGGCAAGCCTTGGAACTTGTTGGCAGCAAAAATACTCGCTGACAATGGCTATAAAGTGTTAATGCATGGCTATATGGATAAGCCGAGCGGTAGGACGCACGTTGAAAGCCATTTGCAAGATGTCGGTGTACAAAGTGCTGAGAATCCTGAACATGCTAAGTCGATTCTTGAACAAGACGGCATTGCTTATTTACCGCTAGCTAACTTTGCGCCCGAAGCACAAACCATGATTGGTTGGAAACACCGTTACGGTTTGAGAACACCAATTAACACGGTAGTTCGAGCATTGAATCCTGGTGGTGGCCGTTTAGGTCTGCGTGGCAGTTTCCATCCTGGCTTCCCACAACTTCATGCGGAAGTTGAGCATGTCATCGGAAATAAATCCTACTCGGTGATTTCATTCAAAGGGATGAACGGTGAGTCGGAATATAATCCTAAAGTTAGCCAAACGGTATGGATGAGCTCCCCTGACAAAGTCGAATCGTTCTACTGGGAAGAGATGATGAACCTAGAGCTGCCACTTCCTAGTCAATGTGTACTTGGTACGTCGGCTGAAGAGATGGCGCTAATGGCGAATACCGTTGTCGACAGCATGACAGCCATTCTCTTTGCAGAAACGCACGATAAAACTGAGGCATACCAGAAAGCGGTGCGCCTGTGGCATGAGTATTGTGCGCGTTAGATGATGGTTTAACCAATGAGAGAAGGTCAGCGAGCGCTGGCCTTTTTATACTTGATTTCTAGCAAGGGCTTTTCGTGAACGCCCAAACAATAAAGCTACTTCACTCGCATCAAGCGATGCATTTTGTCTTCGAACTGAATCTCAATCACCTGTGAGATTTTCATCTTATCAACACGATCAAGCATTCTCGCTTGGTAATCACGTTTTTTCATCCACTCTAGCGGTTCTTTAAAGCCATCTTCATTAATCACAAACGACTGATCGGTAATAGAGTCTTCAAAGATATGAACCACCCAAATGCGTGATTGGAAATCCAATAACTCACTAAAGTAGCTTTTTAACTTAGATAAGGAATTCGTTAGATACGTTTTAGGTGGGGTTTGGGAAGACATAGTAAACCGTATTTGGACAATGAAAATCGGCAAGGGCGCCGTCTGATCATTATAGCCTTTACCCGTTAGGCTTGTCAGGTCGAATTCGGCAGCCATTCACGGCTATTGCGCTTGCTAATGCTACTATGGCTGCCAGTTAGAGATTAACCAAATCAGTGTCGGATTCACTATTTAACGAATAGGCCGAAGTCGATCTCTTGTTCTCTTTGATATTTCACCAGCTTCACTTTTAGGTCGTGTTTTGCTGCTAAATCAATGGCTAAGCATGACATGCGTTTTATCTCATCAACGCAGCTTGATATCAGCGGTTTTTCTTGATTATCGATAGTGGCGATGAGTGTGTTTTCCGTGCCGTCGTTACCTGCGTAAATATACGCGTACATGTTGTTGTCGTGTTGCATAAACTTCCTAAAACGGGATTTCTAATTATTAGTGAGGTGAAGATTACAGGGTTTATTTACGCAGGCTAGCTCGGCTAAGTAAGGTTAAGCAAGGGAAAGTAAGGCTTTGTAAGGGCTCTTTTTTTCTTTTTTCTGGCGTTCGAAAACGTGCTCAACCCTTTGTTTGTCTCACTTTTTTGTCTTGTTAGGTTTTGCCTATCAATAAAATTGTTGAAATCCATTTAGTAAAATCAAGATTTTAGACAACAATTAACTTAACAAGATAGAAAATATATGACGCAAAGTATTTAGGGAGAACGCAATGCATTCTATTAAAGTGAAAGATTACATGACGCAGCAGGTTGTGACATTTACTCCTGATATGCCGTTAAGTCTAGCGTTAGACAAAGTGATGCGTAGCCACCATATGGGTGGGCCCGTAATCGATGATAACGAACAAGTGATTGGCTTCCTTTCAGAGCAGGATTTACTCGAGAAACTTGTGAAGGTCAGTTACTTCTGCCAAGACACACACCTTGTGGGTGACTGTATGTACCAAGAAGTGCTGTCGGTGTCACCTGACTTATCCATTATTGAATTGGCGGACATGATGCAGGTTGGAAAACCTAAAGCATACCCTGTGATCGATAATCGAAAACTGGTGGGTATTATCACCAGAACTGATGTTTTGAGAGCAATTGGCAAGAACTTGGAAGAATGCTTCAAACATCAGGTATAGTAGCGTGTTAAGAACGATTATTTTTCTCAATACTCTCAATTGAAAAAAGGCGCACTAGCGCCTTTTTTCTGTATAGCGCTTTTCTTGGTCGATCCTTTCTTTTTGGATCCCTAGCCAGTTGAACAGCTGATTAGGCTTTAGCTCTTGGGTATTCCAACTTTTGGAGGTTTCATGTCAAATCAAACGGCAAAGTTTGTTGAAGGTTCAACGATGCGCCACATATTGGTGATGTCGGGGGCTGGCTCTGTCGGTTTGATGGCGTTATTTGTGGTCGATCTGCTCGACATGCTGTTTATCAGTATGCTCGGACAGGTTGAATTGGCTGCTGCGGTAGGATTTGCAGGTACGCTGACTTTCTTTTCTACCTCCGTTTCTATCGGTACTTCCATTGCCATGGGCGCATTAGTGTCCAAAGCCATCGGCTCCAAGAATCAAGAGCACGCTCGAAACCTAAGCACCAGTATCATGCTGACTGCGTTTGTTATCAGTTCAACCATAACTGCAATCATGTTCGCTTATATTCCAGAGCTGCTAGCCGCGATAGGCGCCAAAGGCATTGCAGCCGAACGCGCTCAAGCTTACCTACAGATTTTGCTACCTAGTGGTCCATTTTTGGCGTTAGCGATGGCAGCGGGTGCGGGCTTAAGAGCGGCAGGTGATGCTAAGCGTTCGATGTGGGCAACTTTGTCTGGCGGCATTGTTAACGCGATTCTCGATCCTCTGTTTATTTTTGGTTTTGGTTGGAACATCGAAGGGGCGGCTATCGCTTCGGTTGTCGCTCGTTTCTCGGTGCTATTCTTTTCGCTTTATCCTCTTATTCGCAGCCATCAGCTGGTAGCTCCGCCTTCTTTTGTGCAATGGCGCATTAATATTCGACCAATATTGGCGATTGCGCTGCCTGCGATTATCACCAATACCGCAACGCCTATCGGTAATGCGATTGTAACAACGGGTATCGCACAATATGGTGAGGATTTTGTCGCGGGCTTTGCCGTGATAGGTCGTCTGACGCCAGTTTGTTTTGCGGTTATCTTTGCCTTGTCTGGCGCTGTGGGGCCAATCATTGGTCAGAACTTTGGTGCTGAACGCATGGACCGAGTAAAAGAAACGCTCAATAACTCATTATTGGTTACTACGGCATACACCATCGCTGTTTGTATTCTGTTGTACTTCGTTCAAGGTTATGTCATTCAAGGCTTTAGCTTACAAGGTGATGCAGCAATCATTGTGGCGGCTTTCTGTACCTATGTGGCGTTAACCTTCACCTTTAACGGTGCACTATTTGTTGCCAACACGTCTTTCAACAACCTAGGTAAACCGCTTTACTCGACAGCATTGAATTTGGGCAAAGCCACGTTAGGTACTCTGCCGTTCGTCTATCTAGGTTCAGAGTGGTATGGCGCTTTGGGTGTTCTTTATGGTCAAGCTTTGGGTAATGTTCTGTTCGGAATTTTAGGTATCTTGGTGCTTCGACATCATATCGCTGAACTGATGCAAGGATCTCAAGTTGATCCAGTGGAAGACGATGTGTCGATTGTCAGCCTAAACACTCAGCCATTCTGTTCACACGATGCGGTGCTTATTGATGATGTATCGGCGAACCGTGAAGAGTGTGCGGAGCTTAAATCTCAGTAAGCCATCGGCGCTGGCATAATATTTTTGTTTTCTTGAAAACTTCTTCTTGACCTTGGAGTAGCCTCCAAGGTTTATACTTTTGATGAACTTAAGGTTCTGTTGCTCGTGAGTTAGCAACAACCTCAAGGCTTTTGAGTATTAAGGAGATACATTATGTGCGCAAAACATGCAGCGTGCCGCTCAGCAAAAGTGGACGTTCAACCTCAAGCGGCAGGAGCAAGTTGCTCTAGCCCTAAAATTTCAAGCATCACAGCAGCAGGCACTTCATCTGGTTGTTGTAGCTCTTCTGCTGCTCCGTCATCGTCTGGAGATGATTGTTGTAGCTCGTCGGACAGTGGAGAAGAAGACAGTCAGTCCTCAACTTTATCTCTCGATGCCAAATTTTCGAAAAGTTGGCTGGTTGCCGGAATGGACTGCCCAGCTTGTGCAAGAAAAATAGAAAACGCGATCAGCAATATTGACGGTGTTATTCAAGCGAAGGTTCTCTTTGCTACCGAAAAGCTGGTTGTGAAATTCGATAATGAAAGCATTGCTGACACCATTGAACAGGTCTCTATCAAAACGGGTTTCCCTCTTACGGAAGTCGGTTCAAAGAAAGAAAAACAACAACCTGAGACTTTTTGGCAAGCTCATATCCAACCTAATTTACAGATTATCGCGATTGCAGCGGCAATGCTGTTTGCAGTGCTTGTGAAAAGCACCTCACCTCAATTAAGTGAAGGCTTGTTTACGGTAACTTGTCTGCTTGGTTTATATCCGGTGGCGAAAAAAGCGGTTCAGTTGGCACGCTCAGGAACACCATTTGCTATTGAAACCTTAATGAGTGTTGCCGCGCTGGGTGCTTTGTACCTTGGCGAAACTGTGGAAGCTGCGATGGTTCTATTGTTGTTCTTGATTGGTGAGCGCTTAGAAGCGTTTGCTTCATCTCGAGCAAGAAGTGGCGTTCAAGCGCTAATGGCATTGGTACCAGAAAACGCGACTAAGATCATCAACGGCGAACGTGTAGAAGTTGCCGTCAGTGAACTGGTTCCAGGTGATGTGATTGAAGTGGCTGCGGGCTCTCGTTTACCTGCTGACGGACAATTGATTACAGACGCGGCAAGCTTTGATGAAAGTGCGTTAACCGGTGAATCTGTTCCTGTTGAACATATCGAAGGTAACAGCATCATGGCTGGCGCTGTGGTGGTCGATAAAGTGGTTCGTATCACCATCACTTCAAAACAGGGTGAGAACGCGATCGATCGTATTCTTCATCTGATTGAAGAAGCAGAATCACGTAAAGCACCACTAGAGCGATTCCTCGATAAGTTCAGCCGTTGGTACACACCGTTAATGATGGTAGTGGCTCTGTTGGTCATCATCACGCCACCATTGTTGTTTGCGCAGCCATGGGAAACATGGGTATACCGTGGCCTAGCGCTGTTATTGATTGCTTGTCCGTGTGCCTTGGTGATCTCGACTCCTGCAGCGATTACCTCTGGCTTAGCAGCAGCTGCGAAACGTGGCGCGCTCATTAAAGGCGGCGCAGCGCTAGAGCAGCTTGGCAAAATCCAAACCATCGCCTTCGATAAGACAGGCACACTGACCGAAGGTAAGCCTCAGGTTACGGATATTCAACCTCTATCGGGTTGGCAACAAGACGCGATGCTGCGTGTGGTTGGGGCGATTGAAGTTGGCTCTACTCACCCGTTGGCGCAGTCACTTGTCGCTAAAGTAAAAGACCTGAATATTGAGATTCCTGAATCACACAACAAGAAAGCGTTGATTGGTAGTGGTGTTGAAGGGGATGTTGATGGTGTTAAGTATCAGGTTCTGTCACCGTCTAAAGTCACGTTCGAACTTGGTGCCGATGTGGTTTCTCAGGTAGAAGCATTAGAAGGTGAGGGCAAGACGGTTGTGGTTGCTCTTGAGGTTAAAGATCAAGAAGAATCAACAGAGCAAGCTACGACGGTGATTGGTCTGATTGCTTGGCAAGATACGTTACGCAGTGACGCTAAGCTTGCGATTGAACGACTTAATGAATTAGGTATTCAATCTATCATGTTGACCGGCGATAATCCGCGCAGTGCAGCAGCGATCAGTAGCAAGATTGGTATGCAGTGCAAGGCAAGCCTATTGCCAAGCGACAAGGTATCTTACGTTGAGGAGTTATCTCAACAGTCGCACGTGGCGATGGTCGGTGATGGCATTAATGATGCACCAGCAATGAAAACGGCGAATGTCGGCATCGCAATGGGTGGTGGTACGGATGTCGCTTTGGAAACGGCGGATTCAGCACTGACTCATAACCGTTTAACTGAGCTACCAGCGATGATTGAACTGTCGCAAGCGACCATGAACAACATCCGTCAAAACGTAGCCCTTGCGCTTGGTTTGAAGGTCGTATTCTTGGTGACAAGCTTGTTAGGTATTACCGGTTTGTGGGTGGCAGTTTTAGCGGATAGTGGTGCAACTGCATTGGTGACATTGAACGCATTGCGTCTGCTTCGATTTAAATCTAAAGCGGACTAAATCGAGCTCACCGACATAGAGCATTCTTAATATAAAAGCGCCTTTAGCGGTAATACGTTAAAGGCGCTTTTTGTCTCATTAATATGCAACATAGGCGTGCGGATTGCTTATTTTTGTGATGCCAATCGGTTTTTTGTGAAACTTGAATTATTGTTGCGATCATTCATGTGACATGTGTCACTTCATTTTGTAATGAGCTTGGTTAGAGTGTGTTCGTACCCCACGAATTTACTATGAGCTTAAATAAGGGTAAAAAGCCCAATAAGCCAAAAGGAGCGAACTATGTCTCAAGCTGTTTTCCACTTAGGTGTTACTGAAGCAGATCTTAACGGTGCTACTCTTGCGATCATCCCTGGTGATCCTGCTCGTGTGCAAAAAATTGCAGAAGAGATGGAGAACCCAGTATTCCTTGCTAGTCACCGTGAATACACGCTTTACCGCGCAGAGCTAGACGGCAAACCAGTTGTTGTATGTTCAACAGGTATTGGTGGTCCATCGACTTCTATCGCAGTTGAAGAGCTTGCTCAACTTGGTGTTCGCACTTTCCTACGTGTTGGTACGACTGGTGCTATCCAACCTCACGTAAACGTGGGTGACATGATTGTTTCTACAGGTTCTGTTCGTCTAGACGGCGCTAGCCTACACTTTGCTCCTATGGAGTTCCCAGCAGTGGCTGACTTTGAAGTTGCAACAGCAATGAAAGCGGCAGTTGATGAATCAGGTGCAACAGTTCACATGGGCGTAACGGCATCAAGCGATACGTTCTACCCAGGTCAAGAGCGTTACGACACGTTCTCTGGTCGCGTTGTTAAGCGCTTCCAAGGCTCTATGCAAGAATGGCAAGACATGGGCGTTCTAAACTTCGAGATGGAATCTGCAACACTGCTAACTATGTGTGCAAGTTCTGGTCTGAAAGCAGGTTGTGTTGCTGGTGTAATCATCAACCGTACTCAAAAAGAGACGCCTGATCACGACACTCTAAAAGTAACAGAAGCACGTTCAATCAAAGTGGTTGTAGAAGCCGCTCGTAAAATGCTTTAAGTCTTAAAGTGCTCTGAGTTTTAGAGAGCATTAAGTCTTCAAGTGACATTAAATTTTGAAAATGGCCGCATCGAATGATACGGCCATTTTTTTGTGCCGTCTCAAAGTAATCAATAGAGAAAACAGACAACAAAAAAGGCGAGTGACTTAATCGTCATTCGCCTTTTTAACCATCTGCTTAAGAGCATTGAGCTCTCATGAGTTTATTGGTTTTTAGTACTCTAGATCTTCACTGCCCCCCGCAGCCGTAAACCATGCCGTTAGGTGTGTTTTAAGATCTTTCAATTCGTCAGGGCCAATCAATGCAAGGCCAAGATCTTCAGCTCGTGTGATGTCGTTATGGCGAAGAGGGCGGAAGCTCACTAACATTGCACGTGCTTGTAGGCCACCTAATAGGTCTCTAAGCGATTCCAGTTTATACAAGGTGTCATCACCATCATCACGCATGCCTTTGGTCTTACATTCGATGATGTGTAGCTTATTGTTCACTACTGATGCTACGTCAAGCTCGTTTCGAACCTCACGCTCACCCAGTTGACGGTATACCTGAACATTCAAAGAACGGTCTTGAATGGTCGGCATGTCATCTTGGATTTGTTTAACTGTGCTGTGAACCAAGGTTTCAAGCCATTCACCGTTTGAGAAGCGTCGTGCGTCTTCATTGGCAAAGGTCAAAATACCGTTGTCGTAAGTCGCAATCTTAGCTTCAACCAAATCGCTCAGCAGCATGTTGAGCTCTCGATAGCCTTGTTGCTTCTCAGATAGCCCTACATCAAGTTTTTGTTCTTTACGGCAGGTCGTTGCTAGGTAGTTCAATGTCGCAAGGCCAGGGCCTAGTTCGAGTGCGTTACTAGCCCAACGTTCACCCAGTTCATAAAGTTTCTGATCCAGTTGCGGAGACAGCTGAACATCGCTGAATTCACCGCGAGCACCGAACACAGTCAGGTAGTCGTCGATGGTGATGCGGTCTTGAACTTGTGCATCTTCTTTACCATTTGGGTACAACCAACACAGCTTGTCACTGTTTGGTTCAACCACGAAGATTGGCCAGTGGTAAGTACGGAATACTTCGTACACAGAAAGTAGGCGGTGACGAAGGCCACAACTTGCGTTGAGC
Source organism: Vibrio sp. 10N.247.311.49 (assembly GCF_041467655.1). Classification (NCBI taxonomy): domain Bacteria; kingdom Pseudomonadati; phylum Pseudomonadota; class Gammaproteobacteria; order Vibrionales; family Vibrionaceae; genus Vibrio; species Vibrio sp. 10N.247.311.49. The sequence goes on from NZ_JBFSVA010000001.1 coordinate 253,784, forward strand.
TTCACTTCTTGACCGCGTGCTTTGAGGTCTTCGGCAAGGGTTTGGATAGATTCTTTAATGACGGACGTATTTACGATGGTCGGAATTTCGAAAAACTCACTCGTAATGTCGCGCTTATGCAAAACGCTGTCTAAACGTTTGTACATACTGACTTGATTCTTGTCGCCGATAAACACGATGTGGGTGCTGACCGTTCGGTTATCAAGTAATGGGGTGAGCAAGCGAATGGGGTCTTGATCGATAATGCCAACATGAACAGCCATATAAATTCCTTAATAGCGGCTCGCTCATAAAGGTGAAAGAAAAAACGGGAAGCAGCAAGCCTTAATAATCATATAATGACAAAGCTCATAAAAAACAAGGGCAACCCTTGATAAAAGTTGCCCTAGCTCAATTAGTTACCACTATTGGGTAAGAAGTCTCAACAATCTCACTAAATATCTATCGATTCTTCATTTATCTATAGTTTGAATTGATGTACTAAATCACCTTGCTGATTCGCCAAAATTGTTAGGTTTTGGCTGGCTTCTGCAATTGAAGACATCGCTTGGTAACTCTTATCTGCGATATGGTTGATGTCTTCGATGTTGCGTGCAATATCACCAGACGTTTCACTCTGCTCAGCGGCTGCTTGAGAGATGTGTGTACTCATGTGGCTGATCTCTAGAATCAAGGCTTGGATCTCTTCCATCGCACTGTTTGCACTTGAAGCTTGTTGAACCGACATGTCCATATCGCTCATACAGCTTTCAATAACGTTGCTTGCCGTTTTCGAGCTTGATTGCAGATTGCTGATCATAGTCTCGATTTCAGAGGTTGATTGAGTGGTCTTCTGTGCTAGCACTCGTACTTCATCGGCAACGACTGCAAAACCACGACCTTGTTCACCTGCACGCGCTGCTTCGATTGCCGCATTAAGTGCAAGTAGGTTGGTCTGTTCAGCAATACCACGAATAACGTCAAGGATTGAACCAATCTGGCTACTCATCTGTTGTAGCTCGCCTACAGCGCCCACTGATTCAGTAAGGCGAACTTCAAGCTGATTAATGGTGCTGATGTTGGTGTTCATGATCTGACGACCAGACTCAGAAGCCGATTCTACTTGTTGAACCATGGTGAGTGAGCTTTGCGCGCTGTTCGCCACTTCTTGTACAGAATGAGACATCTCTGTCATTGCGGTCGCAACAGTCGCGGTTTGCTCACGTTGGCTGTTCAATTGAGCCTGCGTTTCAGATGACGTCTTCTGGTTGACGCTTGCAGTCTTAGTTAAGTCATCTGAAGCGTCATTCAGCTTCACAAGGATGTTGTGTAGGTTGTCAGCCAAGGTGTTGATGTGACGGCTCACGCGGCTGAATTCGTTGTCGTAGCGAATATCGATACGCTGAGTCATATCGCCTTCGGTTAGACCTTCTAACGTACCGAGGATGCGAGTTAATGGCTCTCGTACGCTATGTGCAATGTGGTAACCAATTGCAGCTGCGAACACGGTTACAACAATGCCAATTGCAATCGCGTTGAATAGGCCTTTGTCGTAGATGCTGCTTGCGTCTGCTAGTGATGAGTTGAGTTGCTCTTCAGCAGTTACGTTGAACGAGTCCAAAACAGCCATTGCTTGGTCAACTTCTACAGCTAGGTTGGCGATGTTCACGTACAGCGCTTGCTTGGCTTGTAGGTAGTTGTTGTGTTTGTCTAGTACGCCACCTTTCTGACCAACGTCTTTGGTGAACTTCTGAACCGACTCATCGAAGACATTTTTAAGTGCTGGTAGTTGTGTTGATAGACCGCGATAAGCATAGTTAAGGTGAGTAACGGCCTTTTTATTTTGGTTAACGGCTTTCTGAACGAAGGCAACATCAGAGCTAGCTAGTGCATCAGAGGTGATGACCTCTGCGTCTTGCAGTTTAATGAAGTAGCTCTTTGCCATCACTTTAACAGAGATGCTTTTTTGGTCGGCAACGTACTCTTTCATGCCAACGGTTAATTCTGAATGTAAGCGTTGGAAGTCACGAGAGGCTTTTTGCACTTGTTCTTGTGCTTCGAACATCGCGACGTAGTTGTTCATCGCTTCGTCTGCTTCTGTAAAGTAGCGTTCTTCCATCGCTCGTAATTGTGCAATTCGTTCGATGAGTGTTGAGTCGTTCTGGCTTGCCGCTTCTAGATTGCTTAGAACTTCAGAAAAAGAGTTTTGTGATGCAGCAAATTCTGTACGCATTGCGGACATGCGTTCAGCGTTTTGTGTGGTTAAGAAATCTTTGAATGACTTATCAGCAGAAAGCAATTGAACACTTGTTTGATTTGAAAGCGCGACAAGTGGTAATGAGGTTTCTGAGACACTCTCAAAATTGCTGTGTATCTGATTCATGCTGTTCATCATGATGGTTATCGTGACTGCGAACATGATGATGATCAGTGCGAAACCAGCGTACATACGCTTGATCACAGATCCCTTCATGGCTTTCTCCCTAAATAAAAATTCAGACCTAATGTCAGGTCAAAGTAAAACTAACAAAATTATCAGCATTCTATTGAGCTCGGCTTACGCATTTTATGACGCACACGTCAAAAATAGCGCTCAGTTATAACCAACATGCCATTCTTGAGAGCTAAGGCTCGTTTTCTTTGATTTGAACGGTGTTTTTTATTATGCTTTAAAGCAGATTTATTGTGGTTTGATGCGGCATAGCGCATACTCAAAGCATTAAAAAATAAATGTTTTATCGGAGAGAAACATGGCTGAAGAAACCATTTTTACTAAGATCATCAACAAAGAAATCCCAGCAGATCTACTATACCAAGACGATTTAGTAACCGCATTTCGCGATATTAACCCTCGCGCGCCAAGCCATATCCTAATCATCCCAAACAAGCTGATTCCGACAACCAACGATGTTGAAGTCGAAGATGAAGCGATGATGGGGCGCATGTTTACTGTTGCTCGCAAGTTAGCAAAAGAAGAGGGCATTGCAGAAGATGGCTATCGTCTTATCGTGAACTGTAACTCTCACGGTGGCCAAGAGGTTTATCATATTCACATGCACTTGGTTGGCGGCCGTCCACTTGGCCCCCTATTAATGAGCTAATAAAAAGTTAATGAGCTAATGAAAAGCTAACGAGTTAATGAAAGCTAATGAGCTAGTTTAAACGCGCTCATTAGTGGGTTAACACAAGTAGTTAGTTGGAAAATTTGTAGTTTGTATGCCAACTTTAAGTTCTATCTGTTGTCTGAATATCGGCATCGCCTAGGCAGAGGCTAAATCAGTAGGGTTTCAACTGGCTTGAGATCCTTTTTACAACGCGTTTCGTTTTGATAATGAGACCATTAAAGGTCAACAGACCCTAACAAAGTTGGCATTTTAAACATGCACGGAGACGATAAGTGAAGCAACAGTTTAGATTCGCTTCCATTGCCCTGTTATCGGCGTTGACTGTGGGCTGTGCAAGTATGTCTGCAGGAAACCTGTTCAGTCATTACAGCGCGCAAAACAAAGAGATCTACCAAGCCGTTAAATCTGGAGATTATTCAGAGGCTCAACAAGAGCTACCAGATTACGCTGCGGGTGACATCCTTGATAACTTTGAAAGAGGTAGAATTAACCTTCTGGATCAGCAATACCCAGAGAGTAAGTCTTCGTTTGAAGTGGCGGATCAGGCGGTAACTGAGCAGCAAAGAAAAGCCGTTATCTCGATTTCAGACAGTGCGACCAGCGTGGGTGCGTTGGCGGTGAATGATAATATTACCGAGTATGTGCCAGCCGATTATGAACTGGGGTTTCTTCATCTGTATCTCGGTTTAAATTATCTCAAGAAAAACGATTTAGAAGGTGCGGTGATTGAAATGCGTCGCGCCAACCAAGTTCAAGAACAAGCAAAGAAGCAACGTGAAGCTGAGTTAGACCGTGCAGCCAGCGATGCGAAGAAGCAGGGGTTGTCTGCCAATGTGGGTAGCATCCTTGCTAATTACCCTGATGCGGGTAAAAAGCTGCAGTCAGTACAGAATGCGTATCTGATGTTCTTGTCTGGTCTGCTTTATGAAGCTTCAAATGATTTAAACAGTGCCTATGTTGACTATCGTCGTGCTTTGGCTGTGATGCCAGATAACCAAGAAATCATCGACAGAACGATGGCAACTGCCGCACGTTTAGGGATGCGACAAGATTTAGCGACATTAGAAAAACGCTATAAGCAGTCTTCTAAACTTAGTACAGGTGAAGGGCGAGTGATTGTTCTTCAAGAGCAGAGCGCTGTACAAGCTATGGACAGTTGGCGACTAGATTTACCTGTTTATGACAGTCGCGATCAGGGGGCAATATACTCTCTTGCGCTGCCCTATTACCCGAGTCAAAACGTAGAGCGTTTTTCTGCCTTGCGAATCAGCGGACAACCTTTACAAGAACACCTGATCACGGATGTAAACGCGATGGCGCAGAACGATCTATCTGAACGTATGACGAGCATTGTTATTCGCCAAGCGCTACGTGTAGTCGCGAAAGATCGCATTCGTAAAGAGGCAACCAAAGGCGATGATGTCGGTAATATTCTGTTCAACGTGTGGAACACACTGACAGAGCAACCAGACACTCGTAGTTGGCAATCATTACCTGCAGAGATTAAGAGCAGCACGTTTGTAGCAAACAGCGGTCAATATACGTTGGAAGCGGGCGCTAAAACGTACGACTTTGATATTCGAGAAGGGCAGACCACTTTGGTGTGGATTTCTCGACAAGGTAACAATGCAACAATGTGGCATAAACAGCTAGGGAGGCTGTAATGAAAAAGTGGTTAGTGAGTTTAGCAGCGGTTATGGCTCTGGCTGGTTGTGCTGATAATACAGCTGGCGTAAGGGTTGATAGTCTGACCCAGAACGTTTTCTTTGGTGACAAGGTATTGGGCAGCCGTTTGTTGGTTGAAGATATCCGTACCGACCAAGTTGACGGTCACACTCGAGGAATTGTTCGTTTAAACAGTAACTATAAAGGCGATCAACATATCCTTTATCGTTTTTACTGGTACGACGATGCAGGGCTTGAGGTCAACCTAAAACAAGGCCCTTGGAAGCAAGCCATTGTTCGTGGTTTTGAAAGTATTTCGTTGTCGGAAGTGTCGGTAAACCCGAAAGCAACTCAGTTCAGAGTCCAGTTCCGAGAGCAGTAAGTCTGATAAAACGGGTCTAATGATTCGTAAATACAAGAATTTAAGAGTGTGGGTAACCCCGCTCAGTGATAAGTTGAGGAAACAAAATGAAAAAGAGTGTCGTTGCGCTACTAGGTTTAGCGGTTATTTTAGGCGGTTGTTCAAACAAGGTAAGCTACGGTGATGCACAAGCAGTAGAAACCACGACAATCGATTTCGGTTCAACTGACCTTCAAACGATTGCGGGTGAAATGGTCGATAGCATGATGGCGTCTGGTTCAGTGTCTTACATTACTCGTGAGCAACGTCCAATCGTGTTCGTAGAGCGAATCAAGAACAAGACAAGTGAGCACATCGATACTGAGTCAATCACTGACACTATCAGTACTAAAATGCTGAACTCTGGTAAGTTCCGTTTCGTTGATATGGATCGTGTAGAGTCTGTTCGTGACCAATTGAACTTCCAAAACAATGATGAGCTTGTAAATCAAAGTTCAGCAATTCAATTCGGTAAAATGGTCGGTGCTCAATACATGCTGTACGGCAACCTATCAAGCATCGTTAAGAAAGACGGTAGCGATGAAGACGTTTACTACAAAATGACGATGCGTCTAATGGATCTTGAGTCTGGCTTGATTGAATGGGCTGACGAGACTGAAATCCGTAAGCAACAATCTAAGAGCCTACTAGGCCTTTAATTTCGCTTACTTGCCAACTATGCGCAGCCGGATTTGACAATGTCTAGTATTGGCGGCGCTTAATCTTGACAGCGTATAGCTTGGTCACACGCCAATGCAGTGCATGATGTGCTGTTTATGAAGAGACACTGGCTTTTGGTCAGTGTCTTTTTTGTAGGGAATGAAGACGTTTATAGGGCAGTTAAGACGTTTATAGGGAGTAAATATGGCAATTTTTTCTTGGTCTGAGGCTAAGCTTCTTGATACCAGTTTGAGTTCGCTTGACGGTTACTTTTCTGAGCCTCCAGTTAGAGCACAGACATTAACAGGCGGTTTGACCAATCGATGTTGGAAGTTGGTCGATGCCGATGGTACTGCGTATGTTTGGCGGCCAACCACACCTATCACCAAAGCGTTCTTCATTTCTCGCCATGAAGAGTACCAAGTGCTGTCTGCCATTGAGCGACTCGGTATCGGGCCAAGCCCAATGGTAGTGAATGAGCAGGGGTTACTGGTTGAGTGGATTGCGGGTGAGACACTTTACGAAGATCTAGAACTCGATGACCTGTTGAAAACGCTGACCTCTGTTCATCTGGTTAATACTGCGCGATTACCACTGCAACCATTCAGTTTCACGGCGCGAGTCGACCATTACTGGCTGCAGCTTGATGCGATTCATAAGACCGAAGCCTGCACTAAGATTTATCAAGAGTGGCGCGTGGCTCCGAGTATTACCAATGTTGACCTGTCTTTGTGCCATTTTGACTTAGGTGGTTATAACCTAGTGAGAAACAGTGACTGCATTAAGATTATTGATTGGGAATACGCTGCGCTCGCAGACCCTAGGCTCGATTTAACATTAACCATTGCGGTTGCTGGCGCGCCAGTCACAGAAGCGGTTGAGAAGTACTGTCAGCTGCGAGGAATCCATGATGTTCAGCCTTGGCTTGATGGTGTAGAAGCATGGTTACCAAGAAGCCAGATGATGGCGATGCTATGGTATTTACTTGCTCATCAGCTTTGGGGCGATGAAAGTTATCTGCGTGAAGCGGAGGCTCTGAGTCACACTTTATGTAGCTAGGATCACGTTTAGGAAGTGAAAAATATAATTTCTCAGCTGTTACCTTTAAAACCTTGTTTTTCGTGTTAGATTGATCAAAACGTACCAATATTCAACGGGGGAGGTACAATGATTATCTATCTACATGGCTTCGACTCAACAAGCCCGGGCAATCACGAAAAAATACTGCAGTTGCAATTCATTGATGATGACGTTCGTTTCATCAACTACAGTACTTTGCATCCAAAACACGATATGCAGCATCTGCTAAAAGAAGTGCATAAGGTGATAGAGCAATCCGATGATCCGCATCCCATTATTTGTGGTGTAGGTTTAGGTGGTTTTTGGTCTGAGCGTATTGGTTTCTTATGTGGGATTAAGCAGGTGGTGTTCAACCCTAATCTGCACCCTGAGAACAACATGGTAGGTCGAATTGACCGTCCAGAAGAGTACGAAGACATCGCAACTAAATGTGTTGCTCAGTACCGTATGAAAAACAAAGGACGCTGTTTAGTGGTGCTTTCTCGTGAAGATGAAATTCACGACAATACCAAAACAGCTGCCGCGCTAGAAGATTACTATGATGTAATCTGGGATGAGAAAGAGAGTCATAAATTCAAAAAGATCTCTCAACATCTTCAAGCAATGAAAGCGTTCAAAAACGCTTAATCAATCCAGATGTTTTATAAAAGCAGTGCTCAATGAGTGCTGCTTTTTCACATCTGAATCTTAGAGATTGGTATTGATAAAGTAGTTGTATATGTTTTATCGGTCGGTTTGTGCATTTATAGATCAGTTTGCGCAAACGTTAACTAATTAGTCGCGAATCCTCATTGAGGGTAAGGATTTTTTTGTTGCGGTCATCTTTTTGCTATATATAATGTTCCCAAGCAAAATATTTTGACAAATATCAAAAAAAATTGAGAGCGAGTGAAAAAACTTGCCCATAATTTGTGTTCTGCCTCTCAGGTAGTCACCTTTTATATCCACGTGAGCAAAGCAACAAACCATTATTTGTTGTTTGTAACCCCTCTAACTACTCGGTGAGCTGTCGTTATTCTTTTTCGCGGTAACCCAATTTGTAACAGCCTTCGCATTCAAGGCCGAGTAGATACATAGAATTTATCGGTTGGAGTAATCGAGCCGAACCCCATTTATTCATTTTGTAGAGGATTGTCATTGTGACAAAAATTATCGTAGTAGGCGGCGGTGCTGGTGGTTTAGAACTAGCCACTAAGCTAGGCCGCACTTTAGGTCGTAAGAAACGTGCCCAGATTACTCTGGTAGACCGTAAAGCAAGCCACCTATGGAAACCATTACTTCATGAAGTAGCAACGGGCTCACTGGATGAAGGTGTTGATGCATTAAGCTACCGTGCGCACGCAAAAAACCATTACTTCGATTTCCAAATGGGCAGCCTGAACGACATCGATCGTGAGCGTAAAGTGATTGCACTAAGCGAGCTTACAGACGAGCACGGTGAACTGCTGATGCCAAGCCGTGAACTTGAATACGATATTCTAGTGATGGCGCTAGGCTCAACGTCAAACGACTTCAACACTCCAGGCGTTCGTGACAACTGTATTTTCCTTGATAGCCCAGAGCAAGCACACCGTTTCCGTACAGAAATGAACAATCAGTTCTTAAAGCTTCACGCTAAGAACGGTCAAGGCACGGTAGACATCGCGATTGTTGGTGCTGGTGCAACTGGTGTAGAGCTTTCTGCCGAGCTACACAACGCCGTTAAAGAACTTCGTACTTACGGCTTCGGCGACCTAGATTCAAGCAAGCTGAACGTAAACCTAGTTGAAGCGGGTGAGCGTATTCTTCCAGCTCTACCTCCTCGTATTTCAAGTGCAGCACACTCTGAGCTAACCAAGCTTGGTGTGAACGTTCGTACGAATACGATGGTGACTCAGGCGGATTCTGACGGCCTAACAACCAAAGATGGTGACAAGATCCCAGCTCAAATCATGGTATGGGCAGCAGGTATCAAAGCACCAGATTTCATGAAAGATATCGGTGGTCTTGAAACCAACCGTATCAACCAGTTGGTTGTGAAGAACACGCTGCAAACAACACTGGATGACAACATCTTTGCAATCGGTGACTTGGCGCAATGTACACAAGCAGACGGTTCATTCGTTCCGCCACGTGCACAAGCGGCTCACCAAATGGCAAGCTGTGCATTCAGCAACATCATTGCTAAGTTGAACGGTCGTGACCTGAAAGACTACATCTACAAAGACAAAGGCTCGCTAGTTTCACTTAGCCGTTTCTCTACGGTAGGTAGCTTGATGGGTAACCTGACGAAAGGCTCGATGATGGTCGAAGGTCGTATTGCTCGTGTGGTTTACATCTCTTTGTACCGCATGCACCAGATGGCGCTTCACGGCTTAATCAAAACATCACTGATGATGCTGGTTGGTCGTATTAACCGTGTACTTCGTCCAAACCTAAAGCTTCACTAATCAGGTAAGCCTTCTCAGAGCATTACGCTGATAATAAAAAAGAGCTCTTCGGAGCTCTTTTTTGATCGTGTCGATTATGGATTATCGCAGGTGTTGAACTCATTTCTGCTGTTAAGACGTTGGAGGTAGCACAGAATAAACCACGCCATCTTTCGGCTTACCGTTAAACAGAAATCGATTCTGGGCAATGGTTTCTCGCTCAGCGCCACACTTCTCGATCAACTTTTGGCTGGGTAGGTTCTCGGTATCGCAGACAATCTCCAAACGCGTTAACTTGAGTTGCGCGAAACAAAATTCAAATAGGGCGAACATCGCTTCTTTGGCGATCCCTCTCCTTTGAAAGTCATCACCGACCCAATAACCTAAACTCGCCATATTAAAGGTGTGGTAAAGCTCATTAATGGCAACCATACCGACTAACTTATCGCTTTTTCGTTCAAAGATGCCAAAGCCAAACGCATCGGCTTTCACCCAGTTCAGGCGAGTTGCCAGAATAAATTTCTCGGCCTCGACGATAGAAAACTCTTTATGACACCAGTCGACCCATGGCAGCAAGCTAGGGGAGGACTTAACCAGCTGAGAAAATTCTTGAGCATCTGAGGCCTCAATGATTTTAAGGCTAAGATTTTGTGTGTTGATCTGAAATTCAGGGCTCATAGAGCGTACCAAGTAACGTGTAAGTACTGAGCAAAGAGAGTCAGTACAGAATAAAGATAGATAGCACTTAATAAAACGCCCTCACTAGGAGGGCGGATTGAATTATTTATATAATTATAGCCGAATCGGCAAGTAATTTACTGCGCTACACGTCTAACTTGAATCACCATTCCAAGAAGTGGGTGGTCAAGGTAATGAGTTTCTGTACTGCGCATACGACGTTTTTGGTCCATGCGGTAGCTCTTAAGGAACTCTTGGACTTCAACCGTCGGAGAAATTTCAGTTAGATTGCCCACCTGGATGTTGCTTTCTGCGCCACTTACTGGTGAATCTAGCTCAATTTGTTGCTCTTGTAGAGTCACTTCACGAACGCTTGGCGCTTTTAAATCTAATGTCGTTTCAGCGTATAGGTAGTGCTGAACGTAGATTTGCAGCTTGCCGTCTAATTCGTAGAGTGGCTTATCAATGGTCTCTTCTTGGAACCCATCAGCGCTGCCTGCAGTGATTGCGCCTTTTTCAGAGCCATCAGCATTAAACTGTTTAGAGAAATCTTTACCTGCTTGAATATGGAAAACAGGTGCCGAGCTCTTACCTTGGTCGCCTTGACGCCAAGCGGTATGCATCAGAACTTCAAAGCCAGCGTGTTTACGTAGCTTGTCTTTCTGAGGCGTTAACTTGTATTCCGAGTAAGGTAGCATTTGAACGCCTTTCTTTGCTCGGTATTGGGTATCTTGAAATGAACCAACGCGTTCAAGTGAAATCTTAGGCTGTGTATTTGGCCAAGATTCGTTCACCTTCTCTGCATCAACAGCGCGCTTAAAAATGATCACTTCTATATCAAATTGTCTCTGCGCCAAACTTGGCAGTGAGACGAACAATAGTAGCAGTGGGATCAGTCTTTTCATTTTTACTCCGTCTTCCAGCCGAACTACCGGCTGGATAATTTATATGTGCAAGTGGATTGGGTCTTATGCTGAAGGCAGCAAGTTTTGTCTGAATTCGCCCAATAAATCACTAACAAATTGAATTCGCTTCCGTCTGTCGACCAATGGTATCGTAAACTTGAACTTTGTTGGTCCTTCCATTGAAAACTTTTGCGGTTGAGATTGCAACAGTTTAACAAGGTAGGTCGGGTTTATGTCAGCATCCGGGTAGAATTCTAAGAATCCACCCTTATCGTGGGCTTCAATTTTCTTCGCTTTGATAGACGCTGCGGCTAATTTTAGCTCAGAAACTGATAACAAGTTCTTGGTTGCATCAGGCAGAAGGCCGAAGCGATCAATCAGCTCGACTTTCAACTCTGCCAATTCGTCGGTGTCACTCACACTCGCAATACGTTTGTATGTTGATAAACGCGTGTTGATGTCTGGAATATAGTCGTCTGGCAATAGTGCAGGCAGACGCATCTCAATTTCAGTTTGTTCACGCAATAGATCATCAAGCGAAGGCTCTCGACCTTCTTTCAACGCTTCAACCGCTTGTTCAAGCATCTCCATGTACAAGGTGAAACCAACCGACTGGATTTGACCACTCTGTTCATCACCCAACAGCTCACCCGCACCACGAATCTCTAAATCGTGAGTTGCTAGGGTAAAGCCTGCGCCCAAGTCTTCGAGCGAAGCTATCGCATCCAATCGCTTGATCGCATCTTTGGTCATTGCTTTAGGGTGTGGCGTTAACAAGTAAGCATAAGCTTGGTGGTGCGAACGACCTACACGACCACGTAATTGGTGCAGCTGTGCTAAACCAAGGTTATCGGCTCTGTCCATCAAGATGGTATTTGCCGTTGGTACGTCGATACCGGTTTCAATGATGGTTGTACACACCAGTAAGTTGAAGCGCTGGTGGTAGAAGTCATTCATGATGCGTTCCAGTTCGCGTTCACGCATCTGGCCATGAGCCACAGTAACACGCGCTTCTGGAATCAACTTCTGTAGTGACTCTGCTGTTTTCTCAATCGTGTCGACTTGGTTGTGTAGGAAGTAAACCTGACCACCACGCATTATTTCACGCAGCACCGCTTCTCTGACGATGGCATCATCACTCTCGCGAACGAAGGTTTTAATTGCCAAGCGTCGTGCGGGTGGTGTGGCGATGATCGAAAGGTCACGCATGCCGCTCATTGCCATGTTCAGCGTTCGTGGGATTGGTGTCGCTGTAAGCGTAAGGATGTCGACATCCGCACGCATCGCTTTCACTTTCTCTTTCTGACGCACACCAAATCGGTGTTCTTCATCGACAACCAGCAAGCCAAGGTCTTTAAACTTAATATCACTCGAAAGCAGCTTGTGAGTCCCCACCAAGATATCGACCTTACCGTCGGCGACATCTTGCATGATCAACTTCTGCTCTTTAGCTGATTTGAATCGGGATAGAACCTCAACACGAATCGGCAAGTTGGCGAAACGGTCACGGAAGTTCTCGAAGTGTTGCTGAGCAAGTAGGGTGGTTGGAACTAACACGGCTACTTGTTTGCTGTTGTCGGTACAAACGAATGCTGCGCGCATCGCGACTTCGGTTTTACCAAAGCCAACATCACCACACACCAAACGGTCCATGGCTTTGGCTTGGCACATATCAGACATAACGGCATTGATGGCCATCGCTTGGTCATCGGTCTCTTCAAACGGAAAGCCAGATTTGAAAGTCGCGTATTGGCCACGGTCGAGTACAAACTTGTAGCCAGGTTTTAGCTCACGCTTAGCGTAAACATCAAGTAGCTCTGCTGCAACGTCACGTACTTTCTCCGCGGCGCGTTTACGAGCTTTTTGCCATGCTTCGCCACCGAGTTTATGCAGAGGTGCTGAATCTTCAGCGCCACCCGAGTAACGCCCGATTAAGTTCAAAGATGCTACTGGCACGTAGAGCTTGGCATCGTTTTGATACTCAAGCGTTACATATTCGGTTTTCATGCCACCGGCTTCGAGTGTTTGCAAGCCAATGTAGCGACCAATACCGTGGTCAATGTGAACAACAGGTTGACCCGGTTTAAGTTCGGCTAAGTGACGAATGACAGTGTCGCTGTTAACACTTTTTTTGTCTTTCTTACGGCGCTGAACAACGCGATCACCCAACAGGTCGCTTTCACAGATAAGGGCGATGTTTTGCTCTTCATGGATAAAACCGTGTTCAGCAGAGCCAAGGATGAGGCTGAACTTGTCTTTGCCTTTAATTGAGGCATCGAGGTTTTCAACTTCGCTTGGTCGTACTTTAATACCACGAAGCAGTTCACTCAGCGCTTCACGACGACCTTCTGATTCAACCGAAAATACTACTTTGCCGTCGAAGGCTTCTGTGAACTTTCTTAGGTTAGCTAAAGGTTCTTTATTTTGATGCTGAACGCTGAGGTCAGGTAATGACACGACAGGCAAGTTGGTGCGGCCTGCTTTCTCTTCAATCGAATCTAGACTCAGGTTAACTTGTGGCTTCTGTTTGAAGTGAGCGAACAGCTCGTCTTTCTTCAACCACAGTTGTTCAGGCGTGAGAAGTGGCCGTAATGGGTCAACACCGCGCTGTTCGTATCGGTGAGCGACATCAGTAAGGAACGAATCAACCGCGGTTTCTACGTCACCCAGAACCAAGAGTTGCGCTTCATCGGCAACATAGTCAAACAGTGTTTCTGTGTGATCGAAGAATAGAGGCTGCCAGTACTCAATACCCGCAGGCCATGTGCCTTTAGATACCTGCATGTAAACTGACTCTGGTTCACGGCGGGCATCAAACTGTTGGCGCCAGCGAATACGGAAGTCTTCAATCGCCGTTTCCGAGGTTGGGAATTCGTGCGCTGGTAACAGGCGGATCTCAGAGATGTCTTCAATAGAACGCTGGTTTTCAGGATCGAAAGTACGAATAGTGTCGATTTCGTCATCGAAAAAATCGATTCGATACGGGTCTTTACTGCCCATTGGGAACAGATCGAGAATAGAGCCACGGCTTGCGTATTCACCGGGGCCAAACACTTGGTCAACGTAACGATAGCCTGACTTTTCAAGCTGTAGACGCAGTTTCTCTAAAGAGTAGAGATCGCCCGTTTTCACCATTAAGGTGTGCTGCAACAAGAAGTCACGTGGCGACTGACGTTGTAGTAGCGTGCTGATCGGTACGATCGTGATGCCATCTTTTAACGTTGGCAGTGCATAAAGGCGAGCGATACGGTCAGAAATGATCTCTTGGTGCGGTGAGAAGCTGTCGTATGGCAGAGTCTCCCAATCAGGGAATAGTGCCACTTCATGTGACGTAAACTGTTCAATTTCTGATTGAAGCTTGAGTGCGATTTGAGGATCGGGCACTGCAAGTAAAGTATGGCTGTTATGCTGCTCCGCAAGTCTAGCGATAGCAAGCGCGAGAGATGAACCAACTAGGTTACCGATGTGTTTTTTATCACCGGCACCTTTGAGCTTAGGTAGTGTAAAAATGGATTGTTTTGTCATGTTTATTTACTTGTTATCTCGTTCTAGAGAGCGTTGACGTAAGAGCTTTTGTTGTTGATGAAGCGCAGCTTTGATCAGCAAGTCTTGGTCAGTATCACGAAGATGAGCATATTTGAATTTGATTTCGAAACCTGAATCTTTAGGTTCACTAGCGAAGACTTCCGCGTAGCAATAAATAGCGGCGGCAGGGTGCTCGATAAATAGCATAGCTTTAACTAAGCGACCCGCTTCGATATCTGTTTTGGAAAAACAAGAGAACTGACTCGCGCCAAATGAATACGTGTGGGTACGAAATTGTTCATCATCTTGTTGCGATAACATAAAGCTCAACAAGAGGTTTAATTTAGAGTTCTGTGCATCCAATAAACTGATGACATTCTTCAAGTCGCTGTTTTTCAGTTCGTTGCGAGCACTGTCAGCTAATAGATCCAATTGGCTAAATTCACTTGCCACTACAAACGGGGCAGGGATCTCAGATTCGAATTGAATTTGAGAAGGTAAAGTGAAGCCGCTGTCCATTGGTTCAATATTCGCGGTGAGGCTGTGGTGAACGGTGAAAAACTCTTGTTCTGTCATGCGTTAGTTCCTTGAAGTGATCTATTGATTATCGCTATGTGGCCGCAGTAATCAAGGTCAGTTAATTGAAAGTCTCAAATAGTTGTTTGAAAGTTGGCTATTTGACAAGGTTCTGTTTTTCAAGCCTAACTAATTGAGTTAATTCACTCTATATTTTCAATTAACCCCTACACAGTAACAGCAATACCCGTTACATTAACCCGCATCCCCTTTAGATGGTTCAAAGTATGTTTCATCCTATTTCGTTGTTTGTTGGCCTGCGCTATTTGAAAGGTCGTTCAGGTGATCGCTTTAGCCGTTTTGTTTCTTATATGTCGACGGCCGGAATCACCATTGGTGTGCTGTCTTTGGTTACTGTTTTATCGGTAATGAATGGATTCGAAGCGCAGTTAAAAGACCGAATTCTCGGTGTCCTTCCTCAAGCCGTCGTTTACGAGCAAGGAGGCACAACGTCACTGTCTGCTCAAGCGCCTAATTTTGCAGAGCAAATGTCGCTCAATGGTCACGTTGAACCTATTGTTCGTAGCGAAGCGGTAATTCAAAGTCCTGCTCAGTTATCTGCAGGTCTGTTGATCGGCATTGAACCTAATTCAGATGACCCTCTTCAAAACCACTTGATTGCGGGCAGATTGTCTTCACTTCAAGCTGGGCAATATCAGCTATTTCTTGGTCACACCTTGGCGAGAAATTTGAAGGTATCTATGGGTGACAAAGTTCGCCTGATGGTGACCAGCGCGAGCCAGTACACCCCGTTAGGTCGTATTCCAAGCCAACGAAATTTCACCGTTGCCGGTATTTTCAATACAGGTTCTGATATCGACGCTCAACTGATGGTGACAGACATCCAAGACGCTGGGCGTTTGATGCGTTATAAATCAGACACTATTTCAGGCTGGCGACTATTTTTTGAAGACCCGTTTGAAGTCGCAGAGTTATCAACTCAGCCATTACCGGAAGGTTGGTTGTGGAGCGACTGGCGAGACCAACGAGGTGAGCTATTCCAAGCCGTTCGTATGGAAAAAAACATGATGGGTTTAATGCTTGGGCTTATCATCGGTGTTGCTGCTTTCAATATTATCTCAGCACTTATCATGGTGGTGATGGAGAAGCAGTCTGAAGTCGCGATTCTTAAGACCCAAGGCATGACTGATGGTCAAGTCATGGGGATCTTCATGGTTCAAGGCGCAAGTAGTGGCGTGATTGGTGCGCTCTCTGGTGGTGTGTTAGGCGTTGTTCTGGCAATGAACCTTAACCCGATTTTAGAAGCGATGGGTGTTGCTCTATTCTCGTTTGGTGGTCAGTTACCTATTTTGATTAACCCAATTCAAATCGCTGTTGTTGTGGTTCTGGCTATTGCACTTAGCCTGATTGCCACTGTATTCCCTTCTTATCGTGCATCGTCTGTGAAACCTGCTGAGGCCCTTCGTTATGAGTAATTTTCTTCAATGTAATGATATCCGTAAAACGTACCGTGAAGGCTCGTTAGATACTGAGGTGCTCAAGGGAGTCAGCTTTGACATCGAAAAGGGTGAGCTAGTAGCAATCATCGGTACCTCTGGCTCGGGCAAAAGTACCTTACTGCATATCTTAGGCGCATTAGACGATGCTTCTGCGGGCAGTGTGAGTTTTCTTGGTCAAGATTTAGCATCTTTGAGTTCGAATAAGCAGGCGAAGCTTCGCAACCAGCATCTTGGCTTTGTGTATCAGTTCCATCATCTTCTATCTGACTTTTCAGCTTTAGAAAACGTGGCGATGCCGTTATTGATTGGCGGCGAAAAGCCCGCTAAAGCAAAGCAAGAAGCACAACGTTTGTTGGACAAAGTTGGATTGAGTCACCGCGTGGACCACCGACCTTCAGAGCTTTCTGGTGGCGAGAGGCAACGTGTGGCGATTGCTCGTGCATTGGTGAATAAGCCTGCGCTAGTGTTGGCGGATGAACCAACCGGTAACCTTGACCATAACACCGCACTGTCTATTTACGACTTAATGCGTGAACTGAACCGTGAATACGATACTGCCTTTTTGGTCGTGACTCACGATGGTGAACTTGCCGGTAAGATGGATCGCCAACTTCACATGCAAGATGGTTTACTGGTCAACGTAGAAAAAGAGGAGAGCTAAGTGTTTTCCTCTTTATCTCTATTGATAGGCGGCCGATTTAGCCGTGCGAAACAACGAGACAAGATGGTGTCGTTCATCTCATTGTCTTCGACGATTGGTATTGCGGTTGGTGTCGCGGTGATCATTATCGGCTTATCTGCGATGAATGGCTTTGAGCGAGAGCTTCAATCACGAGTACTTTCTGTCATTCCTCATGGTGAATTTGAAGGCGTGAATGAGCCTGTGACTCGTTGGGAGCACGTGATTGAGGAGTCGGTTAAGCACGATAAAGTCGTTGCTGCTGCGCCTTATGTGAAAATTACTGCGCTTGCTGAAAAGGGCAAAGAACTCAAAGCAATTGAAGTTCGCGGCGTTGATCCGCAGCTAGAACAACAGGTATCAAGCCTATCGAGTTTTATCGATAAGCAAGCTTGGAGCGAGTTTAAGGCAGGGCAACAACAAATCATCTTAGGTTCTGGTGTAGCGAATGTGCTGGGTGCGAAAGTCGGTGATTATCTGACTTTGATGATTCCGACGGTAAACGGTTCTGTGAAGGTTCAGGCACCAAAACGTGTTCGAGTGAAAGTGGTTGGCTTGCTGACGCTTAATGGTCAGATAGATCACAGTTTGGCGCTAATCCCGATTGGTGATGCTCAGGTCTACGCAAACTTAGGTGAGGCGGTAACTGGGGTTTCTTTGAAAGTGACCGATGTGCTGAACGCGAACTCTATTGTGCGTGAAGTGGGCAATCAGCTTGATGTGTATGTGTATCTACGAAGCTGGCAGCAGAAGTTTGGTTTCTTGTATCGAGATATCCAACTCGTTCGTACCATCATGTATCTGGTGATGGTACTGGTTATTGGTGTGGCTTGTTTCAATATTGTCTCGACGCTAATGATGGCAGTAAAAGACAGAGCATCAGAGATCGCGATTTTAAGAACCATGGGTGCATCAGACGGCCTTGTGAAGCGCATCTTTGTTTGGCAGGGCGTATTCTCAGGCGTGTTAGGCAGTTTAGTGGGCAGTGCAATAGGTGTGCTAGTCGCTCTTAATCTCACGACACTAATCAAAGGACTTGAAAAGTTGGTCGATCACCAGTTCTTGTCCGGTGATATCTATTTTGTCGACTTCTTGCCATCACAACTTGATATGACGGATGTTGTTGTGGTTTCCGGCACTGCGATTGTGCTGAGTTTACTGGCGACATGGTACCCAGCATCACGCGCGGCGAAGTTGAATCCAGCCTCAGTGCTGAGTTCTAAATAGCATTCGCCTAAATAACAGGCCGTCAGTTTTCAGTCGATACAAAAAAGGATCCCAGTGGGATCCTTTTTTATTGAATTCAATTCGTGTTCTTTACGACTTTCGTTACATGCCAATCTTGCAGAGGTAAGTAGCTCATCCGATTTTAACTTGTGTACGTTTTAAGTGAAGCGCATACAAGGTTAGATTGAATAACAAGAAATGGCGTTCAGTGCCTTGCTTGTCGCTTCTTCCAACTTCTTACTACTGAGTAGCGCCATAAACCGCGAATACCAAAGTAGCCAATCATTGCTGAAACCACGCCACAAATCAGACAACCCAATAAGAACGGAGGCCCTATAGTGCTCATTTGTGCCAAGATGAAGTCCCAAGACAATTCGAAATGGAAGGCTTGCGGTGGCACATGCATAACAAACGCCCCGACTTTATAAGCAAAGTAGAAGAGAACAGGCATGGTAACCGGGTTACTGATCCAAACAAGTGCGACAGCTAAAGGCAGGTTAACGCCACATGCGACAGCAAGGCCTGCAGACATAATCATTTGACTTGGTAGAGGGACAAACGCCATGAATAACCCAACAGCAAACGCGCCAGCCGCAGAGCGACGATTAAGGCACCATAAGTTGGGGTTGTACAAAACATTGCCAAAAACTTTCAATGCTTTCTGACGCTTGATTAGATCATGGTCAGGCATAAATCGTTTGATAAACTTTCTTGGCATAGGAGGAAGCTACTCTCTTGTTTAACACTTGGTTCTTGATTTCATTTGCTGCGACAGTTGTGTCTGCCAGCTTCTGGCCTGTGATGCCACATTGGGTTTGGGCACCATTGATGCTGTTGTTACTGCTAGCATCAACAAAGTATAGCGTTTTCCGGAGTGCAAGAGGTCCAGTAACAGCATTGATACTAGTTATCTGCCTAGGGAATGCGATTGAAATACAAACGAGTCGCTTATTCCAATCAGGGCAGAATACTACCATAAATGCGTCGGTTGTTAGCCTTTTTAGTGAAAATAGCCACGGTTTTGAAAGCGTAATAGTAGTCAGATCAATTGGCGGCGAAAAATTAATCTTTCCTCAATTGATAAAATTGCGTTTGTTTACTCCTTTCAAGCTAACGCTTGGAGATGATGTCTATTTATCGGCCTCAATAAAGCCGATATGGGGCAAACTCAACGAAGCCGGCTTTGACCGAGAAAAGTACTTGTTTAGTGCTGGCGTGGTTGCCAATGCAACTTACAGAGCAGATACCAAGTACCGAATTCATTCTAGCACCAACTTACGCGCCCAATGGTTTGAAGCCAGCCTTGAAAGGTTAAGTCTGCTGGCAAATCAAGATCTCATTATCGCTTTGAGTTTTGGATATCGAGACTTTATTCCGCCTCAGCGGTGGGATATGCTTAAAAGCAGTGGCCTGATTCACTTGATGGCTATTTCGGGGCTGCATATTGGGATTGCCTTTGGTATCGGCTATCAGATTGGCAAGATATTAAGGTTACTTTCCCCTTCATTTCTTTGGTTACCTACAATATTCGGGCTCGGCTTGGCGTATTTCTATAGTTGGTTTGCTGGATTCACGCTGCCAACTTTGAGAGCTTTGGTGATGTGCGTTATCGCGAGTTATTTCTTGTGGCGTGGGCAAAATATCAGTTTGCTTCGGTATGTTACTTTAAGTGTGTGCGTGGTTCTGCTGATTTGGCCGTTTTCAGCTTTGTCGAGCAGTTTTTGGTTGTCCTTTGGTGCATTGGGCGCTGTTTTCTATATCGCCTGTAATACTCAGCGCTCAGCTTCAAGCTTTACATTTATCGACCACGCACTCCAACTTATTAAGCTTCAACTGATGCTGACATTCCTTATCGCGCCTTCCTCGATGTTGTTTTTCAAAGGAGTCAGTTTAGTCTCTGTTTTCTACAACTTGTTCCTTTTGCCTTGGGTATCGATGGTGACGATCCCGCTGTTGTTTCTGGCAATGTTTCTAAGCTTAATATCGGAGTCAGTGTCTGGCGTGGTTGGTATAACAGCGCTAGACAATGATTTGGTCAGTCAGCTGTGGAAGTTAGTCGACTTATCGCTTGAGCCTCTCGTATTTAGTCTTCCTTTCTCTGAGCGATTTTGGATCCAAGTCGATAATCAGAGGATTGCATTATCAGTATTCCTTATCTTGTTTTTGAGCTTTGTTAGTCGGTATTTCAAGCGAACATTATCGATATTGGTAACTGCAGTGTTTGTGCTGTGGTGGGAGTTCAGCAAACCCCAGCAAGACAAACTAACTATTGATATCTTGGATGTTGGGCATGGGTTGTCTTTGGTCTTGGAAAAGAACAATCAGATTGTTGTTTATGATCTTGGCAATGCGTGGCCAGGAGGCTCGGTTGTTGAGTCTTTGTTGATTCCTACTTTGAATCAGCGGGGGATTTATGAATTAGAAGGCGTGATTGTGAGTCATTTCGATTCTGACCATGCTGGTGGTTATCCGGCATTACTTGAGAACTATACGCCAAAGTGGATAAGAACCAGTCAGAACATTATTCAAGAACGCCAATCTATCACTCAAGCCCCGTCTAATATTCAAACATGTACTATTGGAGAGGTTTGGAACTGGCAAGATGTTGTTTTTGAGGTGTTGTGGCCGCCTAAGCAAGTAAAGAGGGCGTATAACCCACATTCGTGTGTGGTCAAGATCTCAGATCATAGTGCTGATTTCTCAATGTTGCTCACTGGTGATATTGAACTGGTAAGTGAGTGGTTACTTGCTCGTGAAGGAGAACAGCTAAGGAGTGATGTTATGTTGGTTCCGCATCATGGCAGCGATTCGTCATCGATTAAGTCGTTTATTGAGGCGGTGTCTCCTCAGCTGGCGATAGCTTCTCTTGCCAAAGGCAACCAGTGGGGAATGCCGAGTGAGTTTGTTATTGAACGTTATCAGGAAGCGGGGAGTACTTGGCTAGATACTGGAGAAAGCGGACAAATAACCATCACTCTTAGCAAAGAAGGTTGGCAATATCATGCGATTAGAGAACAACAAGGCGGGCAGTGGTATAGGCAGATGCTCCGTAAGGGAGTAGAATAGATAGATTATTGTGAGAAAATTAAGCGATTCTATGTCAACACAAACAGATGAAACTACCTGGGTCACATTTAAAAGACTTTGGACTTATATTCGATTATATAAGGCCGGCCTAGGTGTTGCGGTAATTGCGCTTATTATAAATGCCGTTTCTGATACCTATATGATTTCCTTACTAAAGCCGTTACTTGATGAAGGCTTTGGTAATGCTGAATCTGACTTTTTACGTACACTTCCACTTATTATCTTTGCCATGATGTTCGTTCGTGGCGTCAGTGGCTTTGTTTCAACCTATTGCTTGAGTTGGGTCTCTGGCAATGTGGTGATGGAAATTCGTCGTAAGATTTTCAGCCATTTCATGCACATGCCCGTTTCTTTCTTCGATAAAGAACAGACAGGCGCATTGCTATCTCGAATTACTTACGATTCAGAGCAAGTGTCTGCAGCAACCAGTAAAGCGTTAGTCAGTATTGTCCGTGAAGGTGCAAGTATTATAGGCTTGTTGACGCTGATGTTCTGGAATAGTTGGCAGTTATCTTTGGTGTTATTTGCTGTAGCGCCTTTGGTTGCGTGGGCGATCAGTATCGTATCGAAGCGATTCAGAAAGATCTCTAAGAACATGCAAACTAGCATGGGTCACGTTGCTTCTTCAGCTGAACAAATGCTGAAAGGGCATAAAGTGGTTCTAACTTACGGTGGTCAAGATCTAGAAAAACACCGCTTTGATAAAGTTAGTAACCAAATGCGCCAACAAAGCATGAAGTTAATCACTGCTCAAGCGGCCGCTAACCCGATTATTCAAATGATCGCATCAGTTGCGATTGTTGTTGTTCTATTCCTTGCTAGTGTCGATTCTATTAAAGCCGAGCTTACTGCTGGTACGTTTACCGTTGTGTTCTCTGCAATGTTTGGTCTATTACGTCCGCTAAAGGCGTTAACTAACGTAACGTCTGAATTCCAACGTGGTATGGCTGCGAGTACGACTCTATTTGGCTTGATGGATCTAGATACCGAGCAAAACAAAGGGACGTTGAAACCTGAAACTGTAATGGGTGAAGTGGCTGTTAAAGATGTCACGTTTACTTATGACGGTGCAGAGAAACCAGCACTTGATAAGATCAGCTTCAATATACCGAAAGGTAAAACGGTTGCGCTTGTTGGGCGATCTGGCTCGGGTAAGAGTACCATTGCTAACCTATTCACTCGTTTTTATGACGTAGACTCTGGTTCAATTGAGCTTGATGGCCACGACATTCGTGATTACGAATTGAGAAATCTGCGTGAGCACTTTGCGCTCGTTTCTCAAAATGTACATCTGTTTAACGATACGGTGGCTAACAACATCGCTTACGCAGCAGAAGAACAGTATTCACGTGAACAGATCGAATACGCGGCTAAGCTTGCTCATGCAAGTGAGTTTATCGAAGGCATGGAAAATGGCATCGATACCGTTGTTGGTGAAAATGGCGCAAGCCTTTCTGGTGGTCAAAGACAACGTATTGCGATTGCACGTGCTTTATTAAGAGATGCGCCTGTGCTGATTCTTGATGAGGCGACGTCTGCACTGGATACTGAGTCAGAGAGAGCGATTCAATCTGCACTAGAAGAACTGCAGAAAGACAAAACAGTATTAGTTATCGCACACAGACTCTCTACCATCGAGCAAGCTGATGAGATTCTAGTGGTTGATGATGGTCATATTGTAGAAAGGGGCGCACATGCTGAGCTAATCGCGCATGATGGTGCTTATGCACAATTACACCGAATTCAGTTCAGCGGATAAATTAGGTTTTGTTGTGATCGAAAAGATTTGGTTTAACAATCACCCGTTGAAATATCTTCTCTGGCCGCTATTGTGGCCACTGAGTCTGCTGTTCAAATTGATTAGTGGTCAACGTCGTGATGCTTACCTCTCTGGGAAGAAAGAGACCTACCGCCCGCCTTTACCTGTTATTGTTGTGGGCAATATTACCGCTGGTGGAAATGGTAAAACCCCGGTTGTGATTTGGTTAGTAGAAATGCTTCAGGCTCACGGCTTTAAACCTGGAGTTGTGTCTCGTGGTTACGGTGCAAAAGCACCAAGCTATCCGTTAGTGTTGAATGAAAATACGCCAGCAGAGCATTCGGGTGATGAACCTCGCTTGATTCGTAAGCGAACTGGTGCGCCAGTCGCAGTCGACCCTGTGCGAGCTAACGCAGTGAAAGCATTGCTGAGCAAAGGTGTTGATGTGATTATCACTGACGATGGCCTTCAGCATTACGCGCTTGAACGCGACATTGAATTTGCAGTTATCGACGGCGCAAGACGCTTTGGTAGCGAATGCCTAATTCCTTTAGGCCCGTTAAGAGAGCCTGTATCTCGTTTAGATGAAGTCGACTTTTTGGTTAACAATGGCGGTAAAGCGCATGGGCGAGAGTTCTCGATGTCTTTGCTTCCAAGCCAAGCGGTTAACCTAAAGACTGGTCAGAAAAGGTCTGTGGCTGAATTACAGAAACTGGTTGCTTTTGCCGGTATTGGCCACCCACCGCGCTTTTTTAAAACATTGGAAGATCTTGATGGTGATGTGGTATTCACACAGGGTTTCGCCGATCATCAAGATTTTGATAAAGATGAACTTCATGCCTTAGCTAAGAAAGGTATGAATCTGATTATGACAGAAAAAGACGCTGTAAAATGCGAAGAATATGCTCAAGATAACTGGTGGTATCTTCCAGTTTCTGCGCAGTTCGATGAAGATTCGCAACAGCAAATTTTAAAAAGAATAAAAGAGGTTATGGAATACTATGGATCACCGTCTACTTGAGATCGTTGCTTGCCCTGTATGTAAAGGTAAACTAACTTTTGACAAGGATAAGCAAGAGCTTGTTTGTAAAATTGATCGCCTTGCTTACCCAATTAAAGAGGGTATTCCTGTTCTTTTAGAACCTGAAGCTCGCACCGTTTCAATGGATGAGGGTAAGTAATGTCTTATACGGTTGTTATACCTGCGAGATACCAATCGAGCCGTTTACCTGGGAAGCCGCTTGCTGACATTGGTGGAAAGCCGATGATTCAATGGGTATACGAACAGTCAATGAAAGCGGGTGCTGATAACGTTATTATCGCTACCGACGACGCTCGAGTTGAAAAAGCGGCTAAAGCATTTGGCGCGACCGTTTGTATGACATCACCGAATCATGAGTCAGGTACTGAACGCCTAGCTGAAGTGATTGAAGTTATGAAGATTCCTGATGATCATATTATCGTGAATGTTCAAGGTGATGAGCCACTTATCCCACCAGCGATCATTAATCAGGTTGCTAACAATCTTGCGAACAGTACAGCTCCGATGGCAACACTCGGTGTGGAAATTACTCATGCTGATGAAGTGTTTAATCCTAACGCCGTAAAAGTTGTGACTGACAAAGATGGGTATGCCCTGTATTTTAGCCGAGCTACTATTCCTTGGGATCGCGATGCTTACGCGAACAACGGTACAGCAGCGGAATCTCCACTGCTTCGTCATATTGGCATCTACGCTTACCGTGCGGGTTTTATCAATACCTATATTAATTGGGAACCTAGTACTCTTGAGCGTATTGAGTGCCTAGAGCAATTACGAGTGCTTTGGTATGGTGAAAAAATCCATGTAGACGTTGCGGTTGAAGCGCCAGCTGCTGGTGTCGATACGCTTGAAGATCTAGAAGCGGTTCGAGCTATTATTGGCTAAGCTTCTTTGAGCTGTTTACAGAACACCGCTGAGCCTTGCTTATTGCGAGGCTTTTTTATGTCTATAGAAAATTGCGAACGTGTCTTATGGATCTAAGCTCGCGCATTGACCTAAGTAAACGGATATTGGGATAGTTGCATTGGTTTATGCATCATCAACACGGAATTATCTGAGATTTACCTCGCTCGAGTTCCAATTTTTCTCTATAATATGCCGCCTATAAAGTAGTGGCGAATCGCTAGTACAGAATAAAACTTACGACAAAACGTGGAGTAAAAGATGCCTTCTCAAAGCCCAGTGATTACGGTTGATGGACCAAGTGGTGCAGGTAAAGGTACCCTGTGTATGTTGCTAGCAGATAAGCTAGGCTTTCATCTTCTAGACTCAGGCGCGATCTATCGCGTATTGGCTTTAGCGGCAATTCACCATGGTGTGGATACTGAATCAGAGGATGCTTTAGTACCGCTTGCTACACACTTAGACGTGCAGTTTATTGCTGAAGGCGACTTAGTTAAGGTTATCCTAGAAGGTGAAGATGTGTCTGGTGAACTTCGTAAAGAAGAGACAGGCATGGCGGCTTCAAAAGTTGCTGCTTTACCTCGCGTTCGCGAAGCACTGCTTCGTCGTCAACGTGCATTCAGCGCTGCGCCTGGTTTGGTTGCAGATGGTCGTGACATGGGAACGGTTGTGTTTCCTGAAGCTGAAGCGAAAATATTTTTAGATGCAAGTGCTGAAGAGCGTGCGAGTCGCCGCCTTAAACAGTTGCAACAGAAGGGGTTAGATGTTAAATTTGACGACCTTTTGAGCGAGATCCAAGAGCGAGACGACCGAGATCGTAATCGCCCAGTGGCGCCACTTCGCCCTGCAGAGGATGCTCTAGTGCTTGATTCCACCTCAATGAATATTGAGCAGGTAGTAGAAAAAGCACTACACTATATTGAATCGAAACTGGCTGGGTAATTTCGCCGAGCTAGTACGAACGTTGGTCGCAAGGATGATGACCGGCGAATTTATCAACCCCATGCGGTAGGATACCCATGGACGTTTAATTATTGAAGATTAAATAATGACTGAATCTTTTGCTCAACTCTTTGAAGAGTTTCTATCTGAAACTGAATTCCAACAAGGCAGCATCGTTAAAGGTACTGTAGTAGCTATCGAGAACGGTTTCGTTCTTGTAGACGCTGGTCTTAAGTCTGAATCTGCTATCCCTGCTGAACAATTCAAGAACGCTGCTGGTGAACTTGAAGTTGAAGTTGGTGCTGAAGTAGACGTAGCTCTAGACGCTGTTGAAGATGGTTTCGGTGAAACTCAACTTTCTCGTGAGAAAGCTAAGCGTCACGAAGCTTGGATCGTACTTGAGAAAGCTTGCGAAGAAGCTGAAACTGTTGTTGGTATCATCAACGGTAAAGTTAAAGGCGGTTTCACTGTTGAACTTAACGGTATCCGTGCTTTCCTTCCTGGTTCTCTAGTAGACGTACGTCCTATCCGTGACACTGCTCACCTAGAAAACAAAGAGCTAGAGTTCAAAGTAATCAAGCTAGACCAGAAGCGTAACAACGTTGTTGTTTCTCGTCGTGCTGTTATCGAATCTGAAAACAGTGTTGAGCGTGACGAACTTCTTGAAACTCTACAAGAAGGTACTGAAGTTAAAGGTATCGTTAAGAACCTTACTGACTACGGTGCATTCGTTGACCTTGGCGGTGTTGACGGTCTTCTACATATCACAGATATGGCTTGGAAGCGCGTTAAGCACCCATCAGAGATCGTTAACGTTGGTGACGAAATCCTAGTTAAAGTTCTTAAGTTCGATCGTGAGCGCACTCGTGTTTCACTAGGTCTTAAGCAACTAGGCGAAGATCCATGGGTAGCAATCGCTAAGCGTTACCCAGAAGGTCACAAGCTTTCTGGTCGTGTTACAAACCTAACTGACTACGGCTGCTTCGTTGAAATCGAAGAAGGCGTTGAAGGTCTAGTACACGTTTCTGAAATGGATTGGACTAACAAGAACATCCACCCTTCTAAAGTTGTTAATGTTGGCGACGAAGTTGAGGTTATGGTTCTTGATATCGACGAAGAACGTCGTCGTATCTCTCTAGGTCTGAAACAGTGTAAAGCTAACCCATGGCAGTCATTTGCAGAAATGCAAGCTAAGGGCGACAAAGTTACTGGTAAGATCAAGTCTATCACTGACTTTGGTATCTTCATCGGTCTAGAAGGCGGTATCGACGGTCTTGTACACCTATCTGACATTTCTTGGAACGCTGCCGGCGAAGAAGCTGTACGTGAATACAAGAAAGGCGACGAAATCTCTGCTGTTGTTCTAGCAGTAGATGCAGAGCGTGAGCGTATTTCTCTTGGCGTTAAGCAAATGGAAAACGACCCGTTCAACGCATACGTTGCTGACAACAAGAAAGGTGTTCTTGTAAACGGTACTGTTACTGCAGTTGACGCGAAAGGCGCTACTATCGAGCTAATCGAAGGCGTTGAAGGTTACATCCGCGCTTCTGAAGTTTCTCGCGACCGTATCGAAGATGCATCTCTAATCCTAAGCGTTGGCGACAGCGTTGAAGCGAAGTTCACTGGTGTAGACCGTAAGAACCGCGTAATCAACCTATCTATCAAAGCTAAAGATGAAGCTGATGAGCAAGAAGCAATGGCTTCACTGAACAAGTCTGAAGAAGGCGCGTTCGGTAACGCAATGGCAGACGCATTCAAAGCTGCTAAAGGCGAATAATAGCTTCTCATTAAGAGAATTATAGCTATCTAGCCAAGAAAGGAGCCGTAAGGCTCCTTTTTTTTTGCTTATTTTTCCGATAGGTCTATAATTTCTAAAAAGAAAACCAACGAGGGTAACTATGACTAAGTCTGAATTGATTGAGAGACTGTGCGCTGAGCAAACGCATCTTTCTGCAAAAGAAATTGAAGACGCTGTAAAAGACATTTTAGAGCATATGGCTTCAACACTAGAAAGTGGTGATCGAATCGAAATTCGCGGTTTTGGCAGCTTTTCTCTGCATTATCGTGAGCCTCGTGTTGGACGTAACCCAAAGACTGGTGACAAGGTTGAGTTAGAAGGTAAATACGTTCCTCACTTCAAACCAGGTAAAGAGCTGCGTGAACGAGTAAACTCAGGAATGTAGCCTACTTATCGGAATTAAGAAAAGCGGCATACTATAATGTATGCCGCTTTTTTATGACCATAATATGGTGGTCTGATTAGTAATTTTCCTGCATAATCGTACAGCTAACCAACCAATGAGTGATGAACTATGAAAATTATAAAAATAGTCGCCGTTATCGCACTTTTCCTAATTGCACTGGCTTTAGGCTCTCAAAACCAAACAACTGTGAATTTCAACTATCTGCTAGCGCAAGGTGACTTCCACCTATCAAGTTTATTAGGTGTTGTATTCGTTTCAGGCTTCGCCCTTGCTTGGTTAGTCTTTGGTAATATGCACATGCGGTCTCAGCTAAAAATTCATCGCTTGAAGAAGCAACTCAATAAGCAATCAAAGCAGGTCCCTGCTGATACTAAAGCTTAAAGGCTATATTTGATGTTAGAGTTACTGTTCTTACTTTTGCCCATCGCAGCCGCTTATGGCTGGTATATGGGTAATCGTAACGCTCAGCAAGAAAAACAAAAGCAATCACACCAGATCTCCCGTCAATACGTGACGGGTTTGAACCTATTACTGTCAGATCAATCTGACAAAGCGGTTGATCACTTTATTGAACTGCTTCAAGTAGACAATGAAACCATCGATACTCACTTGGCTTTGGGCAACTTGTTCCGCTCAAGAGGCGAAGTCGACCGCGCTATTCGTATTCACCAAAATCTCATCTCTCGTTCGGGGCTTACCCTCGATCAGAAAAATCTCGCACTGCAACAATTAGCTAAAGACTACATGGTCTCTGGCTTCCTTGATCGCGCTGAAAAAATCTTTGAACAACTTGTAGAAGAACCTGACCATAAAGAGGGCGCTTTACAGCAGTTGGTGGCTATTTATCAGCAGACCCGTGAGTGGAACAAGGCTATCCATTACGGAAATATCTTAGTTAAGCTCGGCAAGAAAAAAATGAAGATGCGTGCCACAGTCGCGCATTTCTGGTGTGAGCTTGCAATGCAAGAACAAGCCGATGGTAATCGTTCTAAAGCGCTTCAGCATTTTAAGAAGGCGCTTTCTGAAGACCCTAAATGTGTTCGCGCAAGTATCGCACTAGGGAAGTTCCACTTAGCGAACGAAGATTACCAAAAGACAATTGATTGTCTTGAATCGGTACTTGAACAAGATATCGATTTTATCAGTGAGGTGTTGCCAACCCTTGCTGAGTGTTACCACAAGCTTGGACAAGAAGCTCAATTGGTCGAGTTCCTCAAAGCGTGTATTCAGAAGAAAGCCGGTGTATCTGCCGAACTGATGCTGGCGCAATTGGTTGCTCACCATGAAGATGTAGGCTCTGCTCAAGAGTTACTGACAAAGCAGCTTGTTAAAAATCCAACCATGAAAGGTTTTTATCGATTAATCGATTACCACCTAGCGGAAGCAGAAGAAGGCCGAGCAAAAGACAGCTTAACCACACTTCAATCTATGGTTGGTGAACAGCTTAAGGTTAAGCCTCATTACCGTTGTCGTCAGTGTGGTTTCTCGACACACTCTTTGTATTGGCACTGCCCTTCATGTAAAGGGTGGGGGACGATCAAGCCTATTCGTGGGCTTGATGGTGAATAGATTTGTGGTCACTTTAAGACCAAATTATTAATTGCAGCTTTCGGGCTGCATTTTTATGACTGTTATTTATCACCTGCTTAGGTGATTAGAAATTTTTAGAAAGTTAACTGCGTTAGGAGATGAAATGAACGACCAAAAAATCATTGTAGCCTTGGATTATGATAATCAAGCGGATGCGTTAGCCTTTGTCGATCGAATTGACCCAGCA
Source organism: Vibrio sp. 10N.247.311.49 (assembly GCF_041467655.1). Lineage (NCBI taxonomy): Bacteria > Pseudomonadati > Pseudomonadota > Gammaproteobacteria > Vibrionales > Vibrionaceae > Vibrio > Vibrio sp. 10N.247.311.49. Next base: position 283,865 of record NZ_JBFSVA010000001.1, read on the forward strand.
TCTTGCCGCCTAAAAGTGGGCAAAGAGATGTTTACCCTGTTTGGCCCTGAATTTGTTCGTGAATTACATAAGCGTGGTTTCTCAGTATTTTTAGACCTTAAATTCCACGACATCCCGAACACATGTTCAAAAGCAGTCCGTGCTGCCGCTGAACTGGGTGTTTGGATGGTGAACGTACACGCAAGTGGCGGTGAGCGTATGATGACGGCTTCTCGCGAAATCTTAGAACCTTATGGCAAAGATCGTCCACTGTTAATCGGTGTAACGGTACTCACCAGTATGGAGCAATCTGACTTAGCGGGTATCGGTCTGGATCTTGAACCACAACAACACGTGATGCGCTTGGCTTCTCTAACGAAAAACTCTGGCTTAGACGGTGTTGTATGTTCTGCACAAGAGGCTTCTTTGCTTAAAGGTGCACTTGGTCAAGAGTTCAAGCTAGTTACTCCAGGTATTCGTCCTGTCGGCGCAGATGTTGGTGACCAGAAGCGCATCATGACGCCTTCTAAAGCGATTGAATCAGGTTCAGACTACCTTGTTATTGGTCGTCCGATTACGCAAGCGATAGACCCTGCTGCTGTACTTGCAGAGATCAACGGTACGCTTGCTTAAGTCTATATTTGGATTGAGATATAAATAAAGAAGGCCAGCAAATTGCTGGCCTTAATTTTTTAGTCTGGATTAGTCTAAACTGGACTGAATGTTCTGTGTGGAGCCTAAACCGGAGCACCACTATGGAATTTGAAGTCGCTGTCTTCTGAAGTGATAAGATCAGCTTCTACTTGAGCAAAATGCGAAATACGCTCTGAAATATCTTTCCCTGCGATCTGTTCTGCTAGCTCAAGGTAATCTTGGTAGTGGCGAGCTTCTGAACGAAGTAGAGACACGTAAAACTTCTCCATGTCTTCTTCCAAGAAAGGAGCCAATTTAGCGAAGCGCTCACAAGAGCGAGCTTCAATAAACGCACCGATGATAAGCTTATCAACCAGAGCATCAGGCTCGTAAGTCTTAACTTGTTTGATCAAGCCCTTAGCGTAACGACCCGCCTCGATTGGCTGGTAAGTCACGCCTTTCTTCTCCATCAACTCCATGACTTGGTAGAAGTGATGCAGCTCTTCTTTGATCAGTAAAACCATCTTATCGATTAGGTCAGCACCGTAATTACAGCCTTCTTTCGCTGTTATTTGCTTGGATACGTTGCTTTTACCACGCAGAGACTCTAAGTCTCCGATACGACGGTAAGCAAATTGCTCGTATGGCAAAATCCATTCATTCAGTTGCTTCGCGCTTTCTTTATCGACGGCGTACTTGCGAATAAGGAATAAAGCACTCTGTGCCGCCTTAAGTTCACACAGCATGTGATCGCGTAGAATGATGTGAAGATTTTCTGGCTTTTTGGCTTCATCTATCCATGAATCTGGCGTTTCGGCTTTAAGAAAAGAGTGGATTGGAGCGAGTAATTCTTGATACATGGTCAGGGAAAGTTTGTTGATAATGCGGGGATTTTATCACAGCTCAAGAGATCTCCCTATACAGAGAAAGGAAATTCAACAGCTACAAAAAAGGCCGCCTATTTAATGTAAATAAGGCGGCCTTTAAGTGTTGAGTTAGACTGTTACCATTTCTTCTTCTGACCGAAGAGGGCATCCATATCGTCTTCTCGTTCTTTAGATTCCATCTGCTGCAAATCTTGAGCGTTTTTGTCTTGGCGTTTCTGGTCAAGCTCGTTAAGCATCTGTTGAAGCTTTTCTTTGGCTTGATTAGAGTACGAGTCGTTCTTAGTCGCCAAAGCATCAATACCTTTGCGTAATAGCTGAATCGCTGTTCCCGGTTGTCCGCGAGAAATCGAATCGTTTGCACGTTTGATAACATTTTCAATGTTAATACGGATTTGAATTGTTTCTAGGCGAGCATTTTCAACCACATAAGCTTGAGTCTCGAAACGGCCTTTATTGTGCTCGTTGCGCACCGTATCACGCAGGCGTTTAACTAACTTAAGCATCATGATCGCTTGCTTGTCACTACTTGGTACGCGGAAAGCGGTACTCTCGCCACCTTTGTAGTTCTCTTTTAGCTGAGTGATTTGTTGTTTTACGCTTTCAATGCGTTGGTCAAGCTGCTTATTTTTTGGATCGAGTTGATACATGTTTTCTAATGCATCAAGAATTCGATTGTTTAAGCATACAAGAAGATCTTGGCTAAACGGCATGTGATGAGCGTTGCCAATCAGTTCTTCTGTACCGTCAATAATGGTTAGATAACGAGAAGCTTCCTGTTTCTTCGCTGTTTCTACCTTAACTTTATATTGAAGCATGATGTTGTAGCCTAAAACTAACACCAAAAGAACGGCTACTAAGACGATTATTAAACCAATATTCATATATTTGAGTCTGCTTATTATTTTCTATAGCTAACTGGAGAGGATACACGATTCCATTGTGTATCGGCACTCGTAAATTGCAATTTCTGATTATCTCTTGTTGAGCGAAATCGGCAATCAAAACTTACCAACTAATGTATGAGAATGAGGGTTGGGTTGCAAAGCGTTAGTGATGTTTTTGTTTGTTAAGCTAGAAAAACTCAATTTTCCTGTCATTTTTGTGTTCGAAGCGTTATAACTATTAATTATATTACACGCGACTATAACGCTCTCTTTGCAAATAAGTTAGCACAGAAATGAGTAAAGGATTACGAGGTTAGATATGAAGTTACAGCAACTGAAGTACATTGTTGAGGTTGTAAACCATAACCTAAATGTTTCAGCTACAGCAGAGAGTTTGTACACATCTCAGCCTGGCATTAGTAAGCAAGTTAGATTACTTGAAGACGAACTAGGCATTCAGATTTTTGAGCGTAGCGGCAAGCATCTAACGCAGGTTACCCAAGCGGGTGAGGATATCATTCGTATCTCTCAAGAGATTTTGGCGCGCGTTGAAAGCATTAAAGCGGTAGCGGGTGAACACACACATCCAGAGATGGGTACATTGAATATTTCAACGACTCATACTCAAGCTCGTTATGCACTGCCTGATGTGATTAAAGGTTTCACGGCGCGCTATCCAAAAGTATCGCTTCACATGCACCAAGGTACGCCAAGCCAAATGTCAGAAGCCGTCGCTAAAGGTACAGCGAATTTTGCGATTGCAACGGAAGCGCTACACCTTTACCAAGATGCGATTATGCTGCCTTGTTACCACTGGAACCGTTCGATCGTCGTGACCAAAGATCATCCCCTGGCACAGAAGCGTAATATCACGATCGAAGATCTTGCGGCTTACTCTCTCGTGACTTATGTATTTGGTTTCACTGGCCGTTCTGAGCTTGATACCGCGTTTAACAAAGTAGGTTTAACACCGCGTGTTGTGTTTACTGCGACCGATGCAGACGTAATCAAAACCTACGTTCGTATGGGCATTGGTGTTGGTGTAATTGCAAGTATGGCTATTGACCACGAGCAAGATACTGATTTGGTTGCGATTGATGCGAGCCATCTATTTGGTGCGAGTACAACCAGCATTGGTTTTAGAAAAGGCACCTTCTTGCGTTCTTACATGTTTGATTTCATGGAGCGTTTTGCACCGCACTTAACTCGCCCTGTGGTTGAGCAAGCTATTTCTTTGAAATCGAATGAAGAGATCGAAGAGATGTTTAAAGATATCGAGCTGCCAGTTCGTTAATCTCGTCGTGTAAATCTAGATTCTTATTCGGCCTGTATTTGCAGGCCGTTTTTCTTTTGGGCTTTTAGTTTTCGTTTTCTTTATCGAGCCTTTCCATTTCGACCTCTTACCCCTACAATCCACGCATCATAGGGGGAAGCATGCATTCACGATTTAAAATACTCGATTCATTTTTGCTAGAGCACCAGATTTACTGGCGTTCAGAGCCTTTTCACCTATGCCAAACTCAACAGCAGCCGTGGAAAGAGGTCAATCGTCCACTCGTTGATTGGTTAGAAAGCTTAGATAATGAAAGCATTCAAACCTTAAAAGAGCAGCCTCAGCTTTTGATTGAGGAACTGACTCGTTTCCTACCTGAATTAGAAACTGCTACCCAAAACATCCAGTTCGATAACACTGCTTTGGTTGGTTTAGACCTCCCACGTGGTACTGCTGATGGTATTCCTGGCCGAAAGCTACATCAAATTGTCGCAATGGGCGAGGCTGCATTATGCCATCACCATGGCAAAGAGTGGCTCGAGTGGTGTTCTGGTAAAGGCTTTCTTGGTCGAATCCTATCTCAGCAATCGGATCAAAAAGTCACTAGCTTTGAATGGCAGCAATCGTTATGCGAAAGCGGACAAAAGATTGCGGATGACCAGAAGTTAGCGATGGATTTTGTTCAAGGAGATGCGTTTTCAGACAAGGCCGATGACGTGTTTAATTCGTACCAACATGCCGTGGCCCTTCATGCTTGTGGTGATCTTCATGTTGAGCTAGTTAAAAAGTCAGTGTCACATGGGCTACCAGCGGTCACTATTTCTCCTTGTTGTTATCATCTTATTCGAGACGAAAACTATCAAGCGATGTCTTCTATCGCGAAAAGCTCAGCATTAACGTTAAGTAAGAGCGACTTGAGAATCCCGCTTCAAGAAACCGTTACTGGTGGTGAAAGAGTAAAAAGACATCGTCAACTAGAGATGAGCTATCGTCTAGGCTTCAGCCAGTTGCTTAAGGCTGAACTTAACATTGACGAATACATTCCTGTACCGAGCATCAAAAAATCAGAGTTAGCTGAGGGTTTTGAATCTTTCTGCCGTTGGGCATCTGAAGTGAAAGAGCTATCGCTGGGCTCAGATATTGATTTTGACTCTTATTTGATTCAAGGCGAAGCGCTTTTCTGGGAAATGGAAAAGCTGAGTTTGGTTCAACAAGTCTTTAGACGACCATTAGAGATATGGCTGGCTTTAGATCGCGCTATCTATCTGAAAGAGCAAGGTTATGAAGCTACGATTGAAGAGTTCTGTGAACGCAGTATTACGCCAAGAAATCTATTGATTCATGGGGTTAAAATCGAGCGCTAGTGGTAAACCGTACTGTTACGTGTTTTTACGAACTAAATCCATTAATGCAAAAAAGCCAGCGCGACATAATGTCGTACTGGCTTTTTGTTTAATGTGTATGAGTTAACTGAACGCTTCAACGAGAAGATTATTGCGTTCAGTTAGTCATTACATCATTAGTTAAACATTGCGATTGCTTCTGCTGGGTCTACGTATTCAAGGTCAAAGCTTTCTGCAACTTCTTTACAAGTTACTTTACCGTGAATAACGTTTAGACCTTCTAGGAAGCCTTCATCAGATAGAAGTGCTTCGCGGTAGCCTTTGTTCGCTAGCTTAACAATGTAAGGAAGTGTTGCATTGTTTAGTGCGTAAGTTGAAGTACGAGCAACAGCGCCAGGCATGTTTGCAACACAGTAGTGAACTACGTCATCAACAATGTAAGTTGGGTCTGCGTGAGTGGTTGCGTGAGAAGTCTCGAAACAACCGCCTTGGTCGATTGCAACATCAACAACTGCTGAACCTGACTTCATCTTAGCGATGTGCTCTTTTGTAACCAATTTTGGAGCTGCTGCGCCAGGAATTAGTACTGCACCAATTACTAGGTCTGCTTCTAGAACATGCTTCTCAATGGCGTCTTCAGTAGAATAAACCACTTTTGCGCGACCTTGGAATTCTTCATCAAGTCGACGCAGTGTATCTACGTTACGGTCAAGAATTGTAACATCAGCGCGAAGGCCTACAGCCATACGTGCTGCGTTAGCACCTACAACACCGCCACCAACAACAACAACTTTTGCTGGTTCAACACCTGGAACGCCACCAAGAAGAAGACCACAACCACCGTTAGATTTCTCTAATGTTTGTGCACCTGCTTGAATAGACATACGACCAGCTACTTCAGACATTGGTGCTAATAGTGGCAAGCGACCCATATTATCTGTTACAGTCTCATAGGCTACGCAGACAGCTTTGCTCTTGATAAGCTCTTCAGTTTGTGGAAAATCTGGTGCAAGGTGTAAATAGGTAAATAATATTTGCCCTTCGCGAAGCATAGCTCGCTCGACAGCTTGAGGTTCTTTAACCTTTACAATCATCTCTGCTTTCGCGAAAACGTCAGCAGCAGTAGGAAGAATGGATGCGCCTACAGCGATGTAATCATCGTCTGAAAAACCGATACCAGTACCGGCATTGGTTTCTACAAAAACTTGGTGGCCGTGTGAGATTAGTTCTCTCACGCTAGCTGGGGTCATACCAACGCGGTATTCGTGGTTCTTGATTTCCTTAGGTACGCCAATGATCATCCTGACTCCTCATTTTATTTTGGTTGTTTTATCTATGTGTAGGGTAATTCTGTCGAATTAATATCTAGTATAGATAGGTTTAGATAAAATTTGATACTGAATATTAAAAAGTTGTAGTATATTTTTTTGCAAGGAAGTAATAAGGTGGAATAAAAAATGGCAGACAATTATAAGAAGCCGTCCAAGGAACTAGATCGTATTGACCGCAACATTCTTAATGAGTTGCAAAAAGACGGTCGTATCTCAAACGTTGAACTCTCAAAACGAGTAGGACTTTCTCCAACTCCATGTCTTGAACGTGTTCGTCGTTTAGAACGTCAAGGTTACATTACTGGGTACACAGCGTTGCTGAACCCACAGTACCTTGATGCTTCACTTTTAGTGTTTGTTGAAATTACATTGAACCGTGGTGCGCCAGATGTGTTCGAACAATTCAACACCGCTGTGCAGAAACTGGATGACATCCAAGAGTGTCATTTAGTGTCGGGTGATTTTGACTATCTTCTAAAAACACGTGTATCTGATATGGGTGCTTACCGTAAGCTACTGGGTGATACGTTACTTCGTCTACCGGGCGTAAACGACACTCGAACTTACGTAGTAATGGAAGAAGTGAAACAAACCAATCAACTTGTGATTAAAACTCGTTAGTCACAATTGGTGAAATGAAAGAAAGCGGACATTTGTTCCGCTTTCTTGCTTTCTGGAATTGGGTTTTTCTGTTTGATATGGTTAAATCAACAGTAGTTTCATTGAAACGAGCGGCTTTGGCCGCTCGAGATGTTTTTATCCCGTTTAATTATTAAGTTGGTTTATGTTCAAGCAGAGCAGTAATAAAGTAGAAACAATCATTAAAACGAGTGAAGAGCCTCAGTCTCCTCGTTTGAGTGGTTCTCAACGTCTCAAAGAGTGCAGTCTGATTCTCGGTGTTCTCTTCTCTATTCTACTTGCCGTTGCGTTATTAACTTTTAGTCCTGCAGACCCATCATGGTCGCAAACGGCGTGGGGTGGTGACATTCAAAATGCGGGTGGCTACCTAGGTGCTTGGTTGGCGGATACGCTTTTCTTCGTATTTGGCTCTTTGGCTTACCCTCTGCCTATCTTAGTGACGGTTGCTGCGTGGGTTTTATTCCGCAAACGTAATGAAGACGAGCAGATCGACTTCATGCTGTGGGGCACTCGCTTACTTGGCCTGACTATCCTAATTCTTACGAGTTGTGGTTTAGCGGATATCAACTTTGACGACATCTGGTACTTTTCATCCGGTGGCGTGGTAGGTGACGTTTTAACAAGCCTTGCACTTCCAACGTTGAATGTTCTTGGTAGTACGCTGGTTCTTCTTTTCTTATGGGGTGCTGGTTTCACTCTATTAACCGGTATCTCTTGGCTAAGCATTGTGGAATGGTTGGGTGAATGTGCCATCAAATTCTTCACGTCTACTGTTAATAAGGCTCGTGGCCAAGACCAAGAGCTGCTTGAGCCTCAATTAAGAGAATCAGCAGACCGCGATTTAATCGAAGAACGTCATCAGCAGCATCAAGCGCCAACTTACCGCGATGTTCCTGCTATAGAAGGCAACAAAGAATCAACAGAGCATGATCCGCTAGATCCTGCGATGAGTTTTTCTGCGACCAATGAGTCGGCAGACGTGGCGACAAATGCGCGAGACAATGCTGCATCGCCGAAGCGTCATTACAATATTCATATGCCTGTCGATGCTCCTGCGAAACAAGAAGCTCCTGTTCATGAAGAACCTCAGGTTCAGCCTCAAGCGGTAATTGAGTCAGAGCAAACGATCCCTGCAGCAGCTGTTTACCAAGCGCCAGAAGAACCGCTAGAAGAAGGTATTGAGCGCTCTAAACAGTTGAATGCAACGATAGAGCAGCTAGAAAATGCGGCCATGTATGAAGATGACCTAGCAGAACAAGATCAGGTTGACGCGCATGATTCTCAGGTTGCTTACCAACAATACATGCAGAACGAACAACCAGAAGTTGGCCCTGCTCATGCTGACCTTAGAAGTGCTGAACCAGAATTAGATAGCTCACCACAAGTAAATGGCGAATTTGGTTCTGAAGATGTTCAACCTGAATCTTTATACGCTTCACCTATGGGCGAGCCAGAAGCAACCGTGGAAGACGATTTCTCTGCACAACCTTCACCGTTTGATGTTACGGAAGAGCAAAGCTACCAACAGGGCTCAGAGCTTGAATCAGAACAGGCTGAAGCTGAATTAGCTGACGCAGCATTAATCGAAGAACAGTTTGAACCTTTCCCTTATCAAGAAGAACATTCAGAACCTGAACAGCCAACAGCACAAAACCTAGAGCCAACTGTTGATCTTCCTTGGGAAGAAGTAACGGAAGAAGAACCTGCGCATCAAGATCAAGATCAAGATCAAGATGTCGCCGCATTCCAAAGCATTGTTTCTGAAGCACAAGCGAATATGGCAGCGGCGCAGAACCCGTTCTTGGTTCAACAAGACGTTAATTTACCTAAGCCTGCTGAGCCATTACCCACGCTTGAATTGTTATTCCACCCTGAAAAGCGTGAAACCTTTATTGACCGTGATGCGCTAGAGGCAATTGCTCGTCTTGTTGAATCTAAGCTAGCGGACTACAAGATCAAAGCCGATGTGGTTGATATTTTCCCTGGCCCAGTAATCACTCGATTTGAACTCGATCTGGCTCCGGGCGTGAAAGTAAGCCGTATTTCTGGCCTTTCTATGGACTTAGCGCGTTCGCTCTCTGCATTGGCAGTACGTGTCGTAGAAGTGATTCCGGGTAAACCTTATGTTGGCTTAGAACTGCCGAATATGAGTCGCCAAACGGTATTCTTCTCAGACGTGGTTGCTAGCCCTCAGTTCCAAGAAGCGAAATCGCCAACGACAGTGGTTCTAGGACAAGACATCGCTGGTGAAGCCGTTATTGCTGATCTATCGAAAATGCCTCACGTTCTGGTTGCAGGTACAACCGGTTCTGGTAAGTCGGTAGGTGTGAACGTAATGATTCTGAGTATGCTTTACAAAGCATCACCGGAAGATGTTCGCTTCATCATGATCGACCCGAAAATGCTTGAGCTATCGGTTTATGAGGGTATTCCTCATCTATTGTCTGAAGTGGTAACCGACATGAAAGATGCGTCGAACGCCCTTCGTTGGTGTGTTGGCGAGATGGAACGACGTTATAAGCTGATGTCAGCATTAGGCGTTCGTAACATTAAAGGTTACAACGATAAGCTTAAGATGGCAGCGGAAGCGGGTCACCCAATTCACGATCCACTGTGGAAGCCGGGCGACAGCATGGACCCAGAAGCGCCATTGCTTGAGAAACTGCCTTACATTGTGGTTATCGTTGATGAATTTGCCGACCTAATCATGGTGGTTGGTAAGAAGGTTGAAGAACTGATTGCACGTTTGGCACAAAAAGCACGTGCGGCGGGTGTTCACTTGATTCTAGCGACGCAACGTCCATCAGTGGATGTTATTACTGGTCTTATTAAAGCGAACATTCCAACCCGTGTGGCCTTTACGGTATCAACTAAAACGGATTCACGAACTATCCTTGACCAAGGTGGTGCGGAATCACTATTGGGCATGGGTGATATGCTTTACTTGCCTCCTGGTTCTAGCCATACAACTCGTGTTCACGGTGCCTTTGCATCTGATGACGATGTACACGCAGTCGTGAATAACTGGAAAGCGCGTGGTAAGCCAAACTATATTGATGAAATCACCAACGGCGAACAAACCCCAGAAACCTTGCTTCCGGGTGAGAAGATGGAAGGTGATGAAGAGGTCGATCCTCTGTTTGATCAAGTGGTAGAACACGTTGTTCATTCACGTCGTGGCTCAGTTTCAGGCGTACAGCGTCGATTCAAGATTGGCTACAACCGTGCTGCACGTATTGTCGAGCAACTTGAAGCTCAAGGTATCGTAAGTGCTCCAGGTCATAACGGTAACCGAGAAGTCTTAGCACCAGCGCCACCAAAAGATTAGTTCCGGTAGGAACTCATAACTATTCAGTCGGTCAAATCGAAAATATGACCGACTTATGTTCTAACAGGATTATTGATGAAAAAAGTATTCGCACTTTTATTTATGAGCTTCTCAGTGTTTGCTTCTCCGAAAGAAGAGTTGAGTAGCCGCTTGGCATTAAACGCAGGCTTCAGCGCTGACTTTAAACAAGTCGTGACCAGCCCTGATGGTGATGTTGTTATGGAAGGTGAGGGCACGGTAGAGATTGCACGCCCAAGCCTGTTCCGCTGGGAGACCACGTTCCCTGATGAAAACTTGTTGGTATCTGATGGCCAAAGCTTGTGGTACTACAGCCCGTTCATTGAGCAAGTGAGCATTTATTGGCAAGAGCAAGCGACATCACAGACACCTTTTGTCCTGCTTACACGTAACCAAGAAAGTGATTGGGATAATTATAATGTGGCGCAAACGGGTAACCAATTCACGCTAACGCCAACTGCTGTCGATTCTAATCAGGGTGACTTCCAGATTAATATCACCGAAAAGGGCATTGTTCAGGGCTTTAATGTGATTGAACAAGACGGTCAAAAAGGTGAGTTTACCTTTAGCAATGTTGATTTGGGTAAACCTGCAGCAGACCGCTTTACTTTTGTGGCACCGGAAGGTGTCGAGGTCGACGACCAAAGAAACTGATCTAAACAAGCAGATCGTTTGGTAGTACGTCGATAGGCATTAATGCCATCAACGAATCAAGAGATTGCAATTGAGTAATTACAGCTTAGATTTTGCGGGGGACGAAGATTTTCGTCCCCTTGCTGCTCGTATGAGACCGGAAACTGTCGAACAGTACATCGGTCAGCAGCATATATTAGGCCCAGGTAAACCACTTCGCAGAGCGTTGGAAGCGGGCCATATCCACTCGATGATTTTGTGGGGGCCTCCGGGCACCGGTAAAACGACGTTAGCCGAAGTTGCAGCAAACTATGCGAATGCTGAAGTGGAACGCGTATCGGCGGTAACCTCGGGCGTAAAAGACATTCGTATTGCAATTGAAAAAGCGCGCGAGAACAAGCAAGCAGGGCGCAGAACCATCCTGTTTGTGGACGAAGTCCATCGCTTTAACAAAAGTCAGCAAGATGCTTTTCTGCCTCATATCGAAGATGGCACCGTGACCTTTATTGGTGCGACGACAGAAAACCCATCTTTTGAACTGAACAACGCTTTGTTGTCACGTGCGCGTGTCTACAAACTGACGTCCCTGAACACAGATGATATTTCTCTTGTCATTCGCCAAGCGATTGAAGATAAGCAACGTGGGTTAGGTGATGTGCCTGTTGATTTTGCTGATAATGTTTTAGATCGCCTTGCAGAACTGGTTAACGGCGACGCGCGTATGTCGCTTAACTACCTTGAACTGCTGTATGACATGGCAGAAGACAACGATAAAGGCGAGAAAGCGATAACCTTGCAGTTGTTGGCTGAAGTGGCTGGTGAGAAAGTCGCTCGTTTCGATAACAAGGGTGATATTTGGTACGACCTAATCTCCGCGGTTCATAAGTCAATTCGTGGCTCAAACCCTGATGCGGCCTTGTACTGGTCAGCACGAATGATTGCTGCGGGGTGTGATCCTTTGTATATCGTTAGACGCTTGCTGGCGATTGCTTCTGAAGATATCGGTAACGCTGATCCTCGCGCCATGCAGGTAGCGATGTCGGCTTGGGATTGCTTCACGCGCATTGGCCCTGCTGAAGGGGAGCGTGCGATTGCGCAGGCGGTTGTTTATCTCGCATGTGCACCAAAGAGTAACGCCGTTTACACCGCGTGGAAGCAAGCGTTAACAGATGCTCACAATCTTCCTGAATATGAAGTGCCGCATCATTTGCGAAATGCACCGACAACTTTGATGAAGGACATGGGCTACGGGCAAGAATACCGTTATGCTCATGACGAACCAGGAGCCTACGCCGCTGGTGAAAAGTATCTGCCTCCTGAAATGGGAGAGAAGCAATACTATTTCCCAACAAAACGAGGCTTAGAGACCAAAATTGGCGAGAAGCTAGATTATCTGGCGGATTTGGACGCAAAAAGCCCACAAAAACGCTATGAAAAGTAGTCTTTTTTGGATATCGTTACCTAGTCATAAAATTTCAATTAAATCGTTATAAATTGGTCGAAATAACACCAGTTTTAGGGGTTTAGCAGTGATTCAGTAGCAAGCTACTGAATATTCAAATAACTAAAGCATAGGATTAGCAATGCTGGATTCTAAATTACTTCGAGCTGAGCTGGATGAAACAGCGGCAAAATTAGCACGTCGAGGCTTCACCCTTGATGTAGAGACAATTCGTGAACTTGAAGAAAAACGTAAGTCCCTTCAGATGAAAACTGAAGAGCTACAAGCGTTACGTAACTCTCGATCGAAGTCCATTGGTCAAGCGAAAGCAAAAGGCGACCATGAAGAAGCTGAGCGTATCCTTGCAGAAGTAGGCAACTTAGGCGCAGAACTAGACCAAGCTAAAGTAGCATTGGCTGATCTTCAATCTGAGCTAGAAACGATCACAATGTCTATTCCTAACCTACCTGATGCAGAAGTGCCAGATGGTAAAGATGAAGACGATAACGTAGAAGTTTCTCGTTGGGGTCAACCTAAGACTTACGACTTTGAAGTGAAAGATCACGTCGATCTTGGCGAAATGTCTGGCGGTCTTGATTTTGCTAGCGCAGTTAAAATCTCGGGTTCTCGTTTCATCGTGATGAAAGGCAAATTTGCACGTCTACACCGTGCTATTGCTCAGTTCATGCTGGACCTTCACACTGATGAGCACGGCTACACAGAAATGTACGTACCGTATCTAGTGAACCACGATAGCCTTTACGGTACTGGTCAACTTCCTAAGTTCGGCGAAGACTTGTTCCACACAAGCCCGCTAACTGAGCAAGTAAGTGACGTACCTCTTAAGACTTTATCGCTTATCCCTACTGCGGAAGTACCGGTAACGAACATGGTTCGTGACACGATCACTGATGAAGCTGAACTGCCACTTAAGATGACAGCCCACACGCCGTGTTTCCGTTCTGAAGCGGGTTCTTACGGTCGTGACACTCGTGGTCTTATCCGTATGCACCAATTCGATAAAGTTGAATTAGTACAAATCACTAAGCCAGAAGACTCAATGGCAGCGCTTGAAGAGCTAACTGGCCACGCTGAGAAAGTACTTCAACTTCTAGAGCTTCCTTACCGTAAAGTGATTCTATGTACAGGTGACATGGGCTTCGGTTCTGCGAAAACTTACGACTTAGAAGTATGGGTTCCAGCACAAGAGACTTACCGTGAGATTTCTTCTTGTTCAAACATGTGGGATTTCCAAGCGCGTCGTATGCAAGCTCGTTTCCGTCGTAAAGGCGAGAAAAAACCTGAACTTGTACACACACTAAACGGTTCTGGTCTTGCTGTTGGTCGTACTATGGTTGCTATCCTTGAGAACAACCAAGAAGCAGATGGCCGTATTGCTATCCCAGAAGTACTTCAACCATACATGGGCGGCGTAACGCACATCGGTTAATTAGATTGATTAAGCATTAGGTTACTTATAAAACCCAGCCAACAGGCTGGGTTTTTTATTGCCTATAGAATAGTGCAGTGGCGAGAAATAAATAATTTTTGTTACCTATGTGTAATAGTGTTTTATTGATTTTGATAATTATTACAATCCTTAAATGTGGCTATAATATGCTCTTACCGCGGTAGGTATAGATTTTCTCGTTCAAATACTGAGGAGGGCTTATGGCCGTAGGATGGGCTGGTGACGATAGTGTCAGCCAGCAAATACAAAATACCATTGATGATGAGATCTCTCGTGTAAGAGGAAACCTTCGAGGTGGTGAGGGTTTGCGTTATTGTGATGAGTGTGGTGATGAGATTCCGGAACAAAGACGACGCGCGATCAAAGGCGTTCGTTTGTGTATAGAATGTCAGTCAATATTAGAGCATGACGCACATCGACATTCATTGTTTAACCGTCGAGCAAGTAAAGATAGCCAATTACGTTAAACTGACGGTTACCTTCAAGCAGTTAAGGCCTTACTTTTATGTAAGGCCTTTTAGTTTAATTAAATGATTTATTAATGAAGATATATAGAAATAATCGTCGCTCTTGTTTAGAGCAATAAACGCCTTATTTAAAGCAATGAGTATTTTGTAATGCAGTGTCGATAGCAGCGACCAATTGCTCAATATGTTGTGGTTTGATAATAAACGGAGGCATCATATAAATTAGCTTACCAAACGGACGGATCCAAACGCCTTGCTCTACAAAGTGAGCTTGGATGGTTTCCATATCGACAGGTGTGTGGGTTTCAACGACGCCAATCGCGCCCAACCAGCGAACGTCTTTGACAAGATCATGCTCTCGCAATGGTGGTAGCAACTCAGAGAAAAGCTGTTCGATCTGTTGAGTTTGATTTTTCCAATGACCTTGCTCGATGATGGATAAACTTGCCGCACCGACTGCGCAAGCCAATGGGTTGCCCATAAAGGTTGGCCCATGCATAAAGCAGCCTGCTTCACCGCCACATACCGTGTCAGCAACTTCCTTACTCGCAAGCGTCGCTGACAATGTCATATAGCCACCAGTTAAAGCCTTGCCTACGCATAAGATGTCCGGTTGAACATCGGCATGCTCACAAGCGAATAGTTTCCCTGTACGGCCAAACCCGGTCGCAATCTCATCCAAGATCAGCAATACGTTGAATTCATCACACAGTAAGCGAACTTGTTTTAGGAACTCAGGGTGGTAGATGCGCATGCCACCAGCCCCTTGAACGATTGGCTCTAAGATCACCGCTGCGACTTCTTGATGGTGTGCTGCCAGCTTTTCTTTAAAACTATCGATGTCACTTGAATTCCACTCATCCCAAAAGCCTGTTTTTGGTGAATCAGCGAAAATATGTTCCGGTAAAAAGCCTTTGTAGAGGCTGTGCATCGAGTTGTCAGGGTCGGTCACTGACATCGCCGCAAAGGTATCACCGTGGTAGCCATCTCTTAGTGTGAGGAACTTTGAACGAGGTTGTCCTTTAGCGTGCCAATATTGCAGTGCCATTTTTAGGCTAACTTCTACGGCAACTGAACCTGAATCGGCCAAAAATACATGCTCAAGATTACTTGGCGCGAGATTCAAAAGCTTCTTACATAGATCGATAGCGGGCTGGTGGGTGATGCCACCAAACATAACGTGTGAAACCTTATCGATTTGACTATGAGCTGCAGCGTTTAGCTCTGGATGATTGTAGCCGTGGATGGTTGACCACCAAGATGACATACCATCAATAATTCGTTTTCCGCCTTCTAATTCTAGGTGAACACCGTCTGCGTTGGTGACTGGATAGCAGGTCAGAGGTGTTAACGTTGATGTGTAGGGATGCCAGATATGCTGGCGATCAAAGGCGAGATCCATAGTAACTTCCATCCTTGGTGCGGTTAAAAAATAACCATATGTAAACTTTTGATATTATCAATGTGTTGACAGTCTAAAGCTTGTCGGTAGACTAGCCAAGCATAAATGCAATCTCTATTGATAGAGATGAAACATCAAATAATAAAAAAGGATCGACACGTGGAAGTTCGTCATGACTGGACAGTTGCTGAAGTAACAGCACTGCTTGAAAAACCGTTTATGGATTTAATGTTTGAAGCTCAAGTGGTTCATAGACAGTACCAAGAGCACAACCACGTGCAGGTGAGTACGCTTCTATCGATTAAGACTGGTGCTTGTCCTGAAGACTGTAAGTATTGTCCTCAAAGTGCTCACTACCGAACGGATGTCGACAAAGAACGCCTAATGGAAGTAGAGCGTGTTTTGGATGCGGCGCAAAAAGCCAAGAACGCGGGCTCGACTCGTTTCTGTATGGGCGCGGCGTGGAAAAACCCGAAAGAACGCGATATGCCTCACTTGACTGATATGATCAAAGGTGTGAAAGGTATGGGTCTAGAAACCTGTATGACACTAGGCATGTTAACCCCTGATCAAGCTGGCGAGTTAGCGGATGCAGGCTTGGATTACTACAACCATAACCTTGATACGTCTCCCGAGTTTTACGGCAGCATCATCACCACTCGTACTTACCAAGATCGTTTAGATACGCTATCTCACGTACGTGATGCCGGTATGAAGATCTGTTCTGGTGGCATTATTGGTATGGGCGAAAGTACCAATGACCGTGCAGGCCTGCTGGTAGAGCTAGCGAACCTTCCGGTACACCCTGAGAGTGTGCCAATCAACATGCTCGTGAAAGTGAAAGGCACACCGATGGAAAACGTCGATGATGTTGAATCTTTTGACTTCATTAAGTTGATTGCGATTGCTCGTATCATGATGCCAATGTCAGCGGTTCGTCTATCTGCAGGTCGCGAGAATATGAATGAACAGATGCAGGCGATGTGCTTCATGGCTGGCGCGAACTCTATCTTCTACGGTTGTAAGCTACTGACTACGCCAAACCCAGATGAAGACACGGACATGCAGCTGTTTAAGAAGTTAGGCATCAACAGCCAACAAGTGGCTCAGAAGCCTGATGAAATTCAAGAAAACGAACTGTTAGATCAAGTAGTGGAGCGCGTTGCTGCTCGTCCAACGAAAGATGACATGTTCTACGATGCCACTGTTTAAATCCCGTATCAAAGATGCCCTTGTTCAACGCCGTGAGCAGGGGCTAACTCGTCAACTTAAAGTGCTCGAAAACAGTAATGGTCCTTTGCTTAATTGCGAAGGTTCTCGCTTTATTAATTTTTCGAGTAATGATTACCTAGGCTTGGCGAACGACCCTGAATTGGTAGAGGCGTGGCAAGCGGGGCTTTCCCTTTATGGTGCTGGCAGTGCGGCATCGCCATTGGTCACGGGTTTTAGTCCTGCTCATAGAAATTTAGAAGCTCAGCTGTGTGAATGGTTGGGCTTTGAACGTGCGATTCTCTTTAGTTCTGGTTTCAGTGCGAACCAAGCCTTGTTGTTTTCTCTGCTCGAAAAAGACGACTCTCTGCTACAAGACAAGCTTAATCACGCCTCTTTGATGGAAGCGGGGATGCTTTCTCATGCAACCATGAAACGCTTTAAACACAACGACACGCAGCATCTAGAGTCTCTATTAAGCCGATCTCTACAATCCTTGGTCGTCACTGAGGGCGTATTCAGCATGGACGGCGATCAAGCGCCTCTCAGCCAGATATCTAACCTGACTCATCAATACGACAGTTGGTTGGCGGTTGATGATGCCCACGGTATCGGTGTATTAGGTGATAAAGGAGCTGGGAGTTGCAGTGCAGCACAAATCTCCCCCGATATTTTGGTGGTGACCTTTGGCAAAGCATTTGGCGTTTCTGGTGCTGCGATTCTTTGTTCGTCAGAAGTGGGTGATTACTTAACTCAGTTTGCTCGTCATCATGTGTACTCGACGGCGATGCCACCTTCACAAGCGGTGGCTTTATCTCATGCCTGTAAGATGACTCAAACTCAAGAGTGGCGCCGAGAAAAGCTGACTGAGTTAGGGTCTCTCTATGCAGAGCAGGTGAGCGGCTTGAAAGGCTTTGTGGATACTCAGACTCCGATTAAGCCATTTGTGATAGGTGAAGCACAAGCGGCATTATCAATAGCTGAAGAGTTAAAGCAAAACCAAGTTTGGGTGACCGCAATAAGGCCGCCAGCCATACCTGCTGGAACTGCTCGATTACGAATCACGTTAACAGCTAACCATAGCCCAAAACAGATTCTCCAGTTAACCAGGTCGTTGCATCAAGCCATTGAACGAAACATCGACTTAAGCACTGAACCGGGTATCCATCCAAGCTTTGAATCAAATAAAGAGGCTCAGTAAATGTCACAAGAAGCAGTAGTGCATAATTACGTTGGCCAAGATAAGAGTGCGATTGCCGAAGCCTTTGGTAAAGCGGCAACAACCTATGACAAACACGCTGAATTTCAACGCGATGTTGGCCACCGATTACTGGATAAATTACCCAGCGATCTGTCAGGCTTTAAGGTGCTGGATCTAGGTTGTGGTACTGGCTATTTCTCCGAGCAACTTGTAAAACGAGGCGCCGAAGTGGTTTGCGCTGATCTTTCTGTTGGAATGCTAGCAACAGCAGAGAAGCGGTGTGGTGCATCTGTATCTTTATATCAACAAGCCGATGCCGAACAATTGCCGTTTGAAGATGGGTGCTTTGACATCGTTTTCTCTAGCCTTGCGTTGCAATGGTGTGACGATTTGTCGTCGCCTTTGAGAGAGATGAAGCGTGTTACAGCGGCTGGTGGGCGTGTTATTTTCTCAACTTTGCTTGATGGGTCGCTGTTTGAACTGAAAAAGTCGTGGTCCAAAATTGACGCACATCAACACGTTAACCATTTTATTACAATCAATAAGGTAAAAATTGCGTTAGCGCAATCTAGCTGTACCGTTCATCAACTAGACTTGCCCACCATCACCGTTTGGTACGACACTGCGTTTGAACTGATGCGCGACCTTAAAGGTATCGGCGCTAATCACGTAAGTGGTCGCTCACAAGGTTTAACAAGTCGTCGCATGTTGCAGCTTGTTGATCGGGAATATCGAGAGTTTAAGAACCATCAAGGTTTCTTACCAGCAACATATCAAGTTTGTTTAGGGGTTATTCAATTATGATTGATGCATTATTCATTGCAGGTACGGATACCGAAGTGGGAAAAACTGTGGTTTCAAAAGCGATTCTTCAAGCTTTGGCCGCACAAGATTTATCAACAATTGGTTACAAGCCAGTTGCTGCAGGGAGTGAAAAATTCCCTGAAGGACTACGTAATAGTGATGCACTGCATCTTCAAGAAGCGGCGACGCAAGATATTGCTTACGAAGACGTCAATCCATACGCGTTGTTGCTACCATCATCGCCTCACATCGCTGCTAAGCATGATGGTGTTGTAATTGATGAGGCGGTATTATCAGCGAAGCTAGAAGAGCATAAGAAAAACTCTGACATCGTGTTAGTTGAAGGTGCTGGTGGTTGGCGAGTCCCGGTTTCAGACGATGAATATCTTTCTAGCTGGGTTAAAAAAGAGCAACTGCCAGTGGTACTGACTGTGGGTATTAAACTTGGTTGTTTGAGCCACGCTCTATTAACGGCAGAAGCGATTCGTGCTGATGGCCTAAACCTAGTAGGTTGGGTCGCAAACCGTATCAATCCAGGTACTGAGCACTACGCAGATATTATTGCGATGCTTGAAGATAAGTTAGGTGCACCTAAGTTAGGTGAAATCCCTTACGTCCCAAAAGCGAAGTCTAAAAACATTGGTAAGTACATTGATGTGCAGCCTTTGCTTGCGCTTTAATTACCACGTTATGTACTAAATAAGAAAAGGGCTGCGATTGCAGCCCTTTTGCTATTTTAAGCCTTTAGACCTTGAGTTGATAAACAACCGGTCTTTTAATAAACAAGCTTAGAACTAATGTTCTTTAGTCAGTCCCATTAAAGCTTGCTGAGTTTCTGTGATTTTTGTCTGTGCCGTTTGCGGTGTTAGGATTCCAACCTGCTTTTTCGCTTCTTCTTCAGTAATCCCTAGGTGACAGCACAGTAAATCGATAGCCATTTGAGTGTTAGTACCTTCAACCATGATCCTTTCCTTTTTGTACATGGACTAGACAATAAATCATCTGAAGTCACTGTAAACGGATTGTTATATCGACACCATACGACTTAGGTCTAATAGAGTGTATTTAATTCGGATGTGGTCTCGTAATCAAATGTTGCAATTTAATGCTTAACCTTGTTTTCTTAATCTAAGACTATATGTATAAGTAAGTATAAGTCTTCAAGGTTGGAATCTATTGCTGTCTGCCTTGTCTATAACAATAAGTTTTATAAAAACAGCTTTCATGCGGAGATAAGTAATGAAGCGAGTAATGTTGTTCCTTGCAACTAACCTAGCGGTTGTATTGGTACTAAGTGTTGTTCTTAATGTTGTATACGCAGTTACAGGTATGCAACCCGGTAGCCTCTCAGGTTTATTGGTGATGGCTGCGGTATTTGGTTTTGGCGGCTCATTCATTTCATTAATGATGTCGAAGAAAATGGCGCTACGCTCGGTAGGCGGCATGGTCATTGAAAGCCCACGTAACGAAACAGAACATTGGTTGATGGAGACGGTAAGCCGTCAATCTCAACAAGTTGGTATTGGTATGCCAACAGTGGCGATCTACGACTCGCCAGACATCAACGCATTCGCGACAGGTGCTAAGCGTGACGATTCATTGGTAGCAGTATCAACAGGCCTGCTGCACAACATGACGCGTGATGAAGCTGAAGCAGTATTAGCGCATGAAGTGAGCCACATCGCGAACGGTGATATGGTGACCATGACGTTAATGCAAGGTGTAGTGAACACGTTCGTTATCTTCCTATCTCGTTTCATCGCCAACATTGTTGCGTCGAATGACAACGAAGAAGAGGGTGGCAGCAACATGATGGTGTACTTCGGTGTGTCTATGGTGTTGGAATTGGTATTTGGTTTCTTAGCAAGCTTCATTACGATGTGGTACAGCCGTCATCGTGAATTCCATGCCGATGCAGGTGCAGCGAACCTAGTGGGTAAAGAGAAGATGATTGCAGCGCTAGAGCGCCTAAAGGTGAGCCATGAGCCACAACTAGAAGGTTCTATGATGGCATTTGGTATCAACGGTAAGAAGTCTCTAACAGAGCTTCTAATGAGCCACCCGCCGCTAGACAAGCGTATTGCTTCTCTACGTAACATGTAATCGCTACGTATTCTTCAGTCGCTAATCGACAAGATACATTTGAAAGGCTTCCTTCGGGAGGTCTTTTTTGATCTTGGCATCTAAGACAGTAAGTATTCGAGGAATAGGTGTCTGGCGATAGAGGGTTACTGGTGATGAAGCATTACGATATTGATTGGTTGATATCGCACGGATTGAGATGAGTAGGGTAATGATACTGGGTTGCTTTGTATTATTTTGCTGACGTCTCTTGTGCTCAATACACTTTGTTCCGCTCAACAAAAAGGCTTCCACATGGGAAGCCTTAGTCTATTCTGCGATTCGAAATTCGAATATTACAGCTTGTCAGTTAGCTCGATTGCTTGACCGATGTAGTTTGCTGGAGTCATCTCTTTCAGGCGAACTTTCTCGTCTTCAGGGATCTCAAGACCATCGATGAATGCACGCATGCCTTCGCCATCTACACGTTTACCACGAGTTAGCTCTTTTAGCTTCTCGTATGGTTTTTCGATGCCGTAACGACGCATTACTGTTTGTACTGGTTCAGCCAATACTTCCCAGTTCTTGTCTAGTTCAGCAAGTAGCGCAGCGCGGTTAACTTCAAGCTTGCTAATACCTTTCAGAGTCGAAGTGTATGCAATGATTGCGTAGCCAACACCCACACCTAGGTTACGAAGAACCGTAGAGTCAGTAAGGTCACGCTGCCAGCGAGAAACTGGAAGTTTTTGTGCAAGGTGGCTGAATACTGCGTTCGCTAGACCAAGGTTGCCTTCAGAGTTTTCGAAGTCAATTGGGTTAACTTTATGCGGCATTGTCGAAGAACCGATTTCGCCAGCAATAGTCTTCTGCTTGAAGTGACCAAGAGCGATGTAGCCCCAAACGTCACGGTCGAAGTCCAGAAGGATTGTGTTGAAACGAGCAACAGCATCAAACAGCTCAGCGATGTAATCGTGAGGTTCGATTTGAGTTGTGTACGGGTTCCAAGTTACGCCAAGAGATTCAGTGATGAACTCTTCGCTGAACTGGTGCCATTCAACTTCTGGGTATGCAGAAAGGTGTGCGTTGTAGTTACCTACAGCACCGTTGATTTTCGCTAGGATCTCAACGTTTTCGATTTGCTTGTATTGACGTTCCATACGGTACGCAACGTTAGCCATCTCTTTACCCATAGTAGAAGGAGAAGCTGGCTGACCGTGTGTACGAGACAGTAATGGAATATCACGGTACTCGTTCGCAAGTGCTTTGATAGCATCAATTACGTTACGGATTTCTGGAAGAATCACTGTGTCACGAGCTTCTTTAAGCATAAGCGCGTGAGAGGTGTTGTTGATGTCTTCAGAAGTACATGCAAAGTGAATAAATTCGTTTACAGCGTGAAGTTCAGGAACGCCAGCAACTTTCTCTTTCAAGAAGTACTCAACCGCTTTAACGTCGTGGTTAGTCGTGCGCTCGATCTCTTTGATACGTAGAGCATCTTCTTCGCTGAAGTTAGCGGCTAGTTCATCAAGAAACTGGTTAGCTTCTGCACTGAACGCTGGTACTTCTTTGATTGCATCAGTTGCTGCAAGCTTTTGTAACCAACGAATTTCAACGATAGAGCGGTACTTTAGTAGTCCAAACTCACTAAAGATGCTGCGTAATGCAATAGTCTTACTTCCGTAACGGCCGTCTACTGGTGAAACAGCAGTCAATGCTGACAGTTCCATGGTGTTCTCCTGAATTGAGTTTTCTAAATTTTGAGAGGTTTATACCAGTAACAATCTCAATTGTCACGCACATTGCGCAATCGTTTGCGTGATAGTTGTGTTGATACAAAAAACAAGCTCGCGACGAGGCGCGAGCTAATAAACTACATTCGAGCTAGTAGGATTTGAGCCTGCTCGATCATCTTCTTACGACCGAAGATAAGGTGGCGACGTTTACCGCCAACTTGACGCCATAACACAGCGCTTCGAATCCCTGATAGAAGCAGTGCGCGAACCTTATGTTGGCTCGATGTCTGCTGAAGTACAGACGGAGTACCAGAAACCTGAATGCGAGGGCCGATAGGGCTGACGACATCAAGGTAGATACTTGCAAGGTTGCTGATCATTTGCTCGTCAAACAGATCAAAGTGTTCAGTTTGGCGCTCTGCAGTTTGAATGCGGTCACCAAGCTGAGACATAGAGTCGTTGCGAGAAGACAGCTTACGCTCAAGCGCCATCAAGCTGATGATGTAACGCGTGATATCGCTACCTGCTGGAGTACTATCGATACCTTTTACTAAGCACTCAAGGCCAAGCTTTAGGTTCGCTTCACGTCCAAATACGCCCACGGTATTCGATGGGTTGGTATTTAAAATGGCACTGAGTGAAGCTTCAAAGGCATCTTTATCACAATGGCCGTCTTTCGCTACTTGTTGAACCAAAGCCACAGCTTGGCAAATTCCGGCGAAAGCAATAGTACGGTCATAAAGTGTATTAGCCACGTAGTAACTCCTAGTTGTCTTCTATCGTTTGTCGTTTGATTGATTAGATGCGCTTTTCGATGATACCACCACCAAGACATACTTCGCCTTGGTAGAACACTGCAGATTGACCTGGGGTCACTGCGATTTGTGGCTCATCAAAAATAACCTTAATGTTCTCATCATCAATTGGGATGATTGTACAAGGAATATCTGTTTGACGGTAACGTGTTTTTACCGTGCATGTCATAACTTCAGTAATTGGTGTGCGATTTACCCAATGAAGTTGAGATGCGATCAAGCCTTCTGATTTCAGAAGAGGGTGGTCTTTACCTTGTACTGCGATAAGTACATTACGCTTAAGGTCTTTTTCACCAACAAACCATGGTTCTTCGTTACCGCCACCACCTTTAGTGCCGCCAATATGAAGGCCTTTACGCTGACCTAGCGTGTGGTACATCAAACCTTGGTGTTGACCAATCACTTGGCCTTCAGGTGTTTCGATGTTACCCGGTTGTGCTGGTAGGTATTTGCCTAGGAACTCAGTGAACTTGCGCTCACCGATAAAGCAGATGCCTGTTGAATCTTTCTTCTTAGCTGTGATCAAGTCTTGCTCTTCAGCAATACGTCGCACTTCTGGCTTCTCTAATTCACCGACAGGGAATAGGCTGCGTGCCACTTGATCTGAGCTTAGCGTGTATAGGAAATAGCTTTGGTCTTTGTTGCTGTCTAGACCGCGTAGCATTTCTGGTTTTACGCCGCCATCAAGCTCTTCTTGAGTTGGGAAAGTACGACGAACGTAGTGACCCATCGCAATGTAGTCTGCGTCTAGCACTTCATCCGCAAACTCTAAGAATGCTTTAAATTTGATTTCTTTGTTACAAAGAATATCTGGGTTAGGTGTACGACCTGCTTTGTACTCTTCAAGGAAGTATTCGAATACGTTGTCCCAGTATTCTGCAGCAAAGTTGATAGTGTGAAGGTGGATACCTAGTTTGTCACATACCGCTTGAGCATCAGCAAGATCTTCAGCTGCCGTGCAGTATTCTTCGTTATCGTCTTCTTCCCAGTTTTTCATGAAAAGGCCTTCTACCTGATAGCCTTGTTGCTGAAGAAGATACGCCGAGACTGACGAATCTACACCGCCGGACATACCGACAATTACTTTCTTTTCGCTGTTTCCAGAGCTGATATCTGACATGTCTAAACACCGTTACTATTACTTGGTCGCAGATTCTAACAGAAAGAGAAACGCCGTGACAGATCCGAGACCGGAATCACAGTTTCATTTGCACAAATAGTGCGCTGACTTTGTTAGAGAATCGCATGAGAGCGAGGTGAGTCGCTATGATGTCAGAAGTATATGTGGCATAGTCGCTCGAAATCCAAGACCTGAGATAAAAAAATGTCTGAACAAAATGAATTTATGCAAGAAGAAGAGCTGATTGAGATCATCGAGAACCAGCTTGAAGATGGCGAACCAGTGAAAGTGAAAGAGACGTTGATGCGTTTAATGATGACAGGCACTCCACGTGAAGAAGCAATTGCGGCTATGGCATGTGCACTGGCAATTGAAGTATTTGACGTTATGAAAAACGGCGCGGAGTTTAATCAAAAACGTTACGCAGAGCATTTGGGTATGCTGCCTGATTTAAGCTTTATGGAAGCCGAATAAAAAAAACCTTCAGCAAACGTTTGCTATAGTTTGAAAGATTGCCGCGTTAAATATAGCGCGGTAGAATCCGCCACCTATTTCCCCTTGACTTAGACTAGCCCTATGAAATTCCCTGGACAACGTAAATCAAAGCACTACTTTCCGGTTCACGCTCGTGATCCTCTAGTGAGCCAAGCTCAAAGCAGTAAAAGAATGTCACGCACTCATATTATCGGTATTGACCAAACATTGGTGGATATTGAAGCAAAGGTGAGTTCTGAACTTATTGAGAAGTATGGTTTGAGCAAGGGACATTCACTGGTTATTGGCGACGCAGCCGCTGAATCTTTGTATCAAGAATTAAAAGAGCAGTGCCTGATTACCAATGAATACGCTGGTGGCACAATTGGTAACACATTACACAACTATTCAGTGCTAGCGGATGACCGTTCTACACTGTTAGGTGTAATGAGCCAAGATATTAAGATTGGTAGTTACGGTTATCGCTATTTATGTAATACATCAAGCAGAATGGATCTGAACCATTTACAAGGGGTAGATGGCGCAATTGGTCGCTGCTTTGCATTAATTACAGAAGACGGTGAACGTACTTTCGCAATTAGCGAAGGACAAATGAACCAATTAAAACCAGAAAGCATTCCTGAAAAAATCTTCAAAAGTGCTTCTGCTTTAGTTTTAACGGCTTATTTAGTTCGCTGTAAGCCAGGCGACCCGATGCCTGAAGCAACAATGAAAGCGATCGAATACGCGAAGAAATACGATGTGCCAGTCGTTCTTACACTAGGTACTAAGTTCGTTATTCAAGATGATCCAGAATTCTGGAAAGATTTCCTTGAGCAACACGTAACGGTTGTTGCAATGAATGAAGACGAAGCTGAAGCGTTAACGGGTGAAAGCGATCCACTGGCTGCATCAGATAAAGCGCTAGACTGGGTAGACCTTGTTCTATGTACTGCGGGACCTGTTGGCCTATTTATGGCTGGTTATACAGAAGATGCAGCTAAGCGTGAAACGTCACTGCCTTTACTTCCAGGTTCAATTGCTGAATTCAACCGTTTTGAATTTAGCCGTCCTGCGCATAAAGATTTATGTGAAAACCCAACCAAAGTGTATTCGCACATTGCGCCATACATGGGTGGACCAGAAAAGATCAAAAATACCAATGGTGCAGGTGATGCTGCGTTATCTGCTTTATTACATGATATGGCTGCGAATAAGTACCACAAAGAAAACGTGCCAAACTCAAGTAAGCACCAACATTCATTCTTGACGTACTCTTCGTTCTCACAAGTTTGTAAATATTCTAACCGTGCAAGCTATGAAGTGTTGGTTCAACACTCTCCACGTTTATCTCGTGGCCTTCCTGAAAGAGAAGATAGCCTAGAAGAAGCGTACTGGGAAAGATAAGTTACTTTCTTTAATCAGTAGTACTATCAGTATCAGTTGGTTTCTAATACTGATAGTACAAATATAAAAAAGGCTCCGAAAGGAGCCTTTTTTGTTTCTGAATATATTGAAGTCGTAAATAATACTTTGGTCGACTTAAATATTAATTCTATCGCTTAGCGTGTAATTGATTACTCACTAAGTAAACTAAATGTTTAGATAGCAAACTCTTCTAGAGATTTACCAGCATCTAGCTGTTCTTGGATAGCTGAAGGCGTACGGCCTTGACCTGTCCAAGTCTTCTCGTCGCCGTTTGCGTCTACGTATTTGTATTTCGCTGGGCGAGGAGCGCGTTTAGCTTTTGTTGTTTTAGATTTTGCTTCACCAGAAAGTGCAGCAATAAGATCGGCAACATCAATTCCGTCTTTTGCAATTTGTTCAGCAATAGCAGAAAGCTTAGCTTCTTGCTCTGCTTTAGCAGCACGCTCTTCAGCTTCAGACTCTTGACGCTCTTGTACAACAATAGTCAGCTTGTCTAGCGCTTCTTCAAGTTGCTCAAGAGTTAATTCACGTGAGAACGCACGAAGGCTGCGGATATTTAATAGAGTTTTTGTTAATTCAGACATGATATTTTCCATCAAGGTAAACTAAATAATCTTCCTAATAATAAACAGAGCCAAGGAATAAAACAAATAGTATTTCTTCTATTACATATTTAAATATAAAAGTGAGATGAATAGTTGAAAATTCAGAGCAGTATTTCTATTGAATTTATAATAATTATTAAGAATATCTTAAAAAATGATATGTGACAGATGGAGTAGTCAACTTATGTAGACTATTCTTCTATTGATTAGTTCATTAACAAAAAGCTATTTTTCTCGGAATGATATGTTGCATTGTTGCTCTTGGTGAGTACAATTGCGGCTACCTGATGCGAGGTGTTGGTTAATTTGTTGTTAAACTCTGGTTTACACGGTTAATAATGTTATCGCACGTAGAGGTGCAATTATAAAAAGTAACTTCCGTTGGGGTGATGCCAATGAACGGGAATGAAAGGTGTAATTGCCGAAGTAAATTGTATATCTAAGCAATTTGCTGGGGTTGTGCTCAATAGGTACAACACTGCCATAGTCTTAATTTTAAACTATGGAGCGCTACTGTAGGGTTGGGTGAAGTGTTCACTTCCCTTTCGCTTAGTTCAACATGAGCTTGGTCAGCCGTATCAAGTTTGTCTGCAGTAGATCTCTAGCCAAATAAAAAACTGGTTTTTGAAGATCATGAATTTAATAGATTTTGCAACATCACCTTTATCTTTGCTTCCGCCCCTTGTGGCTTTGAGCCTTGCTATTGTTACCCGCCGTGTATTGGTTTCTTTGGGTGTCGGTATCATCATGGGTGCGATTCTACTTGCTGATTACTCAGTAGGTAACGCAGCTAGCTACGTGTTTACTAAAGCATCTGGTGTTTTCATCGAAGATGGTGGCATCAACACTTGGAACATGAGCATCATTGCATTCCTAATTATTCTTGGAATGACAACGGCATTATTAACACTGTCTGGCGGCACTCGCGCATTCGCGGAGTGGGCACAGTCTCGCGTTAAGAGCAAACGTGGTTCAAAACTACTTGCTGCTTTCTTAGGTGTATTCATCTTTGTTGATGACTACTTTAACAGCCTAGCGGTTGGTGCTATCTCTCGTCCTGTAACAGACCGCTTCTATGTATCTCGCGCTAAGCTTGCTTATATCCTAGATTCAACTGCTGCTCCTATGTGTGTGATCATGCCTGCTTCTAGCTGGGGTGCTTACATCATCACGATCATTGGTGGCATCTTAGTGACACACGGTGTGACAGAGTATTCTGCACTGGGTGCTTACGTTCGTCTTATCCCAATGAACTTCTACGCTGTATTCGCACTACTAATGGTGTTCGCAGTAGCATGGTTCGGTCTAGACGTTGGTAAGATGCGTGAGCATGAGATCGAAGCATCTCAAGGCCGTGGCTTTGAAGGTGACAACGATCAAAAGCAAGCTCACGATCTAAACGAAGAGTTAGATATCGAAGAGAGCGAAAACGGTTCAGTTTCTGATCTTGTTATGCCAATCGTATCGCTAATTGTAGCGACTGTAGCTGCGATGCTTTACACAGGCGGTCAAGCGTTAGCTGCTGATGGTCAAGCGTTTAACCTACTTGGTGCATTCGAAAATACAGATGTTGGTAAATCTCTTGTTTACGGTGGTGTTATCGGCTTACTAGTAGCACTAGCGACAGTATTCAAGCAAAAGCTATCTATGGCCGATATCGCAAGAACAATGTGGATTGGTGCAAGCTCTATGTTTGGCGCAATCCTAATCCTTGTATTCGCATGGACTATCGGTTCTGTAATCGGCGACATGAAAACAGGTTCGTACCTATCATCTCTAGTAACGGGCAGCATCGATTACCACTGGCTACCAGTTATCTTGTTCCTTCTAGCGGGCGTTATGGCGTTCTCTACAGGTACTTCATGGGGTACGTTCGGTATCATGCTACCTATCGCAGGTGACATGGCTGCAGCATCGGATATCGCACTGATTCTTCCTATGTTAAGTGCGGTTCTAGCGGGTGCAGTATTTGGTGACCACTGTTCTCCAATCTCTGATACGACGATTCTGTCTTCTACTGGTGCTCGTTGTAACCACATCGACCACGTCTCGACTCAGCTTCCATACGCGTTGTCTGTAGCGTTCGTATCGTGCATTGGTTTCATCACTCTAGGTATGACATCTTCAATTGGCATCGCATTTGGCGCAGCGTCTCTAACGTTTGTTGCTGTATGTTTTGCATTGGCTTACTTCTCTCGCTGCAAAATGGCGACGTGCAAAAGCTAAAATTGAAAGTTAATCAGTAAACTATCAGGGAGGCGTTTGCCTCCCTTTTTTGTGCCTGTTAATTTAATTTTAAGTTTCGTGAAAAAAGTTCGAATAAATGGTTGAAAAAGGATGTCAGCTTAGTTAGTGTGGAGACAAGACAGCAAACAACCTAAGAGCTGATAAGTATGCGTAAATTAGTAATGAACATTCATCACCATCATCACCCTATCTAGTCTTTCGGGGAGATTTACGTATACCCGGGAGCAAGATTACTCCCGGAGGTTAAGTCAAAAGAATTTAGATTTAAACCCTCGGGATGACAAAGTCCCCGAGGGTTTTTTAGTTTTAGCGCTTTTAAATAATCAATAAATTCAAATATTTGCACAGGGATACAGCAATGCAGACACAACGCCTAAGAATCGCAATTCAAAAGAAAGGTCGCTTAAGTAAAGAGTGCCAAGACCTACTTAAAAAATGTGGTGTTAAATTTAATATCATGGGTGAGCGCCTAGTGGTTCACTCACTAAATATGCCAATCGACTTGTTACTCGTTCGTGATGACGACATCCCAGGTCTTATCATGGATGGTGTAGTTGACCTTGGTTTCATCGGTGAAAATGAACTAGAAGAAGTTCGTCTAGATCGTGTTGCTCTTAAAGAGCCTTCAGAGTTCCGCACACTACGTCGTTTAGACTTCGGTGGTTGCCGCCTTTCAATCGCTATTAATAAAGACGAAGAATACAACGGCCCACAAGACTTAGCGGGCAAACGTATTGCGACAACCTACCCACAACTACTTAAAGCCTACATGGACGAGCAGGGTGTTGAGTTCAGCACTTGTATGCTAACAGGTTCGGTTGAAGTCGCGCCTCGCGCTGGCCTTGCAGACGCTATCGCTGATTTAGTTTCTACAGGTGCAACGCTTGAAGCGAACGGCCTAAAAGAAGCAGAAGCTATCTTCCAATCGAAAGCAACACTGATTCAACGTGTTGGCGACTTCGACGCAGACAAGACCGCACTGATTGAAAAACTACTGACTCGTATGCAGGGTGTTCAACAAGCGAAAGAGTCGAAGTACATCATGCTTCACGCGCCAACCTCTCAACTAGAGCAGATCAAAGCACTACTGCCTGGTGCTGAAGATCCAACGGTTCTTCCTCTATCTACAGACAAAGACAAAGTTGCCGTGCACCTAGTAAGTACAGAGAACTTGTTCTGGGAAACAATGGAACAGCTGAAAGAGTTGGGTGCAAGCTCGATTCTAGTATTACCAATCGAAAAAATGATGGGGTAGTGACGATGAGAACCGTTGTTTGGCAATCTTTAAGTGAATCACAGCAAGACTCGGTATTAGAGCGTCCAGCTATTACTGAAGGTGCAAACATCACAGCGACTGTTTCTGATGTTATTGCAAAAGTACGAAATGAAGGCGATGCCGCGCTTAAAAAGCTGACTGCAAAGTTTGATGGTGTAACTCCAGAATCTATCCGAGTCAGTTCGGGTGAGATTGAAGAGGCGTGTGCTCGTCTAACACCAGAGATGAAGCAAGCGTTAGAGCAAGCTTATAGCAACATTGCTAAGTTTCACGAAGCTCAAAAGCCGCAGCCAATTAAGGTTGAGACACAGCCTGGTGTTGTGTGTGAGCAAGTGACGCGCGCGATTAATACTGTTGGCCTTTATATTCCCGGTGGCAGTGCGCCACTACCGTCAACGGTTCTTATGTTAGGTGTTCCTGCTCAAATCGCAGGTTGTCGTAAGGTTGTGCTTTGTTCACCTCCGCCAATCGCTGATGAAATCTTGTATGTCGCTAAGCTTTGTAAGATCGACGAAGTTTACAACGTTGGTGGTGGTCAAGCGGTTGCAGCAATGGCTTACGGTACCGAGAGTGTGGCTAAAGTCGATAAGATCTTCGGCCCAGGTAATGCCTACGTTACGGAAGCAAAGCGCCAAGTGAGTAATGACTTCCGCGGAGCAGCTATTGATATGCCAGCTGGCCCATCTGAAGTGTTAGTGATTGCTGATGAAACGGCTGATGCAGACTTCATTGCAGCGGATTTGTTGAGCCAAGCGGAACACGGGCCTGACTCTCAAGTAGTATTGGTAACTCCATCTCCAGTGGTTGCAGACCAAGTAACAGAAGCGGTTCAAAAGCAACTGAAAGAACTGTCTCGTGCGAACATCGCTCAGCAAGCATTGGCTTCAAGCTTAATCATCATTGCTGAATCGATCACTCAAGCGATTGCGATTTCGAATTTCTACGGTCCTGAGCACTTGATCGTTCAAACCAAGAACCCACGTGAATTGCTGCCATTGCTAGATAATGCAGGCTCAATTTTCCTTGGTGACTGGTCTCCAGAATCTGCAGGTGACTACGCATCCGGCACAAACCACGTTCTTCCGACTTACGGTTATACCAAGACGTATTCAAGCCTAGGTTTGGCTGATTTCTCTAAGCGAATGACGGTGCAGGAGCTAACAGCCGATGGGTTGAAAGGCCTAGCGCCAACAGTAGTAACAATGGCGGAAGCCGAAGGTTTGGATGCACACAAACGCGCTGTGACTATCCGAGTTGAAAAGTTAAATAAAGCGAAATAAGGGTAGGGCATGGAAAAGTTAGCAAGAAAACAAGTTCAGGCTCTAACACCTTACTTGTCTGCAAGACGCATAGGCGGTACTGGTGATGTATGGCTAAACGCCAACGAATCTCCGTTTGATAACGAGTACAACCTGAACTTGTCTCGTCTTAACCGTTACAGCGAATGTCAGCCAAAAGAGCTGATTGATGCTTACGCTCAATACGCAGGCGTGAAATCAGAGCAAACACTGACGACTCGTGGTGCTGACGAAGGCATTGAGTTATTGATTCGTGCTTTCTGTGAGCCGAACGAAGACGCTATTCTTTACTGCCCGCCTACTTACGGTATGTACGCAATCAGTGCAGAGACGATTGGTGTTGAGCGTAAAGTTGTGCCTCTTACTTCTGAATGGCAATTGGATCTTCCAGCTATCGAAGCTCAGCTCGACAACGTAAAAGTGGTGTTTGTTTGTAGCCCAAATAACCCAACCGGTAATTTAGTTGATCGTAAAGACATCATCAAGCTGCTTGAAATGACACAAGACAAAGCGATTGTGGTGATGGATGAAGCGTATATCGATTTTTGTCCAGAAGCGTCAACCGTTGATTTGCTTGAGCAATATCCAAACCTAGCGATTCTGCGCACCTTGTCGAAGGCCTTTGCTTTGGCGGGCTTACGTTGTGGCTTTACGCTAGCGAATAAAGAGCTTATCGATGTACTGTTGAAAGTGATCGCTCCTTATCCTGTGCCAATCCCTGTTGCTGACATTGCCGTTCAAGCTCTCTCAGAGCAAGGACTAGCGCGAGCTAAGTTCCAAGTTCTAGATTTAAGTGCTAACCGAGCGTATTTGCAGGCGGGTCTATTAGGTATGCCTCAAGTGACGGTTTTTGATGGCTGGGGTAACTACTTACTGGTGAAATTCCCGAACGGCGATGAGTTATTTAAAGCGGCTTGGGATACGGGCATTATTTTGCGTAATTCACCTATTGAAGACTGTGTTCGTATTAGTATTGGTAACCGCGAAGAGTGCGAAAAGACACTTGGATTCATTCGTAACTTTTATCAGTAATGAAAGGCTTACCAGTAATAACATTTGCCAGTTTGAGTTGATTAATTGGGCTGGCAAGTGAAACCAATATTTTGGGTTAGCGTTTGATTTTAGCTAGGCCACCAGATTTAAAATTAAAAGGAAGTTCAAGTGAGTAAACAACAGAAAATACTTTTTATAGACCGTGACGGCACCTTAATTGTTGAGCCGCCAGTTGACTTTCAAGTAGACCGTTTAGACAAGCTAAAATTCGAACCGCGAGTAATTCCTAGCCTGCTTGCTTTGCAAGATGCTGGTTACCGCTTAGTAATGGTCACTAACCAAGATGGTTTAGGTACCGATAGCTACCCACAAGAAGATTTCGATGCACCACACAATATGATGATGGAGTTCTTCGAATCTCAAGGCGTTAAGTTTGACGACGTGCTTATTTGCCCTCACTTTGACGAAGACAACTGCTCTTGCCGTAAGCCTAAACTGGGTATGGTTAAAGAGTACCTACAAGGCGGTAAAGTCGATTTCCAACACTCTGTTGTGATTGGCGACCGAATGACGGATCTTCAACTGGCAGAGAACATGGCAATCCGCGGTATTCAATATAGCCCGGATGCGGAAACTGAAGGCACGCTTAACTGGCCACAAATCGTTAAAGATCTGACGGTTAACGCGCGTATTGCTGAAGTAGTTCGTACCACTAAAGAAACAGATATCAAGGTTGCAGTAAACCTTGATGAAACCGGTGGCAACAAGATCGATACCGGCATGGGTTTCTTCGACCACATGCTTGATCAAATCGCGACACACGGTGGTTTCCAAATGAACCTGACTGTGAAAGGCGATCTGCACATCGATGATCACCACACAGTAGAAGATACCGCTCTTGCTTTAGGCCAAGCATTGAAAGATGCACTAGGCGACAAACGTGGTATTGGCCGTTTTGGTTTCAGCCTACCAATGGATGAGTGTTTGGCTCAGTGTGCGTTAGACCTTTCTGGTCGCCCATACCTGAAGTTCGATGCTAAATTCAGCCGTGAGCAAGTGGGTGATCTTTCAACCGAGATGGTGGTTCACTTCTTCCGTTCTCTAACTGATACATTGGCTTGTACGCTACACCTTTCTTCTGATGGCAATAATGATCACCACATCATTGAGAGCCTGTTCAAAGCGTTTGGCCGTACTCTTCGCCAAGCAATCAAAGTTGAAGGTAACGAGTTACCAAGCAGCAAAGGCGTTCTGTAAGGGTTCGGTATGAAAGAGCAAAAAGTCGTTATTATTGATACTGGTTGTGCCAACGTTTCATCGGTGAAGTTTGCGATTGAACGTTTGGGCTACGCAGTTGAAATTTCAAAAGAACCAGAAGTGGTTCTTGCTGCCGACAAGCTATTCCTACCCGGTGTAGGTACAGCAAGTGAGGCAATGAAGAACCTGCAAGAGCGTGACCTTGTTACCCTTGTCAAGCAAGTTGAGAAGCCTCTGCTGGGTATCTGTCTAGGTATGCAGCTGTTAGGCAAACTGTCTCAAGAGAAAGGTCAAAAGGCTGATGAGTTAGTTGAATGCCTAGGTTTGTGTGATGGTGAAGTTCGTTTACTTGAAACGGGCGACTTGCCATTACCACACATGGGTTGGAACACCGTAACGGCAACACCTAATCATCCTCTATTTAAAGACATTGAAGAAGGCGAATACTTCTACTTTGTTCATAGCTTCGCAATGCCAGTGGGCGACTACACAATCGCACAATGTGATTACGGTAATCCGTTCACTGCGGCGGTTCAAAGTGGCAATTATTATGGTGTTCAGTTCCACCCAGAGAGATCTTCGAAAGCTGGCTCTAAGCTGATTCAGAACTTCTTGGAATTGTAATAAGGATTAGGCAGCGGCTAACGTTGCCATATAAGGAATGTAAATGATTATTCCCGCGTTAGATTTAATTGAAGGCCAAGTAGTTCGCTTATTCCAAGGAGACTACGGGCAAGTAACAGAATACAAAGTAGACCCAGCAGAGCAGTTTAATCTGTACCACCAAGCTGGCGCTGGCTGGCTGCACCTTGTTGACTTAACGGGCGCAAAAGACACAACGGCTCGTCAGTTAGACTTGATTGCTAAGCTCCTTGCTAGCACGCCTGCGAACATCCAGATTGGTGGTGGCGTGCGTAACGAACAAGATGTCGTTGATCTGCTAGAAGCTGGCGCACAGCGCGTTGTGGTTGGTTCTACAGCCGTTAAGCAACCTGAGTTGGTGAAAGGTTGGATGGAGAAGTACGGCGCGGAAAAAATCGTGCTGGCTCTGGACATCAATATTGACGAAAGCGGCATACGCAAAGTGGCGATTTCAGGTTGGCAAGAAGATTCAGGTGTGACCATTGAAGCGCTGATTGAAGACTACCTCACAGTTGGTCTTAAACACGTGCTGTGTACCGATATTTCACGCGATGGCACGCTAGAAGGATCAAACGTAGAGCTCTATGTTGATCTTTGTAAGCAGTACCCACAAGTGCAATTCCAATCATCGGGCGGCATTGGCAGCCTAGCTGATATCGAAGCGCTAAAAGGCAGCGGTGTTGCGGGTGTGATTGTGGGTCGTGCACTACTTGATGGCAAGTTTACCGCAGAGGAGGCATTTGCATGTTGGCAAAGCGCATAATCCCTTGTTTGGATGTCCGTGACGGACAAGTGGTTAAGGGCGTTCAGTTCCGTAACCACGAAATTATTGGTGACATCGTTCCGCTAGCACAACGCTATGCAGAAGAGGGCGCCGATGAATTGGTATTTTATGACATCACCGCATCAAGTGATGGCCGTGTGGTCGATAAAAGCTGGGTGAAACGCGTAGCTGAAGTGATCGATATCCCTTTCTGTGTCGCTGGTGGTATTAAATCAGCAGAAGATGCAGCGCGCATCCTTGAGTTTGGTGCGGATAAAGTGTCAATCAACTCACCGGCATTGGCTAATCCACAGCTGATTACTGACCTTGCTGATAAGTTTGGCGTTCAGTGTATCGTTGTCGGTATCGATTCATACTTCGACAAAGAAACCGGTAAATATCAGGTTTACCAATTTACAGGCGATGAAGCGCGTACTAAAGCAACCAAATGGGAAACCAAAGATTGGGTGCAGGAAGTACAGAAGCGTGGCGCAGGTGAGATTGTGTTAAACATGATGAACCAAGATGGCGTTCGTAACGGCTATGATATCGATCAGTTAAACATGGTGCGTGAAGTGTGTAATGTGCCATTGATTGCCTCTGGTGGCGCTGGTGCAATGGAGCACTTTGCTGAAGCTTATAAAAAGACCAACGTGGATGGAGCACTTGCGGCTTCGGTATTCCACAAACAAGTCATCAATATTGGTGAACTTAAACAGTATTTAAAACAACAAGATGTAGAGGTGCGACTATGAGTTTTGAACCCGTAAGCTTATCAAAAACAGAAGTAGGCGCATTGTCAGAGCGTATTAACTGGGAAAAAGTAGATGGCTTAGTGCCAGCGATTGTTCAAGATTACCAGTCAAGCCAAGTGCTAATGATGGGATACATGAACCCAGCCGCACTTGAGAAAACGGGTGAAACTGGCAATGTGACGTTTTTCTCTCGCACAAAAGAGCGTCTTTGGACGAAAGGTGAAACGTCGGGCAATGTATTGCAACTGCAAAACATCGCCTTGGACTGTGACAGCGACACCTTACTGGTTAAAGTTAATCCCATTGGTCCAACGTGCCACACAGGTACAACAACGTGTTGGGATGGAGACAAGCAAGAAGAGTCTCAGATGGTGTGGCTTCATCAGCTTGAGCAGCTATTGGCTGCCCGCAAGGACGCCGATCCTGAATCTTCTTATACTGCCAGTCTATATGCCCGTGGCACCAAGCGTATTTCGCAAAAAGTGGGCGAAGAAGGCGTTGAAGTCGCGCTTGCGGCGACGTCGGGCGATAAGGCGGAGTTAGTGTGTGAATCAGCAGATTTGATTTACCACCTAATGGTTCTTCTTCAAGACCAAGGCTTATCGATGGATGATGTGGTAAACAAGCTGAAAGAGCGTCATAAGTAAGCTCTCTTTAGATTTATCGAACCGCGTAAAAGACAGACAAAAGCCCCGCAAACAAACATGTTTACGGGGCTTTTTAGTTTTTTAATTTTCAAGATTTCAAGATTTCAAGATTTCAAGATTTCAAGATTTCTAAGCCCTACGTCACTTTTCTAACCTCTGACTTTGCGTCATTCCGAGGAGCCTAAGCGACATCAGGAATCTCTTCTCTTAATCTGACTTCTTAGTCGAACGAGTTACCCGCAGCACTTCTTGTATTTCTTACCACTGCCACAAATACACGGATCATTACGGCCGATTTTAAAGCTCTCAACGGTTTGATTTAAGCGTGGGTCAATTTCTGGTTGTGTAGTTTGTTCCTGCTCTGGGAAGGTACCATCAATGTAGTACCAAAGACCGTCTTCACGTATAAAGCGAGAGCGTTCTTGCATGCAGTATTGTGCGCCTTCTTCATTGAAGTAAGCTTTAAACTCAACAAAGCCTTCGTCTTGGTGCGAGCCTACCGCAGTATCGATGACTTCTAGTCCTGCCCAATCACTGTTGATAGATTCGGCAATACCTTCTCTTTGCGCTTCTGCGTTGCAGCTAGGGTGGTAAGTCGCAACAACATAGTCAACTAAACCCAACACGTGCGCTGAATAACGAGAGCGCATCAACTGTTCAGGCGTTTCAACAGCACTGTGGTGAAGGTGCGCTGATTCACAGCACTGTTGGTAAGTATTTTTGCTACCGCATGGGCATAAAG
Source organism: Vibrio sp. 10N.247.311.49 (assembly GCF_041467655.1). NCBI lineage: Bacteria > Pseudomonadati > Pseudomonadota > Gammaproteobacteria > Vibrionales > Vibrionaceae > Vibrio > Vibrio sp. 10N.247.311.49. The sequence continues at coordinate 321,664 of NZ_JBFSVA010000001.1, forward strand.
ACATAGTCAGATCCTGTAAAAATGGCCTCTATTAAGAGGCCATAAGTGAATGCGTGGGAGTTTACCAAGAAACGATCGCTCACCAAAGTTTGGTTTCTGTTGAAGTTATTGAAATTATCAAAGTGTTAGCGCGAAGTTTACTATTTCAAGGCTGGAGACAATAGCTCTTGTGCCCAAGTCATTGCTTCATCGTAAGCTTGGCCTAGTTGAGCCTCACTGAGCTTGAGAAGTTTACGAATGCGCGTTGCTTCGTCCCATCGGGCTTGTTCATAAGCAATAACCATGGCCAAAATCGCACCTAACACGCCTTTACGTTGGATAAGGGCCTGTTTAATCTCATCGTCGATTGGCACTGAGTCCAGTACTTGCTTCAACGGTTGGTCAAACAGTGAATCCAGTAGCGAGAACATACCGGTCAAAAAGGCTTGTCCTGGCTCAACCTTCACATTCATCTTCTCGACTAAGAGCTCACATTGACGCGCGCGTAATACCGCTAAACCGTAGAGTGAGTCCGGCTTGTCTTCTTTCGCTGATGCGATCGCCACAAGTGAAACGAACTTACGCAGCTTTTGTTCACCAAGGTAAATAAGCGCTTGGCGGAATGAACGAATCGTTGTTGGTGAACCGCCAGCGGAGTTTACGTAGGTAAGTAGCTTATACGACATGGTCACATCGAGCGTAATCAAACGCTCTACTTCACCAAAGTCGATAGGGTCGTGCGCAATCTCTTTTAACAGCTGAACGGTCGTCAGGAATGCCGGGTTGAGCGCACGCGTTTGGATCATCTCTGGCTTGCTAAAGAAATAACCTTGAAAGTAGGTGAAGCCTGCTTTTTTCGCTTCTTGGTATTCTTCGTACGTTTCTACTTTCTCAGCAAGGAACTTGATATCTAGCCCTTTGAGAGAGTTCATAAACATCGCTGCTTTGGCAATTGGCGTCAAACGGATATCGAACTTGATAATTGAAACGTAGGGTAAGAAGCGCTTCCAAGCTTTACTTGGCACAAAGTCGTCTAGCGCAATGGTATAACCCGCGTCAAAGATGGTTTTGATTGCTTCAAGTAATTCGTCTGTTGGTTCGCAGTCTTCAAGAACCTCAACAACGAGGCTTTCTTTGGGGAACAGAGTAGGGACTAAGTTGATTAGGCTTGCATATGGGAAGTTCACGAACCCAAGCTTATCACCCAACGTATTATAGTGGGTCGATAAGAAGTGATCGGAAAGCAAACGGCTAGTAGCGAGCTCCGGCTCTACTTCAGGGAAAGTGTTCTTAGGACCATCCCTGAATAGCAACTCGTAACCTATGGTTTTCTTGCCTGTGTCGAGTATTGGTTGACGCGCTACGTATGAATATTTCAACTTGGTACTGTGTTCGGTTTATTTCTGGTAGAGAGATAATAGCTAATTCACTAGAAATTACCATACACTTTCTAAGAAAGTCTGACCGACAATAATAATCAAAGTGAAAGTTTAAGCGTTATGTTAAAAGCTATTGCTAAACGCTCGATTCTGTAGTTCAAAACTTTGCGGCGTGAACACCAGCACTGAGCCTTGCGTATACCAATCGCCAAGTACGATACGGGTTTTAGCGCAATTGTTAGCATTAAATGTATGGATGTCTGGGCGGTGAGTATGGCCGTGGATCATCAGATCGACATTGTTTCGTTCCATCACATCTTCGACTTCTTGCTGTGTCACATCCATGATGTCGAGAGACTTGGTCTGCTTGTCATCTTTGATATCTGATTGAACCTTTGAAACAATTTTCTTCTTGATGAAAAATGGAATTCGGTTGAAGACCCATTGTAACCATGGCTGATGCACTTTTTCGCGAAAGGCGAGGTACTTTACATCTTCAGTACATAGGGTATCTCCATGCAATACTACCGCTTTTTGCCCGTAGATATCGATCGTAGAAACTTCGTCGAGAAGTTGTACGCCCGTTTGCTTAGCAAATTTTTTGCCGACTAAGAAGTCGCGGTTCCCTTGAGTAAAGTAACAAGGCACGCCTGTTTTCACTAAGTCGATAAACGCTTGGCGGATAGAAGTCGCGAATTCACTCTTATCATCGTCACCAATCCAGAATTCGAAAAGGTCACCTAATACGTAAAGTGCATCCGCTTCTACGGCTTCTTTCTTCATAAAGGCTAAGAAGCAGTCTGTGATGTCTTCTCGTGACGGAGAAAGGTGCAGATCTGATATAAAATATGTTTTCATAGGTCTAAAAAAAGGGAGCGATTCGCTCCCTATATCCTGATTTTATCGGCTCATCAATACTAACCGAAAGCGATGAATTAAGCTTCGATTGTAGTACCAGTGATGATCACTTCTTCTAGAGGTACATCTTGGTGCATACCCATAGAACCAGTGCTAACACCTTTAATCTTGTTTACGATGTCCATGCCTTCAACAACTTCTGCGAATACACAGTAGCCCCAACCGTCTAGGCTTTCGCTACGGAAGTTTAGGAAAGAGTTGTCGTTAACGTTGATGAAGAACTGAGAGCTCGCTGAATGCGGTTCCATAGTACGAGCCATTGCTAGCGTACCAACTTTGTTCGCTAGACCGTTGTTTGCTTCGTTCTTGATCGTTGCACGAGTTGCCTTTTCTTTAAGGCCAGAAGTCATGCCGCCGCCTTGAATCATGAAACCATCGATAACACGGTGGAATAGTGTGTTGTCGTAGAAACCGTCACGGCAATACTGTAGAAAGTTTGCGCTTGTTTCTGGTGCTTTTTCTTCGTTAAGTTGAACTTTGATATCACCAAAATTTGTGTGAAGGATGATCATGATTGTTACCTTACTGTCTTTTTAATATGAAGTTCGAATTCTAGCGCATGTTGGCAGACTTTCAAATCACCAAATCATTAACTTAACTCGGATGTTTGAGGTAATTCCTGCTTTTAGGGATTACCTATTAAGGTATGACTTGTTATACTGCGAGCTTATTTTGATTAATCCATAAAATAGATAGAGATCATGCTGAAGATATATAACACGCTCACAAGACAGAAAGAGGAATTCAAACCAATTACAGCTGGCAAAGTCGGCATGTATGTCTGTGGGGTAACCATATACGATCTCTGTCATATTGGTCATGGTCGTACGTTCGTTTCTTTCGACGTAGTAACTCGTTACCTTCGTTACCTTGGTTACGATTTGAATTTCGTTCGTAACATCACAGATATCGATGACAAAATCATCAAACGCGCTAACGAAAACGGTGAGTCTTGTGACTCTCTGACTGAGCGTTTAATCGGTGAGATGCACGCTGACTTTGATGCATTGAACATGAAGCGTCCAGATGTTGAGCCTCGTGCGACAGAATACATCACTGAAATCATCGAGCTTGTTGAAAAGCTGATTGAACGTGGTTTCGCATACGTTGCAAGCAACGGCGACGTGATGTTTGAAGTAAAGAAATTCGACGAATACGGTAAGCTTTCAAAGCAAGACCTTGATCAGCTTCAAGCGGGTGCTCGCGTTGATGTTGAATCTGCAAAACGCAGCCCACTAGACTTCGTTCTTTGGAAGATGTCTAAGCCAGGTGAACCTACATGGGAATCGCCATGGGGCCCGGGTCGTCCAGGTTGGCACATCGAATGTTCAGCAATGAACTCGTCTATTCTTGGTAACCACTTCGATATCCACGGTGGTGGTTCAGATCTGCAGTTCCCTCACCACGAAAACGAAATCGCACAGTCTTGCTGCGCGCACGGCACTCAGTATGTAAATACTTGGATGCACAGTGGTATGGTGATGGTAGACAAAGAGAAGATGTCTAAGTCACTAGGTAACTTCTTCACTATCCGTGACGTGCTAGCACATTACGATGCTGAAACGGTACGTTACTTCCTAATGTCTGGTCACTACCGTAGCCAGCTAAACTACAGCGAAGATAACCTAAACCAAGCTCGCGCATCACTAGAGCGTCTATACACGTCACTTCGTGGCCTAGACCTTACAGCCGCTCCTGCCGGTGGCGAAGAGTACGTGACTCGATTCTCTACAGCGATGAACGATGATTTCAACACACCTGAAGCTTATTCAGTACTGTTTGAAATGGCTCGTGAAATCAACCGTATCAAGCCTGAAAGCATTGAAAAAGCAAGCGGACTGGGTGCATTGATGCGTGAACTAGCAGACATCATCGGTATTCTTCACCAAGAGCCAGAAGCCTTCCTACAAGGTGATGCGGCAGGTAACGACGACGAAGTGGCTGAAATCGAAGCGTTGATCAAACTGCGTAACGACTCTCGTGCTTCAAAGGATTGGGCAAATGCCGACCTTGCACGTGATAAGCTAAACGAGTTGGGTATTGTTCTGGAAGATGGCCCAGAAGGTACGACTTGGCGTCGTAAGTAAATCTTATAAAAAGGGCTGATTTTCAGCCCTTTTTTCTAGCACGAATTCTCTATTTTCACCTTTTCTATCTTCAACTTTTAATTAACAGGAATATTTCTGTGGCTCAGATGTATTTTTATTACTCGGCAATGAATGCGGGTAAATCAACAACGCTTCTTCAATCTTCATTCAACTACCAAGAACGTGGCATGACGCCAGTGATCTTTACGGCAGCTTTGGACGATCGCTATGGTATCGGTAAAGTGAGCTCACGAATTGGTCTGCAATCTGAAGCTCAGCTGTTTAAAAATGACACCAACATGTTTGATGCGATCAAAAAGCTCAATGAGGAAGAAAAGCGTCATTGTGTTTTGATCGATGAGTGCCAATTTTTATCGAAGGAGCAGGTGTACCAATTAACAGAAGTGGTTGATAAGCTGCACATCCCTGTACTTTGTTACGGCCTACGTACCGATTTCCTGGGTGAACTGTTTGAAGGTAGCCGTTACTTACTGTCTTGGGCAGATAAACTTGTTGAGCTTAAAACAATTTGTCACTGTGGCCGTAAAGCGAACATGGTAATTCGTACCGACGAGCACGGTGTGGCGATTGCTGAGGGCGACCAAGTGGCTATTGGCGGTAACGACAAATACGTTTCTGTTTGCCGTCTGCACTACAAAGAAGCGTTAGGTAAATAAGCAGCTCTATTTGCTAACGCGAAAGAACGAAAAACGGTGACCAAGTGTCACCGTTTTTGTTTATTGGGCCTGTGTTTTGCTTTCTTCCAAGCCGAGCTTTTGTTTTATTTCCTGCCGAGCTTTTACTTTGTTCAAAGTCTAACTTTTGCTTATTCGAAACCGAGCTTCTTCAATGCTTGATAGGCGTGGTCAACGTCGTCGGGGATCGGCATCTCAATCTGAAAGCCTTTCTCTGGGTAGGATTTGATTCGCTCGTAATCAGCAATTAATGCGCCTAACACCATATCTAACGGCAACTCTTCGTTAAAGTAATCATCCCAAGTTTGCCATCGCGACGTCACGGTAATCTCGGAAGTTTCGTCAGGCCATTGTTTACTGAAGGTTGCGTAGGTACGTTTCTCCATGAAGGGCTTCTGAACTAAGGTTAGCCTCTTCGGCGATAACCCTTTTTCTGTCAGCAACTCATGAGTGAATCGTACATTTTCCCCAGTATTTGTTGCGTGTTTCTCTATGATAATGTCAGAGTCAGGCACGCCACAATCTCGTGCGATAGAAGCGAATGTTTCTGCTTCTGAGCGTTCAAAGCTTCTTTCGGTAAAGCGCCCCACACCGCCAGAAAAAACGATGTAAGGCGCGATCTGTTGGTGATAAAGCTCGGCTGCATATTCAGCTACGCGAGTATCGTTGCTACACAATACAAAGATACAGTCGGAAGGCGTAACCTTGTGACCCATCGACATAAAGTTCCAAAGGGTGTCGACTGAGCGATGCAGTTTTATGTTGGGATTTTTGTTAGCAATAGATTGTTCAGTCATGAAGTGCGTCCAGTGTGGATTCGAATTTAAATGAATAACCTAAGTCGAGAATCTTCTTCGAAGAGATTAACTTGTCTGGGGTATCAACAACAGCGGGCAGAGGCTCACTGCTGTTGGCGCTTTTCAGTGCCGCGGCATAAAACTCCGCCTTACTGACTGTATTTGGTGTGGTCACGTTAACTATTTCATTGTGCAGTTGACTGATAGCGAAATCGACAGCACCAATTGCATCATCAAGGTGCAGCATGTTGGCTGGAGCTTGAGTGCTGACTTGTTTTAACTTGCTTGCGAAGCGTGATGGGTGACGGCTTGGGCCGATTAAGCCACTAAAGCGAAGAATGGTGTAGTCGATACCGGAATCAATCACTGACTGTTCAGCTTGCAGCATGATTCGTGCGTTATCGGAAAATAAAGACGCGTGCTCGTTATCTGAGGTCGAAAGGGGGAGTGATGCATCCAGCTCGTTCAGCACACCCGGCTTAGTTGGGTATACCGTAGTTGAACTAACCATAATGAGCTTTTTAATGTTGGCCTTTTGGCATGCATTGGTGAGTTGCTGCCAGTAGTCGGCATACTCTTGTCCTGCTCCTTTTCTAAAGCCAGGAGGGAAGCTGCCAATCACAATTTCAGTGTTGTTTTCGAGTAACAATGAATAGAGTCGCCCGATAGTCTGTTGTGGATCGGATGAATCAAAGCTAAACACTTCACATGGAATTTGTTCGCTACCAATGGCATCTGCTCCCGCTTGGGTCGTTTTCGTGACCACTACTCGGTTACCATGTTTTTCTAAATGTTCAGATAAAGGTGTACCTACCCATCCTGCACCGACAATAAATATAGAAGCCATGTGTTCCTCACAACTGCAAATGACGAATTTACAATAAGCCTAACAAAGCTTTGCCCAAAAATGAAAAAACTCCACGGCCGAAGCAAGTGGAGTTTTTACTAGAACAATGGAGCTTTAGTTTAGTACGCGAAGAAGCTTGTCTGCGCGCTCTGCCATCTCGATACCTTCATCTGTTAGGTAACCGCCGTCTGGCTGAGTACAAAGGTTTTTTTCGAATAGGCGCTTAACAGCGTCTTGAGTTTCTTGAGCAGCCTCTTGATGGACTTTAATTCCAGTAGCTGCACTACTTACATCAAATTGAAGAAGGAGGTTTAAATCAGCAATGTTTTCAGCGTTGTACTTCATAATTAACCTATATATTCATAACGTTCTCTACCTTCACCTTAGTGCGCATTCACGGCTCAGGCAATAGCAAATAAAGAGAATTGATAAGTGATACCAAATTGATTGATTAATCATCGAGTGATGAGTTTATTTTGGTTATATTGGGTGATTTGCACCCACTTAAATCATCAGTGATGTTTATTGCTAAGTGGTTGTAATATATTGTGACTAGAAATAATTTGCATTGAGCGAATATTGTATAAAAAGGATATGCATAAGTGAGAGCGAACAAAGTAGCATTAACGATCAGTATGCTATTTGCTATCTCAGGTTGTCAAAGCACACCCTCAGAGCAGACAGACGCGAACCAAACCACAAACAACAATAATGAATCGACAATAGAGGTCCGTTCATTTCAGTCTGTCCAAAGCGTTTACTCCGAATGGGAAGTTAAGCTTGAAGACCATGCTCAATTGTCTCTCTATGCACCAGAGAATTACAATGAACTATTAGACGCATGGGATGATGCTGAAAGCATTTATGCGGACTTACTTAAAGACGAAACTCGGATAACCAAGAGTTACTCCATTTTTTCGAGCCTAACTTACGCTGAAGCCTTCGATGAAAAAATCGCTTTGATCAAATCAAACTATGACTCGATCTTAGTGTTAAAGAAGAAGGCTGATCGAGTACTCGCGGATTCGATTGTCCAAATGGATTACCTGAAGTTTCTTGGCGCAGATACCATGTTTACCTCGAGCTACAAACGTTTGTATTCAGAATACAGCGAGTTGTTCGAGTATGTGCTGGTCGATGAGCTTGAAGACGCTCAAGAAGCGCAGGTGGAATTTCTTAACAATGCTCGCTTACTAGAAGTTAAAGTGGCGCATAAGAAATACATCGAACCTTTGAAGAACGAATTAGAGTTCTTGGAAGATGAAGATTTCGATGACGTTGTTCCACTGACGTTTGCTAAAGCGGCATCTCAAATTGCTTTGGCAGAAAGCCAAGTGAAAGCCAGTCCCCGTGAAAAGTCTATCATTGAAGACGCAGTTCACGCTGCGGAGTTCGAATTAAACCACGTACGCAGTGTTGCTCATGAAGTCAAAGTGCTGGCGAGCGTAAAAGGCGACCAGTTCGAACAGTCGGTTTTGAATGCAGAGAACCAGTTATTGAGCATTTCACGAGTGGTTAATGATGAAGATCACCGTGATGTTGTATTGCGTCTTCAGTCTCAAAAAATTGTAGCGAGTGTTAAAGCGCTGAAAGGCTTAGACATGACGGCGTCATTAAAGTCAGAGATTAAAACTTTGACTGAGCAATTAGCTAAGCTGGAGTCTGAAAACCAGAAGCAAGCGCAGCAACTGTCTGAAGCAACCAAGCACAGTGAGTTGCTCGGTGAGCAGATTACCAAGAGTGATGCTCACATTAAAAGCTTAGAAGAGTTAGTGGATAGTTTGAAAAGCTTAGGTGGCAAAGTGGCCAACGAAAGTGACTCTGATGTGATGTCCCCAGCTGTTGAATCTACTCTAGAGGATTCAACCCTAGAACAATCATCAGAAGAAGTGATTGAACCTTCGGTTTAGCATCACTAATTTCTTTATTTGTGATTGAGTTAAAAGCGCCTTAGGGCGCTTTTTTACGTTCTGTTGATCTATGTCAAAATCTAGAAATAAAAGCGCTCTGTGAGCCATTTTAGTGTACGTTATTCTTTGATTTTTAACGTAACTTGTTGATATTTATAGATGTGTTATTTTCTATGCTGATAACTAATCATTCAGCAGAGTTTTATTTTTACTACTAAAGTCGTATGAATTTGGAATAACTCGGACTATTTGCTTTCAACAAGGCTGTGAGAGCTATTTTGTGCCTAAAATAGCTCTTGAATTCAGAAATGAAAGAGAGGATTATCACGCTCCCGACGACATGTTTCAAAATGTAAATCATCATGAATCTAAACCAATTTGACTCATTATTACCGCCACAAATGGCTGAGCGCGCTGCAGATATTGGCGTAGGTAAAGCAACCAAAGATCCAATCAAATCTTTTCTCCTAGCGATTTCCGCTGGCATACATATCGGTATTGCGTTTGTGTTTTACACCATCGTAACGACTGGTGCTGGTGATTTGCCGTGGGGTATTACTCGCTTATTAGGTGGCCTTGCATTTAGCTTGGGCCTAATCCTCGTTGTTGTTACTGGCGGTGAACTATTTACCAGTTCGGTGCTCACTCTTGTTGCTCGTGCAAGTGGCAAGATTAGCTGGGGAACCCTAGTAAAGAACTGGGCGACCGTTTATATCGGTAACCTTATTGGTGCTTTATTGCTAGTGGCATGCATGCTTCTGACTAAACAGTACATGTTCGACCATGGGCAAGTGGGTTTGAATGCCATGGCCATCTCTCAGCACAAAATGCACCATGGTTTTATCCAAGCTATCGCGCTTGGCATCATGTGTAACGTATTGGTTTGTATCGCGGTATGGATGACGTTTAGTGGACGAACACTGACTGACAAAATTGCAGTACTGATTTTACCTGTCGCGATGTTTGTATCATCGGGCTTTGAGCACTGTATTGCGAATATGTTCCAAGTTCCTTTAGCTATCGGTATCAAAACATTTGCTCCAACTGAATTCTGGACAATGACAGGGGCTAATCCAGCAGACTATGTTGACCTAAACATGATGGACTTTCTGATGAACAACTTGCTGCCCGTTACTATCGGTAACATCATCGGCGGCGGTATCTTTGTTGGCATGTGGTATTGGTTGATTTATTTACGCGATTAATAAAGATGGCGGATCAACAAAGCTTGTGTGACTAGCTCAGTGACAAGATTAGTTAAAGCTCAGAGTGGAAACATTGAACTGACTTATGACATTTACAAGACGGCCTGCATTGCAGGCCGTTTTTTATTTGTGGAAAACTTACTCGTTGAATTCTTAAATTATCATTTGAACGCTTAACAACGCAGTTCTGCACGTGTGTATATGTCTTTGAAATCACCCAAGGATCAATGGCAATGATCTTTGCGCGAGCCGAAATGGACAAAAAAGGATCTATATTGATTTGGTTATCCACAATTTCTGTGGATAACCTGTATCAAATTCAGTGAGTAACCAGATCTAAGTGGAGTAGGGAGGTTATTTCGAAGGCTGTATTTGAGCGAGAACTCGCCCTTCTTTGGTCAGAGATGTCTTCAATGAGAGGTGAAGTACAAGGGCTAGAGAGCAGCTCATCATCACGAAAATCGCCAGCATGATCATCAGTTGATACTTAATTGCGATCATTGGTGAAGCTCCCCCGAGAATTTGACCTGTCATCATCCCCGGTAGCGTTACTAAGCCTGTGGTTGCCATTGAGGCCATAATAGGAGACATCGCTTTCTGTATAGCATTACGCACAAAAGGCGCTGCAGCATAAGTAGGAGACGCGCCTAACGCGATTGCTGCTTCATATTCTGATTTCTGTGTTTCAAAAGCACCAAACAGGTTCTGCAATGCCACTATATTACTGCTTAAGCTATTACCCAATAACATCCCTGCGATCGGGATAAGGTACTGAGCGTTAAAAACCGGTGTTGGTTTAATGATAAATAAGCAGATGAACAAGACAATGGGTACACAGGTTACCGCTAGGCTCACAGCGACAGGCACTAACAAGAGGTTTCGGGGTAACTTGGACTTTTCAACAATCGAGCTTGCCCCAACGATAATCATCGTAAATAACCACAGTAAATTGACCCACAAGCTATTCAAAGTGAACAGGTATTCTAGGTAGAGGCCAACCAGAAATAGCTGAACAGTCATGCGAATGATGCTGATAGAAGCCTCTTTTCCAAGGCCAAGTTTTAGCTTGTGGTTGATTACAATTGGTAGCAAGAGAAGTGAACTGAAAAACAATAATTGCCACCAAGATATATCAATAACGTCTTGCATAATGCTTCCTTTTAATAAGGCTTCTATCATATCTGAAAGTGCCAAATGATGCATTTCAGAGTCATACCTGTCGAACTCAAAAAAGGCTCAATTATTTAACATTCAAAGTACAAAATAATGGTTATTTGAGGGTTTTTTGGCTACTACTTAGTAGGTAAAACGTTAAAATTGGTTACAATACGGTTGCGTAAATGTTGGAATTTAACATTTGTGAAATATACTTAATTCTTCACATTTGTTAATACTTTTTAATAACTTTGTTTAACTAAAAACAACTTTGGATGAGCTCAAAAAAGTATTGATTAGCAAGGGTTATAACGGGAGATTTGATTGAACCCTACTTTGAGTATGGTCTAAAATTTGTCGTTAGATACTTAAGAACTTTAGCCCCATAGAATGGGTTACTCGAAATTACTAAATACAAAATAGGCAAAATGTATGAGTGATGTTAATAAAATTGAAACTAGCGAAAAACATTCGCTGGAGTGGAAGTCTTTCCTCTTCATCGCGGTGGTTCTCTTCCCAATATTAAGTGTGGCTTTTGTAGGCGGTTACGGCTTCCTAGTTTGGGCACTGCAAGTGTTTGTATTCGGACCTCCTGGTGCTCACGGCGGCATGTAATGCCCTCTAAGTAACAACATTTTTTAAAATCAATATTTAAGAGAGCTAAACATGAAATCATTTTTAGTTAAATTATGGCGCACAATGACTCGCCCAGCAGTACACATCAGTCTTGGTGTACTAACTATGGGTGGCTTTATCGCCGGTGTTATTTTCTGGGGCGGTTTTAACACAGCTCTAGAGCACACAAATACAGAAGAATTCTGTGTAAGCTGTCACACCATGCGTGACAACGTATACGTAGAACTACAAGAAACGGTTCACTGGAAAAACACTTCTGGTGTACGTGCTACTTGTCCTGACTGTCACGTTCCACATGAATGGACAGCAAAAATCGCTCGTAAGATGCAAGCTTCTAAAGAAGTATTCGCTCAAGTATTTGGTGACCTAGATACGCCTGAGAAATTCGAAGCTCGTCGTATCGAACTGGCTAAACACGAATGGGATCGCTTCTCTTCGAACAAATCTCTAGAGTGTAAAAACTGCCACAACTACGATTCAATGGATTTCGAAAACATGCGCCCAACAGCGCGTATCCAGATGAAGAACGCGGCAGAGCGTGATCAAAGCTGTGTTGACTGTCACAAAGGTATTGCTCACAACCTTCCATTAGATATGGCATCAGCGAGCGGTATTGTTGGCGAGCTAGAAAACGTAGCAAGCAGCACATCTTACGCAAATGGTTCAGACGTGATCTCTATTCGTCACCTACCAATGTACACAGATGAAACAGCTGAAGTTGAAGCGGGTCTATTAAGCCCTGCAAGTAAAGTTGCGGTTATCGACGAAAAAGGCGACATGATCAAGATTCAAATCGACGGTTGGCGTAAAGCGAAAGGCTTCGGACGTGTAATCCAAGAAGACTTCGGTATGAACATCTCAACTGCAATCTTGACGAAAGAAGTATCTCAAAGTGACGTTATCACTGTTGGTGAGAAGAAAGAAGATGAGCTTACTGGCCTTCCATGGGAAGAAGTTAACCTAGCACTTTGGATGAAGAAAGAGTCTATGGTTGATAACTTCGATCCAATCTGGAACGCAGCGGGTCAAGCGTACCAATCTAACTGTTCAACGTGTCACTCACAGCCAGATGAAGCTCACTTCAGCGCTAACGGTTGGGTAGGCATGCTAGATGGTATGATTGCATTCGTTAACTTCGATACAGATACAGAAGCACTGGTTCTTAAGTATCTACAGAAGCACTCATCAGATTTTTCTGAAGGCCATCACTAATAAGACGTCAATTGGAGTAACACAATGGCAATTACAAGAAGAAGTTTTCTGAAAGGTGTCGCTACTACAAGTGCGGCATCGGTTATCGGTCCAAGCTTATTGGCGTCGGCATCAGCGTCTGCAGCAGAAACAGACGGTGCGTGGAAAGTCTCTGGTTCTCACTGGGGTGCATTCCGAGCTCGTGTTTATGCGGGTAAAGTACAAGAAATTAAACCTCTAGAAATCGATCAACACCCAACTGAGATGTTGAAAGGTATTAAAGGTATTATCTACAGCCCATCACGTGTGCGTTACCCAATGGTTCGCCTAGATTGGTTGAAGAAGCATAAGTACAGCGCAGACACGCGTGGTAACAACCGCTTTATTCGTGTGACTTGGGATGAGGCACTAGACCTTGTTTACCGCGAGCTAGAGCGCGTACAGAAAGATTACGGTCCATGGGCGCTTCACACAGGTCAAACTGGTTGGAGGCAAACAGGTCAGTTCCATAGCTGTACTAACCACATGCAACGTGCAATGGCACTTCACGGTTACTCTGTGAAGAAAATCGGTGACTACTCAACAGGTGCTGGTCAAACGATCATGCCTTACGTGCTAGGTTCTACTGAAGTTTACGCACAAGGTACATCTTGGGAACTTATCCTAGAAAACAGTGACAACATTGTTCTTTGGGGTAACGATCCAGTTAAAAACCTTCAAGTAGGTTGGACATGTGAGACTCACGAGTCGTTCGCATACCTAGAACAGCTGAAAGAAAAAGTTGCTAAGAAAGAGATCAACGTTGTTTCTGTTGACCCTGTTAAAAACAAAACAGGTCGTTACCTAGAAAACGAGCAAATGTACATCAACCCACAAACTGATGTGGCGTTCATGCTTGGTGTTGCTCACGTTCTTTACAACGAAGGCCTATACGACAAGAAGTTCATCGAAACTTACTGTCTAGGTTTTGAAGATTTCATCAAGTACGTTCAAGGTGAAACGAAAGACAGAGTTGAGAAGACGCCAGAATGGGCTTCTGCTATCTGTGGCGCAAGCGCGGACTCTATTCGTGACTTCGCTAAGATGCTGGTTAACGGTCGTACACAGATTCTTGTTGGTTGGAGTATCCAACGTCAAGAGCACGGTGAACAGCCTTACTGGATGTGTGCAGTTATCGCAGCAATGGTTGGCCAAATTGGTCTACCGGGCGGTGGTATCTCTTACGGTCACCACTACTCTGGTATCGGTGTATCTTCAACTGGCTTCGCTGCTCCGGGTTCTTTCCCGCTGAACATCGACCAAGGTCAATCGCCTAAGCACACTAACACTGATTACAACGGTTACAGCCGCGTAATCCCTGTTGCTCGTTGGGTAGATAGCCTGTTAGAGCCAGGTAAGAAGATCAAAGCAAACGGCGCAACAGTGACACTGCCTGACATCAAGATGATGGTATTCAGTGGTAACAACCCGTGGCACCACCACCAAGATCGCAACAAGATGCGTAAAGCATTCAAGAGCCTACAAACTGTAGTGGCTGTTGATTTCGCTTGGACTGCAACTTGTCGTCACTCTGATATTGTTCTTCCAGCTTGTACTCAGTGGGAACGTAACGATATCGATGGTTACGGCGCGTACTCTGGCCGTGGTTTGATCGCAATGCACAAGCTAGTGGATCCTCTGTTCCAGTCTAAGACTGACTTCGAGATCATGTCTAGCCTAACTAAGCGTTGGGGTCGTTACGACGATTACACGCGTGGTATGGACGAAATGCAGTGGGTTAAATCTCTGTACGACGAATGTCGCGCATCAAACGAAGGTAGCTTCGAAATGCCTGAGTTTGCTGAGTTCTGGGAGAAAGGTTTCCTAGACTTCGGCAAAGGTAAGCCATGGACTCGTCACGCTTCATTCCGTGAAGATCCAGAGATCAACGCACTAGGCACGCCTTCTGGTTTCATCGAAATCACAAGCCGTACTGTTGGCAACATGGGTTACGAGCACTGTCAAGAACACCCAATGTGGTTCGAGAAATCTGAACGTTCACACGGTGGTCCAGGCTCTGACAAGCACCCGTACTGGCTACAATCTTGTCACCCAGACAAGCGTCTTCACTCTCAGATGTGTGAATCTGAAGAGTGGCGTGCGACTTACGCGGTACAAGGCCGTGAGCCAATCTACATCAACCCAGTAGATGCTAAGAAGAAAGGCATCAAAGATGGCGATGTAGTACGTGTGTTTAACGACCGTGGTCAACTACTAGCAGGTGCTGTTCTAATGGATAGCTACGCTCCTGGTGTTGTTCGTATCGAAGAAGGTGCTTGGTACGGTCCGATCAACGAGAAAGTGGGCGCGCTAGATACATACGGCGATCCAAACACACTGACTCAAGATATCGGTACGTCTGAACTTGCTCAAGCAACGTCAGCAAACACATGTTTGGTTGATTTCGAGAAGTTCCAAGGCAAACTGCCTCCAGTAACTTCATTCGGTGGTCCAATCGAAGTTTCTTAAGTCTTGTCTTAAGAACCAAGATTAAAGCTTGAATTAAAGCCCCTGTAAGCACTCTTACAGGGGCTTTTTGTATTTCTGATATCTGTCAGAGATTTCTAATTAAGTCATGTAGTCGCGTTTATGAGGGCTTTCTACCGGGGAGCTATAACGTATGGATTGAGATAAATTGCACAAGTAACGTGGTAACAGCTATGGAGCAAAGGAAGAGGGTGTTTTGAAGGGGCTCTCTTAAGAACTAGGTCGTCGAAAGCAAAAAGGCCGATACAAAGTACCGGCCGATTAGAAACCTATGGAGTGAAGCCTAGATCTTGAAGAAAAACTTGAGCCTTGAATAGAAACTCAAGCCTACAGCTCGAACATAAACCAATAACCGTATGCACAGATCAAAGCGGGCACACTCGAATACAAGGTGGCGACGAGCGCTGCTTTAGGTGCCATGGCAATCGCAGGGAACAGCGCATCACCATCATTTGAAATCGCATTACCGACCTGAGCTGAAAGTGGAAGAGCACCCGACAGGTACAAGCTAGTGACCAATAATTGTGGACCACAGCCAGGTAGCAAACCCATCAATACGCCCGCCAGGGGGAGCATGATCCCCCAACTTGAGAATAGCGTCGCAAAATCCACATTTGCTAGCACAGAACCAAATTCGAAGAAAAGAAAGGCAACCACAACCCACGCTGTCACAAAGTTGGTGTCTTGAGCGGTTTTTTGCAGTGGATGTGAGCCTAAACATTTCTCATCTTCACTTACTGCTGATTTGTAATCTTCAATTTCCCGAGTGAGGCCCCATAGAAACATCGAGCTAATCAATAAAATTGTTCCCGCCCATTCCATCGACATTTCAGGCAACGCGAGTAACTCGTTTACATCGACTTGAAAAGAGCCAAGTAGAGCTACTGTAGCGCCGGGAATAATCAGCACTGACCATAGGTAACCTTGCAGGTTGATCGCCTTTTTAGAGACCGATTCTTTGTCTTGGGATTGAGATGAGCAACTGTGAACGGCTTCATTTTTCTGTGCTTTTTTTGGGCGTAAGAAGTCGTCTGCGTGAAACAAGTTAATGATTCGGCCTGACGCAGTACCCACGATCACGCCCATCGCCATCATGGCTAAACCTGTCTTAGGCTCGCTCGCTATGAGCAGGAACGCCGCGTCACCCATGGTTGAGACGAGCACCGCAACTACCGCACCAAATCCGAGTTTTCCCGAGATAAATTGTGTGGTTACCACTATCGCACCGCCACAGCCGGGCAACGCGCCCATGAGAGCCGCGAATACCACTTGGTTTGAACGAGATTGATGGACGAGCTTATTGAAGACGTTATCTTTGTTTATGTACAGACTTAACCAGTGGTAAATAGCCAAGGTTAAAGCAACATAACAAGACACTGCCCAAAACGCGTCTGACAAAGTAGTCACCGTCAGCTCTCGTGTAGCTGGGGCTGCAACCAAAGCTGCAAGTGAGACAGGCAAAAGCAGGCGCTTAAATGACAGTGAAAACTGAGTTGTTTTCGCAGCACTACTGCTTGGCAAAAAAGAGATTAGTCGATCCATAGGTGTTACTCAAAATTAGTGGCTTAAGATAAATATATACGAATGATAATAATTATCAATTGCATTTGTTGTTTTTTTATCTATTGTTACTATTGGCTAAACCCACGAAACATGACCAATCTAAAAAAATGAGGTAAAGTATGACTAATAAAGAGAGGCTCTAAAGGTAGAGTCATAATTGTTAGTGTAATAGGAAGAAACATGATTTTAGTTGTTGGTCACAAAAACCCTGATAGTGACAGTATTTGTAGTGCGTTAGTTGCAACTGAGCTTCTTAAGGCTCGTGGCGAGGAAGCGACACCAATTCGCCAAGGCGAGATCAACCGCGAAACTCAACACATTCTAGAAGTCGCTGGTGCTGAAAAGCCAGAGCTTCGTACTTCTGTTGCTGGTGAGAAAATCTGGCTAGTAGACTACTCAGATCTAGCACAAGCACCAGATGATGTTGCTGATGCAGAGATCGTAGGTATTGTTGATCACCACCGTCTAGGCGACGTGATGACAGTAAACCCAATGGAAGCTTGGATCTGGCCTGTTGGTTGTACAAACACTGTACTTTTCAACATGTTCAAGATTGAAGGTCACGCAATCTCTCAACAAATCGCTAAACTAATGATGTCTGCAATTCTTTCAGACACAGTTGGTTTCGCTTCTCCAACATGTACTCAAAAAGACAAAGACGCGGTTGCTGAGCTTGCTGAAATTGCTGGCGTAACTGACGTTGATGCATTCATCAAAGCGCTTCTAATCGCAAAAACAAACATCGAAGGCCTATCTGCTGCACAGCTAGTAGAAAAAGACCTTAAAGGCTACCCATTCAACGGTCGTGATGTTGTTGTTGGTCAAGTTGAACTTGCGACTCTTGAGCAAGTAGACGGCATGATCGAAGCGCTAGAAGCTGATCTTGAAGAGCGTTGTGAGAAAGACGGTCTAGCGTTCGCTGCGGTAATGCTAACAGATATCACTACTGCTCAAACTCGTCTTCTATACAAAGGTGAGTGGGCTGAGAAATTGGTTAAGCACGAGAAAGGCGGCGTATTAATGATGGAAAATACACTAAGCCGTAAGAAGCAAGGCTGGCCTTGGCTACAAGGTGAGCTTGTTTAATCAAGTCGCTTAATATTAAACGCCTGCTTATTTAGCAGGCGTTTTTCTTTGAAGTAGACTTTCTTCTTCATCGATAATGTTTGAAGTTGACAACACTCGGCATAAAATAGCTTTAAGAGCAAAGTTACTGACTAAAGTAGGAAATTAAGATGACTACACAGCTAGACGATAAAAAAATCGCTGAAATCAACAAGTATACGGGCGAGCAACGCCTGAAATACTGTGTGAAAGAAATCGTAGCAAACCGTGAAGTATGGATCTTAACCGATGAACACGGTTGTGTAATGCTGAACACAGAAGATGAAGATTGTGTTCCAGTATGGCCAAACCAAGAGTTCGCAGAATCATGGGCAACGGGTGATTGGTCTGAGTGTAAAGCTGAGTCTATTTCGTTGAACAAATGGCACAGTCGCTGGACGAACGGTCTAGAAGACGACGAACTTGCTGTTGTAGTATTCCCGAACGAGCAAGAAGAAGGCGTTATCTTGTTCCCGGATGAGTTCGACTTCGAATTGAAAAAGCAGGCAGCTAAGCGCTAGTTCTTTCGTAATACAGTAACATCGTAAGTCAGCGTTGCCTTTCTTAGGCAGCGCTATCATTCAATTATCCCATCTAAGTTACTTCCAACGTATATTCGTCAATACCCAATCAACTGATACAAAGGCGCTTGCTGTGCGGCTTTAGAAGCTTGCTGAAGCACACCTGTTTTGCTGTATCTCTTGAGTATCTTTCGAACGATAGGTTTTACTTCAGATTTTGTCATTCCAGCTTTCAATTCTGGTTCATACAGCAATTGCAGTAGCACTACGTCTAACGGCGATAATAAGTCTTCTGGCGTGTGGTCGTTGAAAATAGAAGGGTAGGCTTTATCTGAATCATTCGGCAGGCCTAGAACTTGTGTGATCTCTTCCACGATACAGGCGACCAGCTTACCTCGCGATCTTGCCTGATCAACCGGGATTACAATCCCAGCGTATACAATCTCGCCTTTAGAATTGGTTCTATAGCCCGCCGTGCAGATGGCGCTATTTAAATGTTGAGTTGATTTGAGCTTGAGCACCGATTTCGCCTCAGATACCCACTGGCTCTGCCTTGTGTATATCCATTTAACGTTCGCTTCGGACTCTTTACTGACGATTGTTATTGGATGTTGGGTGACTTCAGATAAGTGTTTGATATGAAGCTCTGTGATCTCTTGATGCAGTTCCTCATCGCCCACTCGATGATCGATCCAAATCTTGATCGGTTGTTTCCACTTGGCGAGCGGTTTGTTGCCTTGGGAGTATTCGTGTTGAAGCGCGACGTTATAAAAGGCAGTTTCGACGAAGCTTCTATCTAGCCATGTGAGCGGTGTGCTTGTCGCGTTAAAGGACAACAGCACCAACAAGAGGGGAAGCATTGAAGCTGTTCGATACATACTTTTCCCCTCTGCTAAATGTAGCGTGATTCCAGGTTAGTGGTTCGGCGCTTTGGAGAAATGGCTCTCAACCAATCTTTGGGTGATTTGGTGAGTTGGATTGGTTAGCACTTGATCTGTTTCCCCACTCTCAACCACATTGCCTTCATGCATGACAATAATCTTGTCGGTAATGTGCTTAACAATACCGAGGTGTTGAGATACATAAACGAACGATACGCCCATCTCTTCTTGTAACTCTAAGAACAGATTGATGATTTGCGAGCGCATTGCCATGTCCAAACCATTTAAAGCTTCATCAGCAACAATGATGGATGGCTGAAGTATTAAGGCACGAGCCAAACAAACCCTTTGTTTCTGGCCTGCAGCAAGCATCTGAGGGTAGAAATACGCATGTTCCGGTAGAAGGCCTACGCGCAGTAGTGTGTCTTTCACACGACGCATACGAGCTTCTGGAGGCATGTTGGTGTTTCGCTTTAATGGACCTTCAAGAATTCGACCGATCTGAATGCGCGGGTTAAGTGACGTATTCGGATCTTGGAAGATCATTCGAATCAGCTTACAACGAGTCGAGTAGTCTTTGTGCTCTAGCTTTTCGCCATTCACGCGGATCTCGCCTGCGGTTGGCTCCACCATGCCTGCGAGCATTCTGGCTAATGTTGATTTGCCAGAACCATTCTGGCCGATAAAACCAATTGTCTGGCCTGCTTCAAGAGAAAAGCTAACTGGCTTCACCGCCTGATGAATCTTTTTACGGAAAAGACCAGAGCGAGTCGTAAAGTCTTTAGACAAATCACTGACTTCTAATAATGCACTCATGATTTCTTTTTCTTCTCCATATTCAGAGGGAAGTGACAGTTGAACTTATGGTTCTTGATACGTTTCGTATGTGGGATCTCGACACACTGCCTTTGTGCGTATGGGCAGCGAGGCCCTAATCGACAACCAATAGGAAGATGTTGCAGCGGTGGAATTGACCCCGGCAAAGACTGGAGCTTCTCCTTGTGGGGAATCCAGTCGTTAAAGTCTGGCATCGCTTTTAACAAAGCAACGGTGTACGGGTGCTTTGGTGCATCCAACAGCTTCGGTGTATCAGCGGATTCTACCGATTGACCACAGTACATCACGGTAATGCGAGTCGCCCATTGGGTAATGGTGGTTAAGTCATGGCCGATCAACACGATGGTGGTGTTATTGATCTGGTTCATACGACTCAAAAGACGCAATATTTGAGACTGTGTAATTGGGTCTAAATCGTTGGTTGGCTCGTCAGCAATCAAGACTTTTGGCTTGGCAGCGATCGCCATTGCGATCATGACTTTTTGACACTCACCATCTGTCAGCTCATAAGAGTAACTGTCCATTAGGCGAGAGTGGTCTTTGATGCCGACTTTGTGTAGTAATGCGATCGCTTGCTTCTTACGCCACTTAAATCGTTGCCACCAACGACCTTCAAACGAATGGGAAGGGATCGCTTCAACGAGCTGGTTACCTACTTTTTCAGAAGGGTCAAGACACGTTGATGGCTCTTGGAAGATCATTGCGATATCGCGGGCGATCACTCGGCGTCTTTCTTTCGGCGTCAGTTGCAGTAGGTCGATATTACCTAAGCGCATTCGGTCTGCAGAAACCTTCCAGTTTTCTTTACATACTCCGACGATCGCTTTTGCAACCAAACTCTTACCTGAGCCTGATTCACCTACTAAGCCACGAATTTCCCCTTCATTGAGGGTAATACTCATTCGATCTACGGCTTTAACCATCCCTTGAGGGGTCTCAATCTCGATGGTTAGATGTCGAATATCAAGTAACGGCATTATTCGATTCCTGCATTTAGCGCTTGGCGAACACCTTCACCGACGAGGTTAATCACGATAACTGTAAACATAATAGCTAAGCCGGGTAGGGTAACTGTCCATGGCGCAAGGTAAATCAACTCGACCGAATCACCCAAGATGGAGCCCCATTCGGTACTCGGTGCTTGAGCGCCAAGCCCTAGGAAACCTAAAGCCGTGATATCAAGAATTGCGACTGACAGTGCCAGCGTAACTTCAAGAGCGATCACGGTAAGGATGTTCGGAAGGATTGAGTTCCATAGCAGGTAAAAATCGTTCGCACCATCAAGGCGAGAAGCCAGAATATAGTCTTTTTCTACTTCAGCATGCACGGCAATGTACACCGAGCGTATAAAGCGCGGGATCAGTGCCAAGCACAAGGCGAGCAAGATATTAAACTCCCCAAAGCCAAGGAATGCCACGAAGATAATCGCCAGCAGAAGAGATGGAATCGACATAACAGTATCAAGCAGGTGGTTTAGCGTGCTTGATAGTAAACCGCGCGTCATACCAGCAAGTACGCCAATCAGACAACCAATGACGGCTGCGATAAAGGTAATCACCACCGCGGCGCCGAAGGTTAACTGAGAGCCAATTATTAGGCGAGAGAGAATATCTCTGCCTAAGTCATCCGTACCCAAAAAGTATTCTACCGTTCCCGCAGGATCCCAAGAGGGCGGCGTTAATAGGTGACCGGTTTGTTCTTGTGCATCATGCGGGGCTAGCCACGGTGAAGTGACGGTGACCAGAATGATAAGCACCAAACACCACAAGCCAAACATAGCTAGATTATTGCTGCGGAAGCTGCGCCAGAAACGTTCGAACTGGGTTGGAATCTGTTCTTCTTGGTAGACGTTATTTGTTAGCATACCATTCCTTCCTTACCAGTGGATTGATCATCGCGCCCAGTAGATCGGACAGAATATTAGCGGTCAAAACTAAGGTAGCCACCACAATTACACCAGCTTGAATTGAAACGTAATCTTGATTCGATAAGGCATCCAATAACCAGCGGCCAATGCCCGGCCAGTTAAAGATAGACTCGGTAACAATAGCAAGCGTTAACATACTCGATAGCTGAACACCGACCTTAGGAATAATCGGAGGTATCGCGTTTCTTAGCACGTGCTGCGTGATGATCTCTCTAGTGGAAAGACCTTTAATTCGCGCAGCGCGGATGTAGTTTTGCGTCATTACTTCAGCCACTGACGCTCTCATCAATCGGATGACCTGAGTCGTTGGCGCCAGTGCTAAAACAAGACAAGGCAACGCCATGTGCTCGATAACACTTTGTAGTGCGTGCGCACGGTAGCGACCCTCGGCAAAAAAGGCGTCAATCATCGCGAATCCAGTCACGTGTTCAATCTCGTAAAGTAGGTCGTATCGGCCACCAACTGGGAACATTTCAAAGTGCAGTGAAAACACCATGATCATCAGCAACGCGACCCAAAATATAGGCGCAGAGTAACCGGCCATTGAGGTGAACGATATGGTGGTATCAACAAATTTACCTTGTCTCATACCAGCAATGGTGCCGAAAGGGATACCGATGATGAGTGCCAACACAAAGGCAAAGAAGCACAGCTCTAGCGTTGCAGGGAACACCAGGACCAACTCATCGATGATAGGCACACCTTGTTTGCTTAGGCCAAAGTTTAGCGTCGATAATTCAGTGATATAGCTAATCCAACCGGGCCAAAAATCTTGAATTGCCCAAGGTGAGGTTTGGTCTAATCGAAGCAGGGAAAAACCTACCAAGGTCAGAATTCCTAGCGTAATAACGAATAAGTTTACACGTCTTAATGTATACCAAAACATTACTGCACCTCTCTTCTGACTTGATCAAAAGGTTGGGCATTGAAAGGACTTGCTTTAAAGCCTGTTAGCGAACGATCGTGCACGCGAAATTGCACGCCATGAGCTAAAGGAATCACAGGAACTTCTTCATTGAGAATGTTTTGGGCTTGTCGGTACAAGTTCACACGGTGCCTTTGTTGATTGATCTCTAATGCTAAGTCGAGAAGGAAATCAAAGTCTGAATTACACCACATCGAGACGTTTAACCCTGCACGCTCAGAGCTGCATGAGAGCAGCGGACGTAAGAAGTTGTCCGGGTCACCGGTATTGCCTATCCAGCCTGTAAGCAACAAGTCTGTTGAGGAAATAGAGGACAACTGTGTGCGGTCAAATCGGTCGTCGGTATAGAGTTTCAATTCAATACCAATATCGGCTAAGTTTGCTTGGATAAGTTCTGCCGTTTTTCTTGGACTTGGATTGTATGCGCGTGGCTCTAGTGGTACCCACATTGAAAGCTCTAACCCAGGTTCAACGCCAGCTTCTTTGAGAAGCGCAACCGCATAGTTTCGGTCGTAGCGAACTTGAACGCTGTCTTTTTGGTGAGCCCAAGAAGTCGGAGGAAGCAAGGTGTAGGCTTTGGTTCCTGTACCGTAATACACAGAATCAAGAATGTTCTGACGATTGATGGCTAAGTTGAGCGCTTTACGAACTCGAGAGTCACGCAGTGCAGGGTGCTCAGTATTCAGCGCGATGAAAGAGACATTAACCGCCGGAGTAGCAGAAATCTTCAACTCTTCATGAGCCTGAATAATAGGGATTTGGCTAGAAATTGGTGAGTTGAGCACGTCACACTCACTACGCAGAAGCTTGGCAAGTGTGCCTGTTCCACGTTGCGAAGTATCGAACACAACTTGGTCCATTTGTACTTCACCCTTCCAGTAGTGCTTGTTCTTTTTCAAGCGCACTAGGTCGTTGATTTGGTATTCATCCAAGTAGAAAGGGCCAGTGCCGACTGGATTGGAATCGATTCGATTTTTCTCATCCGCTGCAATGAGCTGATTGGCATACTCTTTAGAGTGAATGACCGCATAGCTGGTGGCGATGTTATTGAGAAATGAATTGTCTGGGCGACTTAATTGGAATTTCACTGTTAGGTCGTCAACCGCGGTGATATCGACAATCAGGGTCTTGAAGTCGATTCCGGCAAACCACGGGTATAGGCCGCCACCCACATAATGAAATGGGTTTGAACTATCAATGACACGTTCAAAGCTAAACACCACATCTTGTGCATTCATGCTACGAGTAGGGGTGAACCAGTCTGTCGTTTGGAACGCAACATTTGGGCGCAGTTTGAACGTGTACTCTGTACCTGATTTATCAACAGACCAACTTGTCGCTAAGTTCTGTTTTGGTCGGTACGTCATCGGATCAAGAGTGAGCAGTGTATCGAAGATTTGAGGACTCAGCGATTCTGCGGTAATGCCACTATCAACTAGCTGTGGATTGAAGGTACTAGGATTACCTTGGCCGCAATAAATGAAGCCTTTTTCACGGATTTGCTCGTGATTCACACTCTCACCACATCCAGCGAGAAAGCTCAACGTGCAGATGCTCAGTGATAGTCTTATTAGTGCTTTCATAAAAAGAAATACTTTTCGAAACGAGGCGTTAGAGGAGCCTCAAGATCCGGACAATTTAACATTTTATTTATTCGGCTCCAAATAATAATCAAGCGTGGACAGCTATTTATCGTTAGCTTGTCCGACAATCGCGTACTTCCTCACCATTCCACGTAATTGGTTGTAGGTTAACCCAAGTAATTCTGCGGCTTGTTTCTGGTTATATTTGCTCTGTTTGAGGGCTTGGTTGAGTAGCTTGATGTCTTGTTGTTCTTGCCATGCTTTGTAATCAAGCGGCAAAGAAAACAAGCTCTCTGATGAAGTATGGCTGTTAGACGGCTCATTGCCAGTTTCCGGAGAGGAATCTTGCTCTGTTTTCCATGCGGGTTTAAATGGGTTAAACACCAAATATTCAATAGGATATGGATCTTTTCCGTGCTGATAGATAGCTCGCTCAATGACGTTTTTGAGTTCTCGTACATTCCCTGGCCAAGAATAATCCAAAAGCGATTCAACGGCAGAGGGGGCAAAGCCAACAAACAACTCCAATTCCAATTCACGACACATCTTAATGGCGTAATATTCTGCCAGTAGCATGATGTCTTCTTTTCGCTCACGCAAAGGAGGGATAGTAATGACGTCAAACGCCAGTCTATCTAATAGGTCTGCTCGGAATTCGCCCTTTAATGCCATGTCTGGTAAGTCGGCATTGGTTGCACACACCAGTCTGACATTGGCACTTAGCGCCTTTTGCCCACCGACACGTTCATATTGCCCGTATTCAATAACGCGCAGTAGTTTCTCTTGAACCGCAAGGGGAGTGGTCGCCAGCTCATCCAGAAACAGCGTTCCGCCTTCTGCTCTTTCAAAACGACCTTGATGACGCCCTTTCGAACCCGTAAAGGATCCCGATTCATGACCAAACAGTTCTGAATCAATCAAACCTTCACTTAAGGTTGAGCAGTTCAATGAGATCAAAGGTTGATCCCAACGTCTTGAAAGGTAATGCAGTCTTTGTGCGATCAACTCTTTACCTGTGCCACGTTCGCCAATGATCAGAATGGGTCTTTCTATTGGTGCGAGTTGGGAAACTTTATCTAACACAGAGAGAAAGCTAGGTGATTCACCAATGAGGTTCTGCTGCATAGCGGGTCCTTGTATGATTTGAGCGCCGATGGATGTGATTTAGAGGGCTTTATTTAAATCACATCATGTAAATAGCTTAAGTATAAGAGTCGTAGTGGTGAAAAATACCAATACTTGGCTAAATTCATCATAGCATGGTTCGGGTTAATCACCATTTTATTGTAAGTATCTGATAATAAATGGCTTAAAAGTTGGCACGTTACTTGGATTACTTATGGTAGGTTTAACAACAAACGTAAATTTTTGAGCAAGTGGATTGAGAAATCGAATAACGCTTTAAAGCACATTTGCCATCATTGTAATTAAGGAGTTCCTCATGGGTATTTTTTCTCGCTTTGCAGACATTGTAAATTCGAACATCAGTGCACTTTTAGACAAGGCTGAAGATCCTGAAAAGATGATTCGCCTGATTATCCAAGAAATGGAAGATACGCTGGTTGAGGTTCGCACTAACTCCGCTAAAGCTATCGCAGATAAAAAAGAGTTAGCGCGTAAAGTTGAAGCTATCGAAACTCAGATTCTAGATTGGCAAAATAAAGCGACACTAGCACTAACTAAACAACGTGAAGACTTAGCTAGAGCGGCGCTAATAGAAAAGCAAAAACTTGAAGATATAATCAAAAGCCTTCACACAGAGCAAACCTTGGTTCACGAAACCATCGAAAAGCTGACCAGTGAGATTGGCAAGCTTGAAACCAAAATCGCAGAAACACGTGCGAAGCAGCAAGCATTAATGATTCGTAATAATGCGGCAAGCAATCGTCGTGATGTTCAAAAGCATCTGCATTCAAGCAAAACCCACGAAGCAATGGCGAAGTTTGAGCAATTCTCGCGTAAAGTGGATGAATTAGAAGCTGAAGCAGATGTTTACGCCAAAACAGGTAACGCAAAATCGTTAGACCAAGAATTTGCAGATCTACAAGCTCAAGATGAAATTGAAAAAGAGCTGGCGAAACTGAAGCAACAAGTTGAAAACCGCGATAAATAATTTTAGGAGTTGTCTATGTCAACATTTCTAATTGCAGGCCCACTGATTGTCTTTTTAATCTTCGTGGCACCGCTATGGTTGTTCTTACATTACCGCAGCAAGAAGAAATCCAGTAATGGTCTTTCAGAAACGGATCTTCAGCGTTTGCACAAGCTTTCTGCTCAAGCTGAATCGATGCAAGATCGAGTGAAAACGCTAGAAAAAATACTGGATGCGGAGTCACCTAACTGGAGACGAAACTATGAGTAGAGAACTGTATCGCGATCCTATTAACGGTAAGTTGTCTGGAGTGTGTGCAGGGTTAGCGAACTACTTTGGCCTTGAAGTGTGGTTGGTTCGCATCTTGGTTATCTCGGCGGCACTGCTTGGTGGTAGCTTTTTGGTGTTATTAGCGTATGTAGCTTTGACATTTATGCTTGAAAAACAACCACCTCAGTATGTCGATCAGATGAAGGCCAAACAAGAGCACACGCTCAAGCAAAAACCTTGGGAAAAAGGGCAAACCGCAGAGTCGTTACTGGGCACTTTAGAGGGTGATTTCCAGAAATTAGAGACCAGTGTCCGCAATATGGAAGCTTATGTGACTTCGGATACTTTCAAAGTCGACCGCGCATTTAAGAACATGTAGTGGTAAACCTGAAAAACATTAGATAACGGTTTAGGAAATTTTATTCCAAGCCGTTATTTTTTTTAATAATTTTGTCTAAATAAATCTTACGATAACTGGTAAGTTACATGTAATTAATCTATGTTATAAAAATATTTATAGTTATGGATGATCACTAATGTATAGAGCCTCCGTTGTCCTATTGACAGCCTTAGCTGGGTTGTCTGGGTGTGGTAAGGAGCTTCCTCCCGTACCTGAACCTGATTCTAGACCCGCCAAACTCTTCACTGTCTCCGTCGGTAGTAATGCTTTTGAACGTAGCTTTCCAGCCACCACAGAAGCTGGTGACAAAGCAGTACTGGCATTTCGTGTTCCAGGGCTACTTCAGACTATCGATGTCACATCTGGTCAACAGGTTACCAAAGGTGATGGGCTTGCAACGCTTAATCCTGACGAATATCAGTTGTTAGAGAAGCAAGCGAGAGCCAACTTTAAGCTTGCCGATGTTCAATACCAACGTTCCATTAAGTTGCGCAAAGATCGCGTCGTATCTGAGCAAGACTTCGACCAAGCGAAAGCTAATCATAATTCTGCTAAAGCGGTGCTTAACCAAGCAAAAGCCAACCTACGTTATACCACTTTGGTTGCGCCTTACGATGGTACTATCTCCATCATTCCTGCTGAAAACCATGAATACATTGCGGCTAAACAAGGCGTGATGAATATTCAAACGAATCAAATCCTCAAAGTCGTATTCTTATTACCCGACCAACTTATCACGCGCTTTTCTTCAGGGTTTGAGACGGATGCAACCATGGTTTTTGATGCTTTCCCTGGTAGCTCCTACGCTTTAGCATTCCAAGAAGTTGATACTGAAGCGGATCCCAAAACCGGGTCGTACAAAGTCACCATGGTAATGGAAAGACCCACCGATGTTGGTATTTTGCCGGGTATGTCAGGCACAGTTCATTTAGTTTCAGCGTTAGCAGCCGCCACAAAAATTCCCACATCAGCAATGATGACTGATGGCGATGATGTCTCTGTGTGGCGCGTGAATAGCGACGGTATTGTTGAAAATGTCGCAATCATCATCGATGAAAAGCGCCATATTGTTTCAGGGTTGAACGATGGTGATCGCATCGTAACTTCTGGTGTTAATGGTCTTGAACCGGGCGTTAAAGTTCGAGAGTGGATCAAGGAAAGGGGGCTATAACATGAAAACACTTAAAGTGGCCGCTGGACTGTCGTGTTTGGCTTTACTTACGGCTTGTGAAGATAAACAAGTTGTAGAAGTGAATAACACGCCCTTGGTTAAAGCTATCGAGATTTCAGTCATCGACTTTAGCGACAAACTCTATTTCCCAGCGGTTGCAAACGCTGCCGAGAAGGCTCATCTCAGCTTTCGAGTCGCTGGTGAAATCAATAAGCTTGATGTGAAAGAAGGTGAGCGTGTTTCACAAGGAGACATCATTGCAGAGCTTGACCCTACCGATTATCAACTGGATGTCGACAATGCTCAGGCGCGTTACACGGTAATTAACAGCCAATACAGACGTTCAAGTCCGCTAGTGAAGAAAGGCTTATTGGCGAAGTCACAGTTTGATGAAATTGCTGCTCAACGCCAGATCGCTTATGCCGAGCTGGAACTCGCAAAACTGCGCTTGTCGTTCACTAAGCTTCGTGCTCCTGTTGATGGGATCATTTCTCGTGTCAGTGTCGATCAATATGAAAATATTCAGGTAGGCCAGCAGGTCGTGAACATTCACAGTGTCGAGGATGTTGAGGTTGTTATCCAACTGCCTGACCAGATTTACGTGAATCAGCCTAGCGAACAGCTGTTATCGAATGTTGAGGCTGTGGTAAGAGTACCCAGTGGCAATGAATACACGGCGGCTATTAAGGAGTTTACCACTGAACCTGACCCAAGCACGGGCACGTTCACGGTGACGCTTGCTCTACCTATGCCGGAAGATGATTTGATTCTGGATGGTATGGCCGTTGAGGTGACGTCAAATGGGCGAGATATCGGCTTGGAGTTAAAAGCTGGGGTACTTATCCCAATCGAAGCTGTGTTTAATGCGGATGGCGATGATTTAACGCGCCAGAACTCTTATGTATGGGTGCTTAATGACGACAGTACCGTCTCAAAACAGCAAGTCGTAATAGGAAAAGCCAATCAGAAAACATTGCAGATCATGAAAGGATTAGAAATGGGGCAGCATGTCGTTGTTGCAGGCGTATCGCGATTGCGAGATGGGATGACAGTGGAAGTATTGTCTCAGGAGACGAACAATGAGTGAAGTAAATAACAAGCCCCAAAATGACGATCAACAGGGTGATGATCAGATCACAGGTGTTGCTTCTTACTTTATACGTAACAAAGTCATTAGCTGGATGCTATCTCTGATCTTTCTTATTGGTGGTGTCTCTGCCTTTTTCGGCTTGGGTCGTTTAGAAGATCCTGCCTTTACCATCAAAGATGCGATGGTTGTGACCTCTTACCCAGGGGCCACACCTCAACAAGTTGAAGAAGAAGTTACTTACCCACTAGAAAAAGCGATTCAACAACTTACCTATGTGGACGAAGTGAACTCTATCTCTAGCCGCGGCCTATCACAGGTAACGGTGACGATGAAGAACAACTACGGCCCAGATGATCTTCCGCAAATATGGGATGAACTTCGCCGAAAAGTGAATGATCTCAAGGTTGAACTGCCACCCGGCGTCAATGATCCTCAAGTCATCGATGATTTCGGTGACGTTTACGGTATTTTGCTGGCGGTGACGGGGGATGGCTATAGCTACAAAGAGCTGCTGGATTACATTGATTACCTAAGGCGAGAGCTAGAGTTGGTTGATGGGGTCAGTAAAGTCTCCGTTTCCGGCCAACAACAAGAGCAAGTGTTCATTGAGATATCGATGAAACGGATAAGCTCTCTGGGTCTGTCTCCAAGCACGGTATTTAACCTTTTATCGACTCAAAATATTGTATCAAGTGCAGGAGCGGTAAGGATTGGTGATGAATATATTCGAATCCATCCAACGGGTGAGTTCCAAAACGTTGAACAGCTTGGAGATTTGATTCTTACGGAAGGTGGCGCTCAAGGGCTTATCTATCTAAAAGATGTGGCGAATGTAACCCGTGGTTACGTTGAGGTACCGAGTAACATCATTGGTTATAACGGCGAACTCGCGCTTAACCTGGGTGTCTCTTTTGCGCAAGGCGTGAACGTGGTCGCAGTGGGTGAAGACTTTGATCGAAGACTCGCCGAGCTTAAATATCAACAACCCGTCGGTATCGACATCTCCGAGGTTTATAACCAACCTAAAGAGGTGAACAAGTCGGTAAGCGGATTTGTGGTGAGTTTAGGGCAGGCGGTTGCGATCGTAATCGTGGTGTTACTGTTCTTCATGGGACTAAGATCGGGCCTATTGATTGGTTTGATACTGCTATTGACCGTATTCGGTACATTCATTTTCATGCAGTACTTCAAGATCGACCTACAACGTATTTCACTGGGCGCGTTGGTTATCGCCTTGGGGATGCTGGTGGATAATGCCATTGTGGTGGTGGAAGGGATATTGATCGGCACGCAGAAGGGGCGAACCCGGATGCAGGCCGCCACCGATATCGTAACCCAAACCAAATGGCCGCTGCTTGGTGCGACGGTTATTGCGGTGACTGCGTTTGCTCCAATTGGTTTATCTGAAGACTCAACAGGCGAATACTGTGGCACCTTGTTCACGGTGCTACTGATCTCCTTGATGCTGAGTTGGTTTACTGCCATCTCGCTCACGCCGTTCTTTGCCGACATGTTCTTTAAAGGTCAGAAGGTCGATCCAGATAACGAAGGTAAGGACCCATACAACGGGATGGTTTTTGTTATCTACAAAAACTTCCTTGAGTTCTGTATGAAGCGTGCTTGGTTAACCATGTTTGTTCTGATTATTGGTTTAGGCGCGAGTGTGTACGGTTTTGGTTTCGTTAAGCAAGCCTTCTTCCCGTCTTCAACCACACCTATGTTCCAAGTGGATGTGTGGATGCCAGAAGGTACCGATATTCGAGCGACCAATACCAAGCTTAAAGTGCTTGAGAGTTGGCTAGCTGAGCAGGACGAAGTTGAACATATCACGACAACCGCGGGTAAAGGCCTGCAACGTTTCATGCTGACTTATGCGCCAGAGAAAAGTTATAGCGCTTACGGCGAGATAACGGTTCGTGTGAAAAGTTATGAAGTACTTGAAGGGCTAATGAAACGCTTCCGTGAACATGTAAATGGTCAGTTCCCAGAGATTGACTACAAGCTTAAACAGATCGAATTAGGTCCTGGTGGCGGTGCGAAAATTGAAGCGCGAATTGTGGGTTCTGATCCAACGGTTTTACGTTCAATCGCTGCACAAGTGATGGACATCATGCGTGCTGATGAAGGCGCATTTAACGTTCGTCACGATTGGCGTGAAAGAACTAAGGTATTAGAGCCTCAGTTCAATGAAAGCCAAGCGCGTCGTTATGGTATTACTAAATCTGACGTTGATGATTTCCTAGCAATGTCTTTCTCTGGTAAGTCGATTGGTGTGTATCGTGATGGTACAACGTTAATGCCGATTGTGGCTCGTTTGCCTGAAGACGAGCGTGTCGATATTCGTAACATCGAAGGCATGAAGATCTGGAGCCCAGCATTAAGTGAGTACATCCCACTTCAACAAGTAACGTTAGGTTACGAGCTAGAATGGGAAGATCCACTGATCATCCGTAAGAACCGTAAGCGTATGCTAACGGTAATGGCGGATCCTGATCTATTGGGTGAAGAGACGGCCTCAACTCTACAGAAACGCTTACAACCACAGATTGAAGCGATTGAGATGCCTCCGGGTTACTCATTGGAATGGGGGGGGGAATATGAGTCGTCAGCAGATGCACAGGCGTCACTGTTCACAACCATGCCTCTGGGTTACTTGTTCATGTTCTTAATCACTGTGTTCTTGTTTAACTCGGTGAAAGAGCCTCTGATCGTTTGGTTAACGGTTCCATTGGCGTTGATAGGGGTGACGACAGGCTTGCTAGCCTTGAATACACCATTCGGCTTTATGGCGCTGTTGGGCTTCTTGAGTCTATCTGGGATGCTTCTGAAGAACGGTATCGTACTACTTGATCAAATTGAGATTGAGATGAAATCTGGTAAAGATCCGTATGTAGCGGTTGTTGATGCGGCTCTGAGTCGTGTTCGCCCGGTATGTATGGCGGCGATTACCACCATTCTAGGTATGATTCCTCTACTACCGGATATCTTCTTCAAACCAATGGCAGTAACCATCATGTTTGGTTTAGGCTTTGCGACTGTACTCACGCTAATCGTAGTGCCTGTGCTGTATCGTTTGTTCCATAAAATTGAAGTGGCTTAACGTCAACTGACCTTTGAAATAATGCCCCTAATTGGGGCATTATTTTTATGTACGATTACTAAAAGAGACTATCGAAATGGAAGCGAATACAGTGGATAGAACGTGTGCATGGGCGCTTAAACATGAGCTTGAAAGGGAGTACCACGATGCAGAGTGGGGCGTGCCTGTTTATGATGACCAAGTTCTGTTTGAGTTCATTACTTTAGAAGGCGCTCAAGCAGGTCTGAGTTGGATTACGATCCTTAAAAAGCGTGAAGGCTATCGTGCCGCGTTCGATAATTACGATCTAAACAAGCTAGCTGAGCTGAATGAAGACAACGTGCCGCACATCATTGAAAACTTCGATGTGGTTAAACACAGGGGTAAGATTGCTTCGGTATACAACAATGCACGAGCAACGCTTGAATTACAGAAAGAGTTCGGCTCTCTTTCTAATGCCTTATGGCAATTTGTTGATAATGAAGTGATCGTGAATCAATGGACTGAGATGTCTCAAGTTCCCGCTTCTACCGAGCAATCTAAAGCGATGAGTAAGTTTTTGAAGAAGAGAGGCTTTAAGTTTGTAGGAGAAACAATCTGTTACGCATTTATGCAAGTAACAGGTATGGTCAATGATCATTTAGTCGGTTGCCCACACAAATAAAGTGTTATTTATTTCAGCGGAACAATCACTTAGAAATTGAAAAATTCATAGCCATTTTTTCATCGCTCTGAGATCTTTAAGTAGATGTGCTTTAAGGTTCAATATTGGCTTTGAAAGCTTCTGGACTATGAGCGGTTTGTATTATGAGCTGAAGTATCTGAATATGAGTATTTTGAGTTATGCTTTAAACAGAAAAAGGCAGGAATATCCTGCCTTTTTTGCATATTAGACCTATCGTCTCAGATTAAATCAGAGCGCTATAACGTTCTAATCCCGCCTCTAGATCAGCAATCAGGTCATCAACATCTTCTAACCCAATATGAACACGTATCAAGGTACCTTCGAAATTAGGATTGGCAACAGTTCTCAAGCTGTCAAAACTGCTTGGTTCGTTAGCTAGAATCAAACTTTCAAATCCACCCCAAGAGTAACCCATACTAAAATGTGTCATTCCATCAAGTAACGCTGTCGTTGCTTTGATATTAGAGTTGTTTAGTACAAAAGAGAACAAGCCATTACCGCCAGTAAAATCTCGTTTGAAGAATTCATGGCCTGGGCAAGACTCAAGAGCAGGGTGACGAACGTGGTTAACTTCAGGACGAGTCTCTAACCATTTTGCGACCTTCAAGCTGCTTTCTGCGTGTTGGCGTAGACGCACATCAAGAGTACGAATGCCGCGAAGCCCTAAATAAGCATCATCAGGTGAGACACATTGCCCCATCAAGTAACTTTGCTCTCTTAGTTGATCCCAGCATTTCTCATTGGTGACTGCCGTACCTAGCATCACATCAGAGTGACCCACGATGTATTTGGTCGCTGCTTGAATCGAGATATCAACACCAAAATCAAACGGTGAGAAGTTCACGCCAGCCGCCCAAGTATTGTCTAGCATAACGATGATGTCATGTTCATGAGCGATACGCGCTAGTGTTGGAATATCCTGCACTTCCATGGTGACAGAGCCTGGAGACTCAGTAAACAGCACCTTAGTGTTTGGCTTGATAAGGTCTTGGATACCTTCACCAATCGTTGGCTCGTAGTAAGTTGTCTCTACCCCCATCTTTTTCATGATGGTGTCACAGAAATCACGAGTAGGTTCGTAGCAGGTGTCAACCATTAAAATATGTGCACCTGTTTCTACAAAAGAGAGAATGGCATTCGAAATTGCTGCTGTACCACACGGGTACAGTGCACAACCCGCGCCGCCTTCTACTTCAACCATCGCATCTTGGAAGGCAAAATGAGTGTTGGTTCCACGACGTCCGTAAAAAAGGGTCTTGTTAGCGCGGTTAATCGTAGCTTTACGCTTCTCTTCTACTGAGTTAAATACGACAGTTGAAGCGCGTTGTACTGGTGGGTTAACAACACCATTGGTCCACTTCTTATCACGACCGGCAGTGATAAGTTTAGTGGTTTTGTTCTCGGACATGCTGTGAATTCCTTATCAATCGGTTATGTCCTATTTAAAAC
This sequence comes from Vibrio sp. 10N.247.311.49, assembly GCF_041467655.1. Taxonomy (NCBI): domain Bacteria; kingdom Pseudomonadati; phylum Pseudomonadota; class Gammaproteobacteria; order Vibrionales; family Vibrionaceae; genus Vibrio; species Vibrio sp. 10N.247.311.49. The sequence continues at coordinate 356,566 of NZ_JBFSVA010000001.1, forward strand.
ATGCCAAGAGTGTTCAAAGCAAGAGCGGAGCGGGGATTTTTGCGCTTTTCTTACGATTTTTAACCTTTCACTCAGTTAACAGTGAAAGGTTAAAAATGATCGATGGGGAAACAACGAGCCATAATCGACTCATTGCTGGAATTATAGGAGTGGGTTGAACAAGTAGAACAGCCTCTCAAAGAAGCGATTACTAAGGTTTCTTTGCTCCCACTGTTCTAACTCTACAGAGTGGGATGAAGCGATATAAGATTTCTGCAGCTCAGACAGTTTTTGCGTGAAATGCACATCATCCACAGCCAGAGTCACTTCAAAGTTGAGCCACAAACTGCGCATGTCGATATTGACGGTTCCGATCAAGCAAAACTCTTCATCGATCACTACCGATTTGGTATGAAGAAGGCCACCGTAAAATTCATAGATCTTCACGCCAGCTTCAAGCAACTCGGTATAAAACGCACGAGAAGCCCATTTAACCATTAGTGAATCGTTATTGTGTGGAATGATCAGTTCTACAGTTACGCCGCGTTGAGCTGTCATCTTAAGTGTTTCGAGTAAGTCAGCACTTGGCACAAAATAAGGTGTAGTAATACGTACAGAATGATTCGCTTGATTGATGGCGATGGTCAGTACTTGTAAGATCAAATATTCCGGCATGCCAGGGCCAGACGGCACTACTTGAACCGGATGATGTGTCATGATTTCTTCAACTGGGCATTCAGGTATATCAGGGAGAATGCGTTCACCAGTCTCAACTTCCCAATCCCAGCCATGAATAGCGGATAACACATTAACGGTTGGCCCAGTCACTCTGACCATTACATCAATCCACTGACCAACGCCGGAACTTTGTTTGAAGTGAGCAGGATCGACCATGTTCATTGAACCCGTATAGGCGATAGTCTCGTCAATCACAATGATTTTGCGGTGTTGTCTTAAATCTAGGCGACGTAAGAAAATACGCCATGGGCTCACTTCTAGTGCTTGTACGACTTGAACGCCTGCGTCCTTCATCATTGACTGCCAGTGGCTTTTGAAAAAGCGAGGGCTACCGGCTGAATCGAGCAAAACTTTAACATCTACGCCACGTTTTGCAGCGCGAATCAGCGCAGAGGCAACCGAATCGGTCAGGCCACCTGGATGCCAAATATAGAAAACCATCTTGATACTGGTTTGTGCATTTTCTATATCTTCGATAATTGCGTGTAGGATCTCGTTTGGTGAAGATTGCAGCGATAGAGTGTTTCCACTGAGTGCAGGGATGCCCATTCGATTGTTACAAAGCTCGTCAATCTTATGGATAGGGGAGCCGACTTTCCCTGGTTGGTGAAGTTGGCAATCATTCAATTGACGGAACCAGTCGCCGAAAGGGGTAAACATACGATGAGCGCGTTCAGCCCTTTTTCTGCCTAGGTTTAGCTCACCAAAAAGGAAGTAACAAGCTACACCAACAATCGGGATAATGTAGATAACCATTAGCCAAGCAAGAGAAACGCTGACAGAGCGTCGTTTTAGTACAACACGAAACGTCACACCGGCTACGAGAACCCAGTACAAAACAACAGAGGCCAAAGTTAAAAAATGATAAAGCTTATCCACATTGAATACTCGAAAAAAGAGACACTTAGATAGTAATGCTATTTAACGTATATGGGAATTTAAGGATTCAACTATTTACAAAATAGAGCAAAAGATGTAAATAGGTTAAAGTTGTTAAGTTTTGGTCAACTTAAGAAGAAAACGATTGTTTTGTATGAAAAGTCGGCATTTAACCATAAAAATTTACATCTTTAACGAAATTTGTACGGTATGCTCTTCCAATTTTATTCTTAAACTGGTTTACTTGCTAGACAACGAGCGTCAATCAAATCTTTTAGGTGTGTAAATTTATTTATACACCTTCCTTTTAAAGACGCCACCCAAAGCAAAACACAACATCACATAACACAAAAGTTTGGAGTACACGTGGCTACTAGTAATACAACCACAACACCCCGCGATACCTGGGGTTCGAAGTTAGGATTCGTAATGGCTGCAGCAGGTTCTGCTGTTGGCTTAGGTAACATTTGGAAATTCCCATACACAGCAGGCGAAAGTGGCGGTGGTGCATTCGTTGCCATTTACCTGTTTTTTGTAATTTTTATTGGTTTCAGTGTCATGCTGACTGAATTTGCGATTGGCCGTCATACGCAAAAATCAGCAGTAGGTGCATTTAAAACAACTGACCGTCGTTGGACGTTCGCTGGCGTTATCGGCGTATTCAGTGGTCTACTTATCATGGGTTTCTACCCAGTAGTAGGCGGTTGGTCAATCGCATACATCGGTAAAATTGCAGGTGGTCTTCTAGACGCACCAGAAGCAATTGGTGATAGCTTTGGTGGCTTTATCTCAAACCCAGTTCAACCACTAATGTGGATGGGCTTATACCTATTACTTAACGTTGTTATCGTTATGAAAGGTATCTCTGGTGGTATTGAGAAAGCAGGTAAGATCCTGATGCCGCTTCTTTTCATTATCCTTATTGTAGTATCAATCAAAGGCATTATGCTTCCGGGCGCGATGGCTGGTCTTGAGTTCCTATTCAGTCCTGACTTCTCTAAAGTAGACAGCAATGTAATCCTAGCCGCTCTAGGTCAAGCATTCTTCTCTCTAAGTCTTGGTATGGGTTGTATGATGACATACGGTTCTTACCTTAAGAAGAAAGAGAACCTAGTTCAGACAACAGCAATGGTAACCGCAATGGATACTGGTGTTGCTATTCTAGCTGGTGTTGCAATGTTCCCTGCAATGTTCGCGTTCGGTATGGAACCTGCAGCGGGCCCTGGTTTAGTATTCGTTGTTGTTCCTCAGCTATTCGCTGAAATGGGCGGCGTAGTTGGTCTTCTATTTGCTCTTATGTTCTTCGTTGGTTTGAGTGTTGCGGCACTAACATCTTCAGTATCTCTACTTGAAGTTGTGGTTTCTTACCTAATCGATGAGAAAGGCATGAAGCGTGTAACAGCGGTACTGTCTGCAAGTGTTGTAATGGCGATTCTATGTATCTTCGCTTCTCTATCACTTGGCGGCTTCGGTCCAACACTGTTTGATACTGGCGCGTTCGACATTTTCGACCTACTAACGGATAAGATTTTCCTAGCGGTTGGCGGTATGTTGGTATGTATCTTCGCTGGTTGGAGACTAAACCGTGCTGACCTAGAGAAAGAAATCACTAACGATGGTGAAGTATCTTTCCCACTATTCGGTCTATGGTACACGCTAGTTAAGTACATCATCCCAGTAGCTATCGCAATCGTTGCATTCATGGGTATCTCTTCTGGCTTCGACAGCGGTAAAGGTGCAATCATGCTACTAGGTATTGGTATTATTGCTGGCTCTGCGCTTATCTCTAAGAAGCTATAGTTTTAAGAAGCTACAATCGCGAGATAAAGTAATTTAATAAACGGGAGCTCATTAGCTCCCGTTTTTTTATGTCTGGAACTTAATTATCTAAGAAAAATAATTATTAAAGGTATCCGTCTGATAGCCGATATAAATGGAACGAATAGCTGTTAGAGCTATATTTTGATTTAGGTAGGTGTTGTGTGAAATTGTCAGTGAGAAAGAAACTGTATGCCGGTTTTGGCTCTATATTGGCGGTGCTTGTTACGTTAGTCAGTATTGTATGGATAGAAGTTATCGGCGCGCACCAGAGCTCAGATGAAATTAGAATGGACGATGTTCCGGGTACTGTTACCTACCTGGTACTGATTGATGAAGCGGGTGATGTATACCGAGATGCGCTTGGTGCAATTACACTGGTTGATAACGCACTCAATGATTATCGAACCAGCAAGAACGAATTTGCTCAAGCTATCGAGCAGGCTAAGCGTTTGGAGAGTAGAGGTTCGGAAGACCACCGCCGTATTCAGCGAATTGAAGACCTGATGGGGCGTTTCACTCAAGAGTTTGAATCAAAGCTTGTGCCGAAGATCAATGATGAAGCTGCGCTACTAGCCAATATTCAACAGCTACGATCTTTGTATGAGAGCAATCTTATCCCTATTGAGAACTTACTGGATCAAGCGTCAGCAAGTGAGCGCGCAGATACAGAACAGTCACTACTGACACTAACCGACACGTTTACTACCATCGAGCGCACTATCATGGTGTTGTCTGCTATTGCGATTGTCTTTGGTTGTGTGATTGCGTATCTATTGTCTAGCTCTATTACCAATCGTCTTACTCGTGTAGAACAAGTAGCACGACGTGTAGCAAATGGTGACCTAACGGCAGGCGACATTATTGATGATTCTGGTGATGAATTGGCTGAACTGGCTAAGTCGATTAACCAGATGCAGAAATCACTAGTAGACCTATTAGGTTCAATCTCGTCTGTGACTCACCAAGTCCAATCGGTGACAGGGGAGCTCTCTTCTATTAGCCAAGACATCGTTACTGGTGCATCAGCTCAAGCAGACAAAGCTAACTTGATTGCAACGGCTGCTGAAGAGCTAAGCTTGACCATTTCTGAAGTGGCGCAGCAAGGTACTTCAACTTATGAAGAAGCACGTCGCTCAGAAACCTCTGCAGAAGATGGCCGCAACGTGATTGTTGAGATGGTGGCGAGTATTCAACAAGTGTCGACTCAAATGAGCGATATGTCGTTGCAAATGAATACTCTAGGTTCTCACGGTGAGCAGATTGGTAGCGTTATCAAGGTAATCGAAGACATTGCTGAGCAAACTAACCTGTTAGCTCTTAACGCTGCAATTGAAGCGGCACGTGCAGGCGAATTTGGTCGTGGTTTTGCTGTGGTAGCCGATGAAGTGCGAGCGCTAGCAGAAAGAACAACTAAAGCGACACAAGAAGTCTCGGGCATCATTCAATCGATTCAATCGGGCACTCAAGAAGCGGTGACTTACACTCAAGATAACTGTCGTTTAGTTGAGATTGGTGTCGAGCAAAGCTCAGGTGCTGTTTCTGCGCTAGAGGCGATTGTGAGCGGTGCGGGCAATGTACAAAGCATGGTTAACTCTATTGCGACTGCGGCAGAAGAACAGACAGCGGTGACCAAAGAAATTGCAGCGGACATTACCGCGATTAGCGATATCTCAGAGCAATCTCTGCAATTGGCAACTCGTAGCTCTGAAAACACATCAGGCTTGAACGCTAAGGTTGCTGAGCTAGAAGCATTAGTTGGTAAGTTTAAACTGGGGTAAAGCGGTAGCTTGGTTCTATTTATCGAGTGGTAATCGAGTAAAGACCAAGCACTGGTCGCTACTTGTTGAAAAGAAGCCCAACGATTCAATGTTTATTGAGTGAGTTGGGCTTTTTCGTAGCTGGAATCTGGGTTCAGACGCGGTATACTCCACGTTCTACAATGGAGCTAGCCTTTACATGTTCGATATTCTTCTGAACCACTCTGATTTTTTACTTATCAATAAGCACCCTGGAGTCAGCGTCCACAAAGACGATGGCGATACCATGTTGCTTCAAGAAGTTGCTAAGGCAATTAATGAGCCTAAGCTGTATCTCGTTCATCGACTAGATAAAATGACTTCGGGCATTCTGCTGCTGGCAAAAAATGCGTCGGCGGCGAGCGAGCTTTCACAGCTATTTGCAAAGCGTGAAGTAGAGAAATACTACCTTGCGATCGGTTCTAAGAAGCCAAAGAAAAAGCAAGGTTTGATCTCAGGAGACATGGAGCGCTCACGACGCTCTAGTTGGAAACTTCTGACATCCAAAGAGAACCCTGCGATTACTCAATTTTTATCAGCAACGGCTGAACCCGGTGAGCGTTTGCTTTTATGTAAACCCTATACGGGGCGAACTCACCAGATCCGTGTCGCGATGAAGTCGATCGGCTCAGCCATTGTTGGTGACCCTATTTATAATCCATCGAGTGAGGCTGACAGAGGTTATCTGCATGCCTTCGCGATTCGATTTACCTATCAATCACAAGCCTACGAATATGTCTGCGATCCAAGAAGCTTAAACTCCTTGGGTGAGAAGTGGCATCAGGAAACCGTGTCGAACGGTTTGGACAGTTGGCTTGAACCTTGGTCATTAACTTGGCCAAAGCTAAACACTAAGTGAGTGAAATAATGGAAGCATCAGCTTTACCTCTGTTTTTTAGTCATATTGAACAGCAACTTAATGAAGAACCAAACGAGCTACGCCGTATTTTCCACGGGCGCGGTAAGTTTTGGCCTGGTCTAGAGCAACTGACATGTGATTGGGTTGATGGACAGCTACTGGTTAACGTGTTCAAAGAAGTAGACGACGAATTCTTGTCATCTCTCAAAGCTGGATTGGTTGAACTCACTAACAGAGATATCTGGCAATCAAAGCAGGGCACAAGCATTGTTCTGCAACACCGTTATGCCGATGGTGCGCCTTCAGAGGTTCTATGGGGTGAGTTGAATGACTCTCCGGTTGTGGTTGAGCATGGTCTGAAGTACCAATTAGACATTGGCCGTAATCAGAACTTTGGTTTGTTCCTAGACATGCGTAATGGTCGCCAGTGGGTACAAGATAATGCTAAGGATAAGAATGTTCTTAACCTGTTCGCATACACTTGTGGTTTCTCTGTCGCGGCTATCGCTGGTGGCGCTCGTCAATGCATGAACGTAGATATGTCGCGCGGCTCTCTAAATAAAGGCCGTGATAACCACCGCTTGAATGATCACGACATGCGCTCAGTTAACTTCCTTGGCTACGATATCTTTAAGTCGTGGGGAAAAATCAAAAAGGGTGGCCCTTACGAGTTGGTTATCATCGACCCGCCTTCGTTCCAAAAAGGCAGCTTTGCTTTAACTAAAGATTACAAAAAGATCTTGCGTCGCTTGCCTGATCTTCTAACAGAAGGTGGAGAAGTGATTGCTTGTGTTAACTCACCAGCAGTATCGCCAAACTTCCTGATTGAGACGATGGCAGAAGAAGCGCCTAGTGTTGAGTTTATCGAACGTTTAGACAATCCACCTGAGTTTGTCGATGTCGATCTTGATTCAAGCCTAAAGGTATTGAGGTTTAAAATCACGGCTTCAGCTGAAGCTTGATGTCATGATTTAGCGGGCATTATCCATACTAATATAGAAAACGCCGCTCACAATGAGCGGCGTTTTTATAGGTGCAAGAAACTAACTCATTTATTAACTAGCTTGGTTTTTTAGTGTCTGAAAACCAAAATAAATACGCATGAACGTGGTTAGCCAACAAGCTGCACCAAAGGTGTAAGCGATAACCGCAAAGTGTTGAGGCCAAATACAAAACGCGATGAAACAAGCGATGGTTTCAGTGCCTTCGGTTAGCCCTGACATGTAGTACAGAGACTTATGCTTATAGACTGGGTTTTCAATGCCTCGCTTGCCTGCCATAACCGCAAACGCTAAAAAGCTGCTGCCTGTGCCGATAAAAGAGAAGATCAAAAATGCACCGGCAATGGCGTTGTGTTCTGGGTTGGCAATGACAAATCCAAAAGGGATCAGCGAGTAGAATAGGAAATCTAGGCTGATATCGAGGAAACCGCCCGCATCACTAATGCCTTGGATTCGAGCCAAGGCTCCATCAAGCCCATCACATACTCTATTAAACACAATGAAGCCTAACGCCCACTCATATTGTTGAAATGCCAACGCTGGAAACGCTAAACACCCAATCAGAAATCCGAATAACGTGGTTTGATTGGCCGTGATACCCAATTGGTTTAGTAACTTAGCAGACTGATTTAATGGCCACTTAATGACCTTAATGGAGTACTTATCCAGCATGGTTGCTTCTCCATGGCCAAGACAGTACTTCTGCCCCTTGAGGTACATCGGCTTCGTCGTGCGTGACCATTAATGTAGGGATATTCGCTTTGGTCAGCTGTTCGAAGACCCAATCGCGAAATTGTGCTCTGAGCTCTTGGTCTAACTTACTGAACGGTTCGTCAAGCAGGGCGAGTTTAGGCTTGGCTAACAACATACGAGTCAAGCTTATTCTTGCGCGTTGACCGCCGGATATTTGATCCGGGAAAGATTCAGCTAAGTGAGTTAGCTCTATGTCTTTTAGTGCAGCCATTGCTTGTTTTTGGCGAGCGGAACCTTTAACAGAGTTCGGTAACGAAAAGGCCAAGTTTTCCCATACTTTGAGGTGCGGAAACAACAAGTCATCTTGAAACAAAATACCGACTTCACGCTGATGTGATGGAAGCTCGTCGAGCTGAATATTGTTCAACACAACGGTGCCAGAGTACGAAAAATCTTCACTTAAGTGACCAGCAATCGCATCCAGTAAGGTCGACTTTCCGCAGCCACTCGGCCCCATCAAAGCCAGTATTTGGCCAGATTCTAATGTGACGTTTAGCGCTGAGAACAGCGAATCTCCATCGGTTTTACGGATGGCGAGGTCGTTGAGGTACAGACTCATTACTTAGGAAACCTTTAAAAGTAAGACGGCGATATCTGAGTTGAAGTCGGCTGACTAATATCGCTAAAGAGAAAAAGAACAGAGGCAATAGGGCCTGCCAAATGGCATAGATTGCTGTCACCCTGCGGTCGAAACCACTGGTAAGTGCAACGGCTTCTGTGGTGATCGTGCTAATACGGCCCGCGCCGAGCATTAATGTTGGAAGGTATTGGGCCAAACTCACGCTGATCCCGACCGCCCAAGCAAAGGCAATCGCAGGAAGCAAGATTGGTAGTTTGATCGAATACCAACTCTGAAATGGCGATTTACCTAGGCTCAGCGAGGCTTTAATCAACCCATCATTGAAGCTTTTCCACGGGCCATCCAAAGACAGGTACACAAACGGGAAAGCAAAGAAAACATGCGCCCAAATCACCCAGAACTCATAGGCACTACTGCCGATGTAGAGGGTCGTGACTTGCATACCAAACAACACTGAAAGCTGTGGTATTAGCATTGGAATAGCGATAATGAAGCCCGGAACTTGCCACTTGTATTTGATTCTGTATTCGTGAGCAACCAGCGCAAGCAACAAAGCGATTGAAGCAGCAATCAGACCAATCCATAAGCTTTGACCAACGGTGCTCATGATGCCTTCCCACTCGAACTCCCAGAAGCGCGTGCTGTAGCGGCTCGGCAGTAAATCAGGGAAGCGCCAACGCTGAGCAACGCTCCAAATTACCATTAAAGGAATGATCAGCAGTGAAAGGCTAGCAAGGACAGTGAATACCGTTTTCCCCGGAAGGTTTGCCCCTGTTCTTCCGGAATACTGCCAAGTTCGAAAGTACTTAAGAACCGCCCATTCAACTAAACGCGCCAAGGCGATGATCAACGAAGCTAAACCAAACAAAACGATGGCACCAGCAGCAGCTCGCGGAAGTAGGTTAAGATCCGGATCGTTGAACCATTGCCATACCAAAACGGCAAAGGTCGGCGGGTTGGTTGGGCCTATGATCAAAGCAATATCGACAACCGAGACACTGTAAGCGAGTACCGCCAGCATTGGGAAACGAAGCTTAGTAAACCATTGTGGGAAAATACATTTCCACCAGATCTGAGCGCGGCTGTAACCGAGCGATGCACTGACCTTGGTGATACGCTCTACATCAATTTGCTGAAGTATCGAAATGCTCATCAGCAATAAGAAGGGGACTTCTTTGAGTGCGAGCATAATAATTAAGCCGAACGCGTATGGGTCTTTCACCAATAACGCCAATTCAGAGCTGGTAGCCGATTCGCCGAGCAAGTGATGTACCGCTCTTGCGCCAAGCCCCGTTGGACTAAACATAAAAGCAAAGCCGATAGCGAAAGCTACATGTGGAATGGCAAGCATTGGCGATAGCGTAAACTCAATCTTTCTCCAAAACTTGTTTCCCCAAGAGGCTTGAAGAATACAAAAGGTCAGGAAGCAGGCTATATAGCTGCTTGCAATTGCTGAACCTAGGCTTAAGCCAATAGAGTGCCAAGCCCCTTCCCATTGAAAGACTTGGCTAAAACCGTTGAGTGTCGGCTCCTCTAAACCAAGGGGCGGGATGAAACTCAGTGACGAAGCCACGACTCCCGCTACCCCAGGAATGGTCGGGATAATGCATACAGCTATAACAACAAAATATAGAGCGCGTAGCATGAAGACTAGTTACCGTATCGCTTAAGCCACTCTTTCTCGAGCGCGTTTTGCCAGCTAGGGTGTGGTTCATCAACCGATTTAAATTGCTGGGTGTTTTTAGCGCTGCCAGTGAGGTACTTGCTGCTCAGAACCGAAGGATCGCCCCAAACATTGAGGTCCCCCTTGCGAGACTGTGCTTCAGGGCTCAGTAAGAAGTTAATGGTCACTTGAGCACCCGCGGTTGCATTGGCGTTCCAAGGAATCGCAAGGAAGTGAATGTTAGATAGAGCGCCACTTTCTAGAGCATAAGCCTTAGTGGTTTCGGCTAAGCGACCACTGGCTTGTGCTGAATAAACAGAGTTTGGATTAAACGTAATCGCGAGATCGATCTGTCCGTCATCCAGAAGTTGGATGCTTTCCGATGTGCCTGCTGGGAATTGTTTGCCACCGCGCCAAGCCACTTTATGGAATTTATCTAAGTAAGCCCACAGTGGTGCCGTCACTTCTTGGAAGTTGTCTTCTGAAACCGGCTGAGCCAGTGCAGGGTTATTGTTTGTTAGTTCAATCAATAGAGACTTAATGAAGCTCGTGCCATGAAATTCTGGTGGGCGAGGGTAGCTTAAGCGATTTGGGAAAGCTTGAGCGTAGCTCAACATCTCTGAAAACGATTGTGGCGGGTTGTGTAGTGTCTCTTGATCGTGAATGAACACAAGTTGTCCCACGCCCCACGGTGCTTCCAAGCCTTCTGTCGGCTCTGAGAAATCAACATCAATCGGCAGAGACTTATCGACATACTGCCAATTTGGAAGTGACTCTGTAAATGGCCCAAACAATAGCGCGTTGTCTTTCATCGAGCGGAAGTTCTCGCCATTAATCCAGACGATATCGACGCTGCCTTCACTGTTCTTTCCTGCTGCTTTTTCAGCAAGCAGTCGAGTGGTGGTTTCCGCAATATCGGTCACTTTCACATGCTTTAACGTGACACCGTAGTCACTTTGTAATTTCTTGCCTACCCACTGTAGGTAACGATTGATCTCTTGGCTTCCGCCCCAAGCGTGAAAGTAGACAGTTTCTCCCTCTGCCTGCTGTTCTATTTGGTTCCAGCTGTCGGTGGATGTTGCTTCATCAGCATAAATGGTTGCGCTGTATGCAACGGTTGCCATGATTCCTAACGTACTTACTATCTTGTTCATAAACTTTTCCATTTGGTAGTGAACGGGCAAGAGCATTGTATTTTCGAACTCCCTAGTGCGTATTGACCCTTCGTGGTTAACGAAAGATCAACATGCCCTAATAGTTATTCTATCTGTTTCTGAAATAAATTCTAATTCAACAGTAAATTCAATCAATTACTTGAGAACAAGCAGGGAGTTCGCGGTCGAGTTTTGTTCGATACGTAATCATCTCGAAAACTCGACAGACTCTAGGCTTTTGCCATCCTAGCAACAGACCGCTGAACCGTTGAATTTATTGCATCTAAATGAGAGATTTTTGAGGTTTATTGGAGGTTGGTACGAAAAGTCGGCGATGAGCGTCAATTTTGAAGAAGTAGTGAGGGCAAGCTGACAATAAAAAAGGAGCCATCAGGCTCCTTTAATCAGTATTTGGTTTCGATGACGGATTAGTTTACCCAGTCACGAATTGTGTACGTTAGCGTGTGTACATCGTTTTTCAGTACTAGCGTATCGTTTGTTAGCGTTACGTCGCTCCACTCGCTTAGAGTAGCAGAAACCGATTGTTCGATTTCCATCGCAGAGCCGTGACACATTTTCATTGTCATGCCCATTTGCTTGATACGGAATTGACCGTCTTTCAGCTCGCCTTGACCGAAGAAGTTGTTACAACCAGCCATGCCGTTTGCAGTCATCTTTTCGCCGATCTCTAGACGAGGAGCTGCTTGGTCTTCGCTTTTCACAATGTCCTTGCCATCAATTTGCGCAAGTTCCCAATTATGGTGCTGTAGATCGGTTGGTGTTACTTGCATCGCGTTGTCACCTGTTGTTGTGCATGCTGCTAGCATCATAGGTAAAGCGGCTACTGCTAGTAATTTTTTTGAACTAAACTTCATATTATAAGGCTCCAAAGGAAAGAACGAAGTTACCGGATAAGTGTAACTTGATGGGTTCAAAGTATAGTTTACAAAACACTATATGTGTCAGTATAAGGTCATAGTTTAGTATGGATTTCATGAGCCAGGCGACAAATTAATCGCTTATTTTTGAGAGAGTAAGCGTAATTTTGAATGTGTAAGGAGGCATGGTGGAGCAGTTAGAGTTTTTCCAAGTTCCAAGCCCTTGCGTTGGGGTTTGTTCAAGCGATGACAAAGGCTATTGCAACGGTTGTATGCGCAAGAGAGAAGAGCGCTTTAATTGGATGTCGATGACACCGTCAGAACAATTGCACGTGATAAAGCTGTGTCGTCAGCGCTATAGAAGAAAAATAATGAATCAAAAAAACTTGATTGGTAAGCAGGTCGATGAAGAGGGAAATACCAGTCCCCAAAGAGATCTTTTTGGCTAAAGAGGAAGTATTTAGATTTTATTTAACTCCGAAGTAACTATTACTTTACATAATGGTTGGGGTGTAATATTAAAGTAGGTACCTTTGTACCTGAAGGAGTGGTGTCGGTATGAATAAAAAGAACGTAAAAATCAAAAAAGAGCCAGTCAAAGCACTTGACCGAAAACCGATCGGGGCAAAAGATGACCCTGAAGAGACTCCGCGTGATTGGCATTCGATGTCAGAAGAAGAACGAATGGAAATCCTTTCTCACCTCTCAGACATGCCTTTCCAATAACACCACTGGTTCTTCAGAGCCTTTCTTAAAGCTCAGTTTTCAGAAACAAAAATGTGATTAAACAAACATGTGATTCGCTTTCGTTACACCACGATGGTACGTGCAAAATGTATCATCGGCCTCGGTGGTTTTACTGTGAATCTTAATGTTTGTGATCACTTCTACCGCCCCTGCATCGTAGCAAGCTTGTTCTGCTTTTTTAACGATATCGAGTAATTGATTGAGTTCACCTTTCATTGTGGTTTCCATCGCACCAACTTGGAAAGGGACATCGGCTGCTTTCACAACTTCAATGGCTTTATCAACTACTTCGAAGTTGTTGCCTTCTTTAACGCGAGGGATCACTTGGAAGGCAACCATCACTTCTTTTTCTCTTTTTAACTCAGACACTTTCTGCTTACTCAATGATAGGGATTTGTTGCAGATGATAGGTTAATGCGGAGATAAATTCTACAGCGGTTACGCTGCTTTATTTATGACACGAGTGACTGGAGATATCGGACTACTTGCTATCCCAGTGGTCGCTAACCCAACCACCAATATGCTCATCAAAATGACTACCACTGAACCTCTGGTTGCGTTCCACCGAGGTATCACAGTCGTCTTTGTTGTCGATTAGGTTTTGTATGTAGTTTGCCATTGGGTCATTGGAACTCTGACGATCTCGGCGAGTAGCCACTTCCTTAATCAGTTGTAATCGATATGTAGAGCTTGCACGTTTCATTTCAATGACCTCCCGGTTTTTAGACACTAATAGAAAAATCTAGTTGCCAGATATAGGGGCGTCAACGTGATCAGAAAGTATTTTTTTTGAGCAACCAAGAATCAATACCTTGGCATCATAATTCACAAAAGTGTCATTTAAATTGGCATTTTGTCTGAGTCGATAGGTTGTGATTTTACATTTGATTGCATATAAAAAGCCCAGTGCAAACTGGGCTAATCGATTTTCTATGGTTATTTTGAAGAGCTGGTTATTTTGAAGAACTTAGCTTGCTCTTAAATTGCTTAGCACTTTTCTTCTTTGCGGTTCTTCGGTTAGCCATTTTGTCTTTAGGTGGACGTTTGCGAGCTGTCACTTCAGATGCAGGTTTGTCTGTAACAGGGAAACCTTCTAATGCTTGTAGCACAAGAGGCTTATTGGTCAGAGTACGAATCGCATTTAGGTAGTCAGTTTCGCTGTGACTAACCAGAGAGATAGCGCAACCAGTGCTTCCTGCTCTTGCTGTGCGACCAACGCGGTGTACGTAAGTTGCTGAGTGAGAAGGTAATTCGAAGTTAATTACGACAGGTAACTGATCAATATGAATGCCTCTAGCCATCACGTCTGTCGCGATAAGCACACGAGTCTCGCCATTTTTGAAACTTTCTAATGCTTGCTCTCGTTCTTCTTGGCTCTTATTTCCATGTAACGCACTCACACTGATTTTGGCTTTATTCAATCGTTTGGTTAATGCATCGGCATTGTCTTTTGCGCCAATAAATACCAATACTTGCGGCCATGTGTGTTGATTGAGTAGTGCGATGAGCGCTTGAGCTTTACTGCCTTTGTTCACTAAATACAGGGTTTCTTCAATAGCCGCGACCACGCTGTTTTCTTGATGTGTCGTGACCTTAACTGGATTTGAAAGAAGCTCTTCAGCCTGACCTACTAATTCGGGCGGAAGTGTCGCAGAGAACAACAGTGACTGACGTTTGCTCGGTAGTGCTGAAGTAATCGCTTGAACATCTGGCCAAAAGCCCATGTCTATCAGGCGGTCGGCTTCATCAAGAACCAATGATGAACACTGAGCGACATCCAGTTCATCACTTTTGATTAAAGCAAGTAAGCGGCCCGGTGTGGCGATGGCTAATTGTGGTTTAGTCGATAATTGTTGCTGTTGATCATCAGTATTTACGCCGCCCGTTAGCGTTACCAATTTGATATTGAGCGTTGTCGCGATCGGTTCTAAAGATTTGGTCACTTGAGATGCAAGTTCACGGGTTGGAACAATGATCAGTGCTTGCAGTTCATTCACATCTTGGTTGATGTTATTCAGTAAAGGTAAGCCGAACGCCAATGTTTTACCGCTGCCCGTTTGAGCCAATGCGAGTACGTCTTTCCCCGCAATAATGGTAGGAATTACCGCTTGCTGTATCTCTGTCGGCTTATTGAATTGAGATGAGAGCGCGGAGACGGTTTTTGCGTTAAGGGTTAGGCTATCAAATGACATAAATGAACCAAGTATCAAAAAGGAGGTGGAGTCTATCAGGGCTACAAATGTTAGAGAATCAGTTTTGTATGTTAGACGATAAACACATTCATTATACGCGCGAATTATGTCTGTTAGCTATACGCGATAATTAAGCGTTTATCATATTGTAATGGCACTGAATGGACGTACAATGTCCGCCCTAAAAATGTTCATGAAATGAGATCGAAATGAGTTGGGACAGTATCTGGCTGTTTATCGTTATCGTGTTTTTTATTGCCATTATCCCGGGCCCAAATGCGCTGTTGGTATTAAGCACAGCCTTAACTCAAAGGAAGCTGTTCGCATTTGTGAACGTGTTGGGCGTGTCATGTGGTTTCTTTTTTCATGCCTTTATCTCGGCTAACGGCATAAGCTTATTACTGTCGAACACTCCCATGGCCTTTGAAGGGCTAAAGTGGGCTGGGGTTTTGTATCTTGTCTGGCTTGGGTATAACCATTTTCGTGCGGCGCTGCGCGCTCAAGAGGGCGTGCTCTCTGTGGTCAGTGCATCGGGAAGTAAGCTTTATAAGCAATTTTTCAAAGGGCTTCTCACTAATCTACTGAATCCTAAAATTGTCCTGTTTTATCTTTCTATATTCCCTCAATTTGTTTCAACAGATGCGATTGTGACAGACAGTTTGATACTTGGTGCAATTCAAGCGTCAGTGGTGTCGATGTGGTTCTTAGTTGTGATCTTAATGGCGGATACCTTTAAGCGCTTGTTAGTTCAAAAGCGCACCTCGCAAATGATGAACATTGTGTGTGGGATTCTATTCGTGGGCTTCAGCATTCAGTTGGCATTGTTTCAGCTTTAGGGTGCGATGCGAAGAATTGGGTTTTTAGCTATTGGTTCAGTTCATTTCCGGCTTAGTTCTCGTTTCCATCTTAGTTTTCATTTCCGATTCAGTTCTCATTTTTTACTGAATGCTAAGCAATCAGTGTTTCTCTGTATAAATCTCTAAAGCATTAGCTCGGGAAGTCGATATAATTATTAGCTATCAATTTGGTGAATGTGTTTATTTGAGACCAATTGAAGCTACAGCCTATTGCTTGACCGAAATAACAGAGACAGGGAGTCACCAATGCGTGAAGATTCATTCACCCAGAAACGCAAATATTACCGCTTAAAGTACCCTCAAAAGGCTCGTCCGGTGATGCGAATTAAGGATGAGCTTTTTCATGTCAGCGAAGTTTCTGAAAAGGGTGTACGCCTGATGATGCGTAACATCATTCCGGTTTATCGTGGCTTTTCAATGGCCGGCATCTTGAGGTTGCATGACAACAACAGTATCGATATTAGCGGTGCTGTATTGCGACAAGAAGGTGACGAAGTGATCGTTCAGTTATCACAAGGTCCGAGCTTCAAAGATATGGTGTCTGAACAACGCCACATTAGGCAAAGATACCCAGTGTTTTTTGCTAGCCTCAGAGTGGCATAGAAAGCTTTTAAAGTTAGATTCACTCATCCAAGCCGATATTAAAAAGCCCAGCACTTTCACAAGTGCTGGGCTTTGTTCTATCTATAGCCCAGATTCTTATAAACCAAAGGCGATACAGGTAAAGCTAATGAGCTTAGTTCGCCTTATAGCTCGTCTACTGTAGCCCAAACTGCGGCTAGCATATCGTGACCAAACGCGACACTTCGTTCTGGAGACCAGCCGTAAAGTTCGTCAGCGTGACTGATGTGATCTTTAAATGGCATCTCGACGGTGTAAGCCAAACACTTGAATTGCTCACCAATCCAGTTTGTGCCAACTGTCATGTTTGCTTTGCCTGGTTCGTCTTTATCGTAACCAAATTCATCTTGGAACTCTGGCGTGATAGTGAGCAGTGCTTGCTTGAAGTGGCTCTCTAGCTTCGCGATGCGCTCG
Organism: Vibrio sp. 10N.247.311.49; assembly: GCF_041467655.1. Taxonomy (NCBI): domain Bacteria; kingdom Pseudomonadati; phylum Pseudomonadota; class Gammaproteobacteria; order Vibrionales; family Vibrionaceae; genus Vibrio; species Vibrio sp. 10N.247.311.49. Next base: position 373,498 of record NZ_JBFSVA010000001.1, read on the forward strand.
TTGTAAGAAGGTGTGCCTTCGCTACCTGCTACAAAGTTATATGGAATCGCTTCGTCGCCGTGAATATCTAGACACAGGTCAACGCCCGTTTCCAGCATACGCTCGCGAACAAGGAATACCTCTGGGCTGCGTTCCATAGAAGGTGATTGCCATTCGCGGTTCAGGTTTACGCCAATCGCGTTAGTACGCAGGTGACCGCGGATGCTGCCATCTGGGTTCATGTTTGGTACAACTCTGAACACAACGCTGTCTAGAAGAGAGCGACCAACCGTATCTGTTTCATCAAGTAGGCGTTGTAGCAGGCCTTCGATCAGCCATTCAGCCATCGTCTCGCCAGGGTGTTGGCGACCAATAACCCAGATGTTTTTCTTCTCTTCACTTGGCTCACCAATGGTTAGCAAGGTGATGTCGTTGTTGTCTAGCGTGCGACCTAGAGTTTCAAGCTTACAAGCCGGGTGCGTTTGAGCACTGTGCAGAAGATCTTGGTGACGATCGTATGAGTACGGCGCAAAGTAGGCGAAGTACATTGAATCGTGTTCAGGGATGATATCAAAGCTTAATGTATCGCCATCGAACTGAGATGGAATACGAAACCACTCTTCACGGTCATAAGATGCTACAACATCATAATCTTTCCACCCATCAGGGTAAGCAGATGTTGCCAATTGGCCGATTTCAAAGTGGTGAGCTTGTTGAGCTTCACTTTCTAAACGGAAATGAAACCACTGAGAGATTTCAGTCTGGTTGTCTGCTGGGATCGTCAGTTGAATGTTTTGTGGTGAATCTGCAGAAACGACGTGAATGTTGCCGCTTTCGAAATTGCTGAAAATTTTCATTGTAGTTTTTATCTCGTAGTTGAGTTGCCGTAAGACTAGCACACTTTTTTTCGAGCAAACCACTAACTAAATCGTAATGAGATGTTATTTCAACTATCTACTTTTTAGTTCTCTACTTTGAGCAGTACTTCCTATCTATCGACGCTGACAAGTTGTACACCCACGACAGGCTGATCGTGTGTAGCGATCCAGTTTACTGCGTTGAACCTTACAGTACGCGCTTTTCAGTGCTCTTCTTCCCGAAAACCAATCATCGGGTTTCGATAGGATCAGATAACCATTAAAGCGCTTCACAAGCTCTATTCTATTTTGGTCGATAAACTTGCTATCAAAGCCAATTTCGAAGTAATCAAGCGCTTGTTCGATGGCGGTGAAACTCGCTATTTTTTGCTGGAATTCTGTTTGGCTCATGGGAAGTAGGTTTCTGTTCTGGTGACAACTATTGTATCGAGTTTACGATTTGTTTTATTGATTTTAGTTATGACTTACCTGGGTTTGAATCGTGGGCTTTTTAAACTTGAAGTGATCTTTTTAACTCTTTGAGGATTATAGATAAAGTATAAAAAACTAAGACAGGACAGAACCAATGAATCGAATCAATCCAAAGAAACTACTTCGCAGTAAATGGACGGCCGTTAGCCCTTTGAAGAAAGAAAAGCACTTTATGGTCACAGAAGTTGAATTTGATGAAGGGGAAGTAGTGCGCTGCATGATAGAGGCAGTAATGACTAAACGAGAAGAAAACATCAATTGGCGAGAGCTTACTGATAATCAAAATTGGCTCCCAGGCTGGAAGTAGGGCTAGAAGCCTGTTTGATTCTAATCTGTTGTTAATGGCGAACTGGCGTTTATCGGATACTCGACGCACGTCCTTGCCAGTATTTAAGGCCTTCTAAGACACCCTCAGCATGTGTTGCTCTACTCGTGTATACGTTGTCTCTATCCGATAGGTGAGCAACCTCTGGGTAATGGTTAGCAACCAGTATCGAGTTTACGCCTTCAATGGTGAGCATTGAGGTGTCGTTAGCTGAGTCACCTGCGACGCACACTTCTGCAACGCTCAAATCGTGTTGTTCGAGTAGGTGGTGAATCGCAGTCGCCTTGTTAACGCCTTTTGGTGTGATATCTAAGTACCAATCATGAGAGTAAGTCAGGTGAACATCTAATCCGTGCATCTCCAAGCTAGATTCAATCAGTTCGTGTTGAGGCTCTGAAAGCTTTCCTTCAAAGGTGATCTTGTAATCGCCTTGATGGTTTTCTATGCGATCACCCATAAAATCAAGGGGGGCGAGAGCCGTCTCTACCCTTGATTTGTTCCAAGAAGCTTCCAGTTGGTTATGCCAAACATGGTCTGGTTTTTGGGAATGAACATGATGAATTTTGGTGCCCACATCGCTAATAATACTGTGTGGCTTCGGGTAGTTATCCGATTCTAAACCCATTCGAATCGAAGGTAATGTTCTTCCTGTCGCGATGATAAAGCGAATATCAGGTTGTTCTGTGAGGTAATCAAATAGCTGGTTAACACCGTGAGATGAGCCTCCATCAAGCGTACCGTCAAAGTCACACACCAACATTTTTATCATTCGAATTCCTTGTCTTTTTCTCTATTTCGTCACGGGAAAATGCTTATTTCTTTTATAAAGAATGGCTCAGCAATGAGCACTCTACAAGTTGAAGTTCAGCTTAGATAATCACCAATTGGCAGTTTGCAGCAAGTATCACAGTTGGTGTGACGTATTAAAATTCTTGGTTGAAAAGGTTGATTTCAACTCGCTGACTTTAGCCGGTTGACCTTTGGTTTTTAGGTAGAGATTGAGAGTTGATCTTATCTTTCCTACCGAGCTAACTTTCGACTCGGAAACATCATGAAAGCTTAATAAATAGTTCGTATTCGAATTATTTGTGCACGAACTAATTGTGGCTTTTGTTGGTTCATTCAGCCTATTAATTACTCTAATGTAAAATTAATATTCAATAATCTACGACTAAGTAATACATCATATTGGTAGTGCATCCGCCTAATTTATCCCTTTAATTATCAGTGGTTTGTTATATTTTTGCTTGTTTTTTGGTCTTGCTTTCACTGGTCTGGTTTCGGTCTGTTACCTTGTTTTACCGAACGAAGCTCCTTGATTTACATGTGCTAATTACTTAGAGTGCTAATTGTTTTTCGGGTTTAAATAACCATTTTTAAGTTTAAATAACTGAGAAAGGATTAGATTACATGGATCCCATACTGGAAGTTAAGGGACTGTACAAGGTGTTTGGTGAAGACACCGACCGTGCTTTTACAATGATTAATGAAGGCGCAAATAAAGATAAAGTTTTCGAAGAAACAGGGCTAACGATCGGCGTTAACGATGTTTCTCTTAGTATTCAAGAAGGCGAGATTTTCGTCATAATGGGACTGTCAGGATCTGGCAAATCAACCCTAGTACGCCTTCTTAACCGCTTGATCGAACCTACCAAAGGCAATGTGCTTCTTCGAGGCAAAGACATTGCCCACATCTCAGAAGATGAACTCCGCGAAGTTCGCCGCAACAACATCTCGATGGTTTTTCAAAATTTCGCTTTGATGCCGCATATGACGGTCATCGAGAATGCCGCATTTGGTCTAGAGCTTGCGGGTGTTGAAGTTGAACAACGAAAGCAGTCAGCACTTGAAGCGCTTGAACGCGTTGGCCTTGGCGCATATTCAGAGTCTTACCCAGATGAACTATCTGGTGGTATGAAGCAGCGTGTGGGTTTGGCTCGTGCACTAGCATGTGACCCAGATATCTTGTTAATGGATGAAGCGTTCTCGGCACTCGATCCTTTGATTCGTACAGAAATGCAAGATGAGCTTATTCGCCTTCAAAATGACGATAAACGAACCATTGTTTTTATCTCACATGATTTGGATGAAGCGATGCGTATCGGTGACCGAATTGCGATTATGCAAAATGGCGAAGTGGTTCAAGTAGGTACTCCAGACGATATTCTTAATAACCCAGCCAACGATTATGTCGAAGCTTTCTTCCGCGGTGTGAACGTGGCAAGCGTGCTTACTGTGAAAGACATTGCGCGTAAGAAGCCAGCCGCGGTATTTAAAAAATCAGAACACGATGGCCCGGCGTCCGCTCTGCAAATTTTAATGGATAACGACCGCGAATACGGCATCGTAGTTGAGAAGAGCAGCCGTTACTCCGGCATTGTCTCTATTGACTCGCTTCGTAAAGCTCACAAAGAGAACAAATCACTCGTCAGCGCGCAGCTCGATGATGGATTAACGCTGAACCCTGATTTACCAATCAATGATGTGCTTGGCCTAGTTGGTGGTGTGCCTTACTCAGTGCCTGTTGTGGATGAGCAAGGTAATTACTTTGGCGTGGTGACTAAGTCACGACTGTTACAAACATTGGATAAGGGGTAGATCATGTCGTCTGAACAAACAAATAATGACCCATGGTCTCAATCGGCTCCTGCAGCTCAACCTGCAAGTGATCCTTGGGGTCAATCCGCTGATACCTCACCGTCAGCGGATTGGTTAAGCAGCGAAACCGTTGAAACGACACCTTTTGATCCACTTAACCCTTTTGCAGAGGCTGTGCTGCCTGTTGACACTTGGGTTGAGTCTGGACTGAATTGGTTAGTTGAGCACGGACGCCCATTATTCCAGGCAATCCGTGTGCCTATCGATTTTATCCTAAGTTCATTTGAAACGGCGTTGGTGTCTACGCCAGCACCATTCATGTTGATCATCTTGTTTCTAGTGGCATGGCAGTTTTCAAACTTGAAGCTTGGCGTTGCAACGGCCGTATCTTTGACTTTCATTGGCTTGATTGGCGCTTGGTCTGAAGCAATGACCACATTGTCACTGGTCATGACATCCGTATTCTTCTGCCTATTGATTGGCTTACCCATGGGGATATGGCTCGCTCGAAGTAACACGGCGGCTAAATTCGTGCGCCCAATTTTGGATGCTATGCAAACCACACCAGCCTTCGTTTATTTAGTACCGATCGTCATGTTGTTTGGTATCGGTAACGTTCCGGGTGTCGTGGTGACCATCATATTCGCACTTCCTCCTGTTGTTCGTTTGACCATCTTGGGTATTCAGCAAGTTCCGGAAGAATTGATCGAAGCGGGTCACTCATTCGGTGCAAGCAAAAAGCAGATGCTTTACCGAATTCAACTGCCACTTGCATTACCAACTATCATGGCGGGCGTGAACCAAACACTGATGTTGTCGTTATCGATGGTGGTTATCGCATCAATGATTGCGGTAGGTGGTTTAGGTCAAATGGTACTGAGAGGTATTGGCCGTTTAGATATGGGACTGGCCGCTGTTGGTGGTTTAGGCATCGTTATCTTAGCCATCTTATTAGACAGAATCACCCAAGTACTGGGTGTCAATGCTGGTAATACAAAATTACGCTGGTATCGCATGGGACCTGTTTCCCTTGTACTGAATGTACTTAATCGCGGTAACAAATCAGAACTTCAATTAAGGAAAAACAACAATGAATAATTCATGGAAGAGTAAACTCGCAGTAAGCATCGTTTCTACATTAGCGGTATCGACTAACGTGTGGGCAGCAAGCCTACCGGGTGATGGCGTATCAGTTCAGCCTGTTCAATCGTCTGTAGCGGAAGAGACATTCCAAACATTGATCGTTAACCGTGCTCTAGAAGAACTGGGTTATGACGTGAAATCAACTCAAGAAGTGGACTACAACGTAGGCTACACCTCGATTGCAAAGGGTGACGCAACGTTCCTAACGGTAGGTTGGTTCCCGCTTCATGCTGATAAATACACAATGGCAGGTGGTGATGAGAAATTCTACCGTGAAGGCCAATATGTAAGCGGCGCTGCTCAAGGTTACCTAATTGATAAGAAAACGGCTGAAAAGTACAACATCACCAACATTGGTCAATTAACTGATCCAAAAATCGCGAAGCTGTTTGATGCGGACGGTGATGGCAAAGCAGACCTAACAGGCTGTAACCCAGGTTGGGGTTGTGAGATGGTGATTGAACACCAACTTTCAGCGTTCAAACTGGACGATACGGTAACTCACAACCAAGGTAACTACGCTGCAATCATTGCAGATACAATTTCTCGTTACCAAAAGGGTGAATCAATCCTTTACTACACGTGGACACCTTACTGGGTAAGTGGCGTATTGGTGCCTAACGAAGATGTAGTTTGGTTAGAAGTTCCTTTCTCAGCACTTCCTGGCGAGCGTTCGAACGTGGATACGACGCTATCTAACGGCAAAAACTACGGCTTCGAAATGAACTCAATGCGCATTATTGCGAATAAAGAGTTTGCTAAGAACAACCCATCAGCAGCGAAGCTTTTTGAAATCATCAAACTTAACATCAATGATGTAAGCGCTCAGAACATGATGATGAGTAAAGGTAAGAACAGCTCTGCGGATATCGAAGCGCACGTAAACGGTTGGATCAAAGCGAACCAAAGCACGTTCGATGGTTGGATTACAGAAGCGAAGAAAGCAGCACTGTAACTTTGACTTGTATTTGTTCTGTCTTACCAGACACTTTGATTTGAAATGATGAGCGTGTTGAGTGATTGTGTAGAGTCACTCAATCACCTTCAAACCAAGTGAAAGGGCGACAAGAGTGAACATTATAAAGCCAGCAGTCCATTTGGATTGCTGGCTTTTTGTTTTCTGTTTCTATTTTTGAGCTTCTAGCTGTTAATTACAGCTCTAGCGTTCGCCTTGAACTTCGAAGTTGTCGCTGACTAAGCGAGCGCAGCCATCGGCTTCAAGTGCCCAGTGTTCATGATGTACAACGCCAAACGCTTTGTTCATTGTCCAACTCGCGGTAAGAATGTAACCGCCGTCTGGGTGCTCTTCCCATTTTACATCGGTGTAATCAACGTCTTTGAAACCTTGGTCGATGATGTTTTGCCAAAATGCTTGAATCGCTTCATGACCTTCAAAAGTACCAAATGGACGCGCTTCCATTACACAGCTTTTAGTATATTGATCGGCACAACCTTTCGCATCTTGGTTGTTGAAAGCCTTTTGCCACGCGTTAATGCCTTGCTTACATGCTTCTAAAATTTGGTTGTCTAACATTGTCTTTCTCCATAACAGTCTTGTTTCGAGCACTGTCTTTTTTATTTGGTATTTCGATAAGTTGAATTGAGTTTAGTCTTGGAAATTGATTTTAAAAACAGAGATAATGGAAAATACTGTTTGTAAAAAGAGAACAATAAGATGAGTAAGCTAAAGCAGATGTCGATTTTCGCTCATATCGTAGATCAGGGTTCAGTCTCGGCTGCGGCTGAAAAGTTAGAGTTGTCTAAATCTGTCGTCAGTCAACATCTCAAAATTCTAGAACAAGAGTTAGGCGCCTCTCTCCTTAAACGCACAACACGAAGACAAACTTTGACAAGCATGGGTGAGCGCTTTTATTTGAGTTGCAAAGACATCAATGTGATCGCTGAATCGGCTTGGGATATGGCAAAAGCCGAGCTAGAAGAGCCACAAGGCCGGATTCGTATCACAGCTCCGAATGCCTTGATGGATTTATTGGTAGCGCCTGTTATTGCGGATTTAATGAAGCAATACCCGAAACTAAAGCCTGAGCTGATCAGTGATGATCAACACTTGGATTTCATGGATCACGATATTGATCTCGCGGTACGAGTGGGTAGCTCGCGCGACAGTAATCTTAAGCAGAAACGGTTAGGCGAGTTTAAAGACGTGTTGTGCGGCGTAGAAAGCATGCGAGAGCGTGAACTTGAATCAATTCCTTATATTGCTAACTCATGGCAGGGAAAACAGGTGACTCATCATTTTAGCTCTCAAGGTGAGCAAGACTTCGTCTACCAACAACAAGCCAGTTGTACCACTAATTCATTCCATAGTTGCCTTGCACTGATTAAATCAGGTGTTGGTATCGGTGTGATTCCAGATTTCTGCATTCCTCAGTTATTTGGTGATGTTGTCGACGTGCTGCCAAGCTTTGAATTACCCACCAACACGGTTTATGCGCTAAACCCATTTGCTTCAAATACGCCTATCGCCATCAAGCTGTGTATCCAAGCGTTGGAAGAAAAGCTTAAGCAGAATTTAGTATAAGCTTTCTATCGTTGGTAAAATCCGGTGCTTAACCATATTTACTAATAAAAGAAATAACATGTTTATTACTCAGTAATTCGATCTTGTCGATAGTCAGTACGCAATAGCGGTAGTTTTTGTTTTTGAAGGTGATGTTCGACTTTTGTTCTGTTGGTTCTGAAAACTTCCATATTTCAAATCCGATGTTCTTCATAAGTTCCAATGCACTTGGGTTCTTTATGATCATGGAATACTTTTTAATCTTAGTATTTCTTGCAAGAAGCTTCATATCGGAAATCAGGTTCGCAATAGATTGTTCACGCTTCTCAGAGTGACCGCTAACCACAATGTAATTTAAGTTATGATTAGAATCTAAAGAGCAGGCTTGCTTAATATGTAGATGTTTATTTTGGTATTGCTCGAATACCTCTTCGTTGAAGAAAAAACCTAGGCTATGACTAACAATATCGCCATTAACATCGACCATTTTTCTGCCATGCGCCTTTTTTTCACTGCAATAGAGAAACAGGTCGATAGTATCAAGAGCTGAAGGATCCACCTTTGTATATTGTGAAATCAGCTTTATTCTATCTATTACTGATTTGTCATTCTGATCTGTCATTAGTGGCATGATCTGACAGTCGCAGCCTTCTTCTATTTCCCCTTTAGTGATAGACGATATTCGGCTTTGAAACGAAAAGAACCTCTCACGAAGGAAGTCTTCAAGTAATGCACTGTCTTCGTTATCTTCTGAATCAAAGGATTTCAACGTTGTATACAAGTCCAGACCAAGGCAGTCCAGTAGCTTTAGGGCTTTGTAATTACTTGGCTTTACTTTGCTATTTTCCCATCGATTTATCGTTACGACATCTACAGAGCTGAATTCATCATCTAAGTGATTAATGTATACCGCAAAATCCTTTTGCGTTAACTTCAATTTCTTGCGCGCTTCGCGCAGTAATTGCGGAAATTTCATCATGGTAGAATATTCATCTTTGATTAGTGACATTACGTTCCGATTCGTCAGATAGTCTATTTTATCAATCGTTAATATACAGTAGCTATAATATTTATTTTTGAATGTAATATTACATTTTTTAGCAGAAGGTTCTGAAAATTTAAATACTTCAAACCCCACGCCCTTCAAGAGTTTCATCATGTTGGGGTCTTTTACTAAAACAGAATATTTTTTAATGTTTTTGTTCTGAGAAAGTAACTGTATATCTGAAACTATATGCTCAATAACATGATCTTTTGTCTCTGAGTGTGAGCTTATATTAAAATAATTTATGCTTTTGCTTGAATTTAAAGAGCAGGCCATTCTTAGATCTAGCTCTTGAGTTTTTAATGTTTCAAATTGATGGTCTTCAAAGAAAAAGCCTACGTTGTGACTCACAATGTCACCATCTACATTGATCAGTTTGTGACCATGTACTTTTTTCTCACAGTAGTAGAGATATAAATCAATTTGGTCCAATGGCGAAATATCGACTTTTGTGAATTTAGAAAGTAGTTTGATTCTGTCGATAACGCCAGTGTCACACGGCTCTGACATTAAAGGCCGTGACTTAAAGTTGCGTTTGCCTTGTTGTTGATTCAGGCCTGATAGAGCTGAAATTCTACTTTGAAATGAGCCATAGGATTCGTTTAAAAACAGTTCGATTAGTGTGTCTTTTTGTTCGGATTTAAAGCTCTTTATTGTCTCAAACAAATCTCCGCCAAGGTACTGTAAGATCTTGAGTGCTTTGTATGTACTAGGCTTTACCTTACTGTTTTCCCAACGATTTATCGTTACGACGTCAACCGCATTAAACTCGTCGTCCAGCTGATTTAAGTAGGTTGCAAACTCTGTTTGTGTAAATTGAAGTTCCTTTCTGAAGTTACGTAACAACTGTGAAAACTCACTCATTAAAACATTAACCTTCTGATAATTAACTCAATGTCTTGATTCTAATTTAGACATCAGATTCTCTATTTAACATCTTCAGTAATTTGTTTTTTACAGATGTTAATTGTTCGGATTATTTGAACTGTATGTTGCGCATGTCCCTAATAGACTAAGTGCCAAATTAGTGACGTCAAATCTATGGCTTTTTGCCTAGACACTTGTCAATCTACTGTGAAGTGCGCGTTAATGTTCAGATACAACCTTGCCTTTTTCTTATCTATTTTATTGATTCCATTTGCCTCCTATGCGGACACAACGGGTCTTGTTATGGATCTGTCTGTTGACAGCGCGTCTTACGACAACGACCAAGAGGTGGCTTATACGCTTGTTTTAACGAATGAGTCGGATAAAGCTATTGCTGAGTTGGACGTTAAGGATGAGCTGTTAAATATCTTAACGACAGATGACCAAGGGAATAATGTCAGCGCGTTCTCGCAAGTCTCGACTCAAGCGCAATCCTCCTTCTTGTCATCTCCAGGTGATTACAGTCGCTTCGGAAACTTAGATGCATCAGGTGTGCGTATTGCGGCTGGTGGGTCAGTGACCTACACCATGGTCGCCACCGTTTCTGCTAACGCAGCCGGTACGATTGATAACTTCGCAAGTGCGAGCACAGGACTATTGGATGCTGTTGAATCAAATACAGAATCCATTCAGCGTGGTGTGTATCAACATGATGTTGTTGTTTCGGTCGATAAAGCGAACTATCAACTCAATAACAAACTCACCTATAAGATTAAGGTTTCGAATACTGGCGATACGTTTATTCAGGCGCTCGACGTTCAAGATATCATTTCAGATATAAAGGCACTCAATATTGAAGGGGCTTTGCAACAAGCTTTTACTGACAACGTTAACTCTGCCACCAAGGTTGAAGGCAGCAAAAGCGATCCAGGCACCTTCGCCGAATCAGGGGACTTATCAGTAAGTGATGCGTCGATTGATATAGGCGGTTCTGTGACTTACGAAATTCAAGCGACCGTTGCCGACAGTTTAGTCGGCGACATCGTTAATGACGGTATAACCGCTGAAACACGCGATGATTTGGTCACAGTTGATGAGGTTATCACTCCACCCACTGAGCCTAGTATCACCCTGACACATACCTTGAACCAATCGGATAACTACCTAGTCGACGATGAGTTTTCCTATACGGTCACGGTTGCTAACCAAGCAAACACTGGTATCGCGTACCATTATTCTGTTCAGCAGTTTCTTGCGGATCTTGAAACCGATCTAGGCAACGATGTCAGCAACGAAAAGAACGCAACTGACACGGTGGGTAACCCTTACGATTTTTGGACCAATGAAGTGACCTCGATCGGTTCTAATAGCCTTTCTGAACTCAATGCATCTGGAAAGGAGTCCAACAAGTCACTAGAAGACAAAGTGTCTATCTATCCCGGTGAGCAGATTGTTTATTCCGTTGTGGTGGACGTTAGCCCTGTGTCTGTTGGTCAAATTCCCCAAGTTGCAGCCCGAGTGGTTGATGCTGATGGCCTCGCAGATTCTGGCGATGCTTTGGCTAATATTCTCGATTCGAAAGACGTTCTGACGACGTCATCAAGTCAAATTACACGTAATAAGAACACCACAGATACGACTTATGTTCCGGGGATAGTCGGTGATAACGAAGTGGTCTATGACATTGTTATTTCTAACAAGGACACAGAGTTCTTCGCCAACGATATCGAAGTTGTCGATAAATTTGCTTGTATCGTGACAGAGCAAACGGATGGCTCTAATGCTTCAGCATTTTCCGAGTGGAAGCTTGAAGTCGCTGATAGAAGTGGTGAAGGATCGAATTATGGTTCATTTAATTACAATACTTGGACAACAAACGACATCAATTTGAAAGTCGACCTCGCACCTGAGGGTTTCGTTCATTATAAGCTGACCGCAAAAGTGGCAGACACCAGTGTGGGGCAGATTGTTGATGATGGTACCGATGCGGGCTTGTGCTTAGGGGATAACTTAGGCGAGTCAGGCTCTGGTGTACAAATGCCAAACTCGAAATTAAAAGTCCAAAAGGAAGTGGATTCTCGTTACTACTCAGCTGGCGGTACCCTGAACTACGACATCACGGTAGAGAATAACGGTGACGGCTACGCGATTGATGTACCGGTTTATGATGATTTAGTCTCTGTCATGACTCAGTCTATTAATGATACACCGACTAAAGCGTATTTGAGCTGGATTATTACTGCGAAATCTTATGCCTCTGACGGCTCAATTTCGACAAACAGTGATCCCGGCTTTACTGATGACATAGAAGGTAATCAGAAGAATCAAAAGATCTTAGATGTGAAGGCAAAGCTAGCTCCACACGATAAGATCGTTTATAGCATTGCCGCGACCGTAAACCCCATTGCCGATGATGAAATCCGTAATGAAGTGACGGTTGACAGCGTACTTTATTCCGATAGAGGCTCATACCCACGAGATTACTACTTAGTATTGGATAAGCGTGTTGATGGTCATGATGAACAAAACGCGTATACCGACACCACCAATACTGTCACTTATACGATCAGCATTACCAACCCAGCAGGGAACGGTTTCGCCTCTAACATCAATGTTAAAGATGAAATCAGTACCATAGAAGCAGAGTTACTTCACGAGCCGGGTGAAACCAAGCCCGTGTTCTCTTCGTGGACGATCAGTGCAGAAAGAGAGGCAGACTCCCCGTGGGTGAAAGCCGTGACTGACCCTGGATCGTTCTCGGATAACAATGATCTGGATGCCACCGCTCAGCTCCCGCCAGGTGCGACGATTACTTATACCATTGTTGGGACACTCGATCGCAGTGTCGACAGTGAGATTCTTTGGGGAGCATTCACCAATACCGCAACAGTGACGGGACCAGATACTAATCTATCGGATACGGTACGTACCTATCCTAGCGAGCCGAATCTTGTAGTCGCTAAGACCGCTCAAAATACCGACTTTGTTGTAGGTGAGCGCGCTACGTTCGATATTTATATCTATAACCGCGGTGTTGGCTATGCAAATGACGCAACGGTACAAGATAGTATTTCAGCGCTTAACTTCTTTAATAGTTGGACAATTGTAGGTTCGACCAACACAGATAAACCGGGTTCTCGTTACGGTGACATTGCTAACGACACTGACATCGATACCGACGTTGATATCACTCCCGGAGGGTGGGTTCACTATGAGGTGAGCGGCATTGTTAAGTCTGACTATGAAGAAGAACAAGTATCGAACCGTGTTGATGTTTACGATCCTATTACAGACCGTGACCACAGCTCTTCCGCTCAAATAGATAACTCACACAGTACCTATGACATCAATGTTTCATTAGCCAAAACGACCGATGTTGTCCGCTACACGCCGGGTGAAGATCTCACCTACACCATCGTTATTGGCAATAACAGCGACACTGATGAGACCGATCTTATCTTCATGGATCGCCTGAGTGAGATCACTACTACGCTAGCGAATGATAAAGATGGTGAAGTAGAAGATGTTCTTAATCAAAACCCGTTTGACTATTGGTCTGTTGATACTGGCTCTGGTTTCGGCCCTCAAACGACTGAAGATGTGGAGTTCCCAGTTTCAATTCCGGCCAAAGACTTTGTCACGGTGCGTATTAAGGCGCATGTCAAAGACAATGCGGTATCTAACGGTGTAGCGGACAGAGACGGCGGCATAATCCGCAACGAAGCCGTGCTGATTCATGATGATAATGCCGGTTGTACTGACGATTGTGAGTATGCCAAACGTGCCGTGGCTGAAAACCATCAGGTACATAATAACGGCGGCGTTGTTCGCACTACTAACATTAACCGCTACTCTCCGGGAGATGAGTTGACTTATACCATTAGGTACAACTCTCAAGATGGACATGGTTATCGAAACAACGTAGACGTTAACGAACTGATTAATGACATATCAGTGGAGCTACAAGATGGCAATTCAGGTAATCCATTTTTCGATGATTCGGTAGGTTCAAACAAGTTTACGGTGGCGGTTGCTAAGAGCGATCCTGCGAACGCGGGTACAACAGATGGTACCAAAGACGGTGATGTTGCGAACGACACTGACATCGTAACCTCGATTGATATCGATGCTGGCGAAGACGTGACTTACACAGTAACAGGTACCGTAAGACCGGATGCGGTCGGTGATATTCATTATCGAGATACCGTCGTGATTCCCGATGGCTACCATTTAGATTTTGATAAAACGACTGATGAAGCGGTGTACGAGCCCGCTCAAACCGTGACCTATCACTTAGTGATTGAGAATGACGGCAAAGGTAACGCTCACGATATTCCAATCGTCGATAACCTCGAAGATATTACGGTCAGCTTAGTGGATGGTAATACAGGACCAGCGTATTCAGATTGGACCATCACATCGATCGCAACTGGAACTGATTCTGAGTATGTGGATGCGGGCGCAGGTGCTGGCAATGTTTACACATCAACCAACAGTAACCTAAATGTTGAAGCCGATATTCCGATGGGCGCTAAGCTTGAGTACCAAGTTGTCGCGACCATCAATGACAAAGCCAATGGCGATGTTGTTAACGTTCTAACCGTCGATGGCGACACGATATCTCATAATATTTCGCAAACTGGTCGCAAAATTGATTACGAAAAAAACATTCTGGCTTACTACGACACGGATGGTAATGAGTTGGTTGGTGCTACCAATTACATGCCTGGCGGCTACATCGAGTATGAAATCCTAATCGAGAACATCGCATCGGCGCACGTTGATGACATTAGCCTGCGTGATGATATCGACCAGATAACGACTCAATACTACGATGGAACTCGCGGTTCGGCGTTTGATAGTTGGATGATTGAAACTTTCGCTGATGGATCGGGGATTTCAGATCCTGATGTAGATAACTCGATTAAAGACAATCAACCGATTGATACGCACTTTGATATATCGGCAGACAACTTTGGCGGTGTAGTATTGTCATCGTTTGTGCGTTACGTCATCAAGGCCAAAATCAGTCCGAAAGCAGTAGGTTCTTTCACTAACCGAGCGTACATCGATGAAGATGACGGAAATGAACTAATTGCCGTATCTCCACCTGCAAAGATGGCTGAGCCTGAAATTTCGTTCTCTAAGAAAGCATTTTATGACGCAGGCCTCTCCTCGGCAAAGACTGAGTATTCTCAAGTCGCTGGTGAAAGTGAGGTTTACTACCGAGTTCAAATTAAGAACACGGGTAATGGTATTGAGTATGGTTCTCGCCTTGAAGATACTATTTCTGCAATTCAGACTCGCATTGCAGAAGATGCCTCGACGTCTGGCACTGACCCTGTCGGCCAGCCATTTTTATCTGGTTGGGAAGTGCAGCTAGAAAAAACGGCAGCGGTAGGTTCGATTACAGACGCGGTTGACTTCGTTTCTGGTAATAACGTCAATATTGATAACGACATTGTTATCGCGCCTCAAGAAAGCCTAACGTTCACCATCCATGCTGAGATTCGTGAGGATGCGTTGGGCGATATTCAAAACAAAGCGAATTATGACGGTAAGGTTCGTACTGCGACTCTAATGCCACTAGGAAATAATATCAGTGTTGAAAAACGCGTGGTGTCGATTAACGGCAACCCGTTCAATGATGGGGATACCTATCTGCCGGGTGACGAAGTTGAGTATGAATTTGTGGTCACTAACACTGAAAACGGTTGGGCGAATGATATTCAAATCAAAGACACGGTAAAGGATATCCAAGTTGAGGTTATTGGCGGAACAATGGAGTCTGCCTTTGTTTCGGGCGATATCATTCACGAAATCAGTAATGGTATTGATGCCAACGTCGATACCTATGTTCCTAGCTATAACCCAAACAATAACCTGAATATTGAAACCGATATTGCCGCAGGTGAAATACTGACGTTTAACTTAACGGGTGTTATCCGTGATGACGCTTTGGGAACTATCGAAGCCAACCGAGTGACGGCAGAAAATGAGTCTGCGACGTCAGAAACTATCCCACCTCAAGAAGCTGAGCTCGACTATTTCAAAACCTTGGTTTACACCGATGGTGAATCGGCTGGTTGTTCAGTTCCTTCAAACGATGGCAGTAGCTGTACCTACGCACCTCGCGGGGATGTTGAGTATCAAGTTACGCTAGAGAATACGGGTGATAGCATCGCGAATGACGTGAGTGTTATCGATGCTATTCATACCATCAAAACCGAAGATGGTGATGATGCGTTCTCTGAATGGACCACCGCGATTGCTGTGGAACCTGTTGGTTCTTATGACGTACGAGGTAACTACAACGGCAGTGTACCATTGAATGCAACTGTCGACCTTCGCCCAGGTGAGCACATTGTATTTGACGTGAAAGGCAGAGTTTCTACGTCAGCGACAGGTACCATCACCAATACAGCACAAGTGAATGGCGATAACACCAACGATATTGCCCTCAACCCTGGCCGCTCGAATATCCTGATTGATAAATGGACGGATACGCCTGAGTACGTGCCGGGTGGAACAGTGAATTACTATATCGACATCACCAATGACGATGTGGATTCTGGCCTGTTTTCGATTCGTGACATCATCAGAAGCTTTGAAGTCGAAACCGTTGATGGCTCAATGAAAACGGCATTGACAGAATGGACGGTTGATTACGATGTGCTTTATAACTCGGCGCCGTCAGACCCTGACGCTAATGATTTTTCAGAGCTAGATAAGCTAGTTGCTCAAAACAGTCCAGACATCGATTTACCTGTCGAATCGATCAAGATGGCAGGGCGTGACGATGCCGGTACGGGTGGCGGCGATAAGTACACAGTTGTCCGTATTCACGTCCAAGGCAAGGTACGAGATGACGCGATTGGGCGCTTCACCAATACGGCTTATCTGCGACATGGTTTGGACGATTCGAAGATCGCTCGCTTACGAGAAGGCTTTATCACGCCGAAGTCGGGTCAATTGGTTCTAACCAAAGAAACGACGCCAATTGCAGAACCTGATGCCAAATACCAACCGGGTCAACCAATCTCATACAAGATCACTGTGGCTAACACGGGTGAAGGTTACCTTGTCGATCAAGTTCTAACCGATCGTATCGACACCATCATGACAGAGGTGGCTAACAGCCCAGATCAAGAGCAAGCGTTGACAGGTAATTGGATCATTAGCGACGAACAGCTTGATGGCAGTGGCGATCCAGCCCTGAACGCTCGCAAAGATGTGGTTAATAACGCACAGGGTTATAGTGCGACTTACAGCATTCACCCGGGTGACAGTTATTCATTTGTCGTGACCAACACTGTTAATGATAAGGCCAAAGGCGAGATCACTAACGTCGTTAAAGTTGATAGCGACGACGGTGAGCACTCTGCAGACGCGACCTACATTCCAGAAGATGCGCAAGTTGAGATCACTAAAGATGTCGATAAAGCAGAGTACCTTCCGGGAGAAACACTTCAGTACACCGTGACCGTTAAGAATAACGGCTTAGGTTGGGCTGAAGATGTTGCTATTGAAGATGCGCTGAAGTCGGTTGAAACCACGATTGCAGGTGGTACGACTGAACAAGCTTTTGACCCTGCTTCAATCCAAATATCGGCGGTATCGACAACCGGTGAAACCCCATTACCGGATGCAACCCGTGGTGAAGACCTTCATGAGACGCTCGATATTGCGCCTCAAGACAGTATTGTTTTCACTATTCAAGTTGCGACTAATCTGTTGGCGACAGGCGATATTACTAACATCGCATCAGCGACCTTTGACGGCACAACATTTGATGACAGTGCTACCAGTACACCAGTGTTGGCGACGGTTTCGGTCAAGAAGACGGTTGATACGCCATCGTATGAAGTAACCAAGCTGATTAACTACGACATCACCGTAACCAACAGCTCTGATGCGTTTGCATCTGGTGTTCAACTTCAAGACATCATCAGTGACATTCAAGTCGACACGACCGCGGATAAACAAGAGTCGGCATTCCTACTATGGGAAGTGAGCTTTGACGCCTCGGATGATCGCTCTGTTGTCACTCCCAAGACGTTCGACTTGAGTGAAGATATCGATGTGAGTATGGATGTGGCGCCACAAAGTACCGTGACATTCCATGTTAAGGCGTTGATTCGTACGACGGCGATTGGCGATATCAGTAACACGGCAACCATCACTTATAACGGAACACCACAAGACTCAACGGTAGTCATGACACCGAAAGACTCTGAGTTTGTTGCGACGAAAACTAACGTACAAACCGAGTATGAGCCGGGTGGTGAGCTGGAATTCTTGATTACCATTGAAAACACCTCTAACAACTACATCAGCGATTTAAGTGTTGTCGATGACATGAGCACGATAGAGGTGGGCTATTACGATGGTACCACTGGGCCTGCTTTTGTTGCTGGAACCACTTCTTTGGTTGTTGAGTCAACCACGGTAGGAACGACGACGGAGCAAATTAGCCCGATTGAGTACAGTGTGGATATTGCACCGCACGGCACAGTTGTGTTCCGCTCAAAAGGCACCGTAGTCGATACCGCGACCGGACACATCATTAATACTGCGCAAGTAGATGGCGGCGATGTTATCAGTCCTCCAGTTCAAACAGTTGCGGCTGTGGTTCAAGCTGAGCTGTTTACCGATGCCTCGTATTACGTGCCGGGAGAGCAGGTTGAGTATCACTTAGTGGTGCAAAACATAGGCCGAGGTATAGCCAAAGATGTCGCGCTTTATACCCAGTTCTCTGAATCCATGGGTGATCATATTGATGGTAATTTTAGTAATGCGTTTGATGAATGGACACTAACGGCAACATCAGAAGGGGCTGAAACTCAACCTGGCACCTTTGATGACGACAAAGACCTGTTCACCTTGGTCGACATATCGCCGGGCGGCAAGATTGATTACACGTTCACATTGACGGTCAACGAAGACATGCTGACTAATATCGATGTGCTTGGATACTACCTCGACTTAACTGGTAGCCCAGCGATGCGCGCTCGTTCTAAAGGCATGTTGGCCTCTGAAACCTCGATGCAGGCAGTGGCAGATCAAGTATCTGCTTTGGATTTGCCGCCAGTGGGTGCTGATCTGGTTGTTGAAAAACGTTCTGATAAGCCTGAATACACCGAAGATGACGACAGTGTCACTTATTACTTAGCCGTGACCAACAACGGTCAAGGTAACGCGGCTAATGTTCGTCTAACCGATGAGATCAGTGGACTACAAAACAGCACAGGTAATAAAGTCTTTATCGATTGGACAATTGAAGGTGTGGAAGTCGACGACTCGGGCGCGGTTATTCAGCGTCATTCTTTCCCGTCGAATAAAGACTTAGACACTACCGTTAACCTGAAATCCAACAAACGAAATGCTTACGCGTTTGAGGTCGTGGGTACGCTAGGTAAGGGCTTGGATGACGACATTACCAATACCTTTACGGCGACCGAATCTGACGGTACCGAAACCAGCGACAGTGTAACTACTCATATCAAGAAGATTCCTGATAATTCTGGAGAGTTGGAGCTGACCAAGTCTGCGTTGCAAGATACCGCGCAAGTGGGTGATGCGGTTGAGTACGAGATCATCGTTGAGAACAACAATGAATCTTACTTTAAGAACGTGACTGTGGAAGACCGTTACCCAGGTGGTCTGAAATACATCGTGGATACATCAGAAGTTGTGCTAAGCGGCATTGATGGTGAGTTCGGTACGGAAGACGATCAGGTTATCTCTCAAGATCCATCAGATACGGGCAAGTTAATGTTCACATCGTTGAACTTTGATCCGGGCGAGAAGCTGCGTATTCGTTACTTATTGCGTGTCTCGGTAGGTGCCACTTTTGGTGATTACATCAACACCGCAGTAGCGAAGGTTGATGGCTCGGCTGTTTCTAATGAAGACACCGCCAAAGTGACCATTGAGCCGGACAAGGTGTTCGATACCTCATCGATCATCGGTAAAGTTTTTGAAGATCATAACAAAGATGGATTCCAAGCTGATGCAACCGCGTTTGATGTTGAGCTAACTGCGAACTTAGCAACACAAGGCTACATCGCTGATTCGACGCACATCATTCGTGATGGTCAAGACGTTGCTATTCAAGATGGTGCGATAACCACTGCACTTGAACAAGGTTTGGAGCTTGGTGACCTTTGGGGACATTCAGTGAACCGAACACTGCCAGAAACCAGCAAAGTGGTGATTCAATTTAAAACTCGCACACAGCAAAGCTTTGATTTCTACGTCACAACCGATGCGGGCTCTCGTATCGAGTTCGACGCACAAGGTCAGATTCAGTTTAAGCATGAATCGGACAAGAAAAAGGGACTGAGCGCGGAAAACCTCAACGTAACCAGAAACCTGTATCGCGATGGCGAGGATTACCTGTGGGAAATCGTTATCGAGAACAAAGGTATTTACGAAGATGGTATTCCGGGCGTTAAGTTGATGACGGTTGAGGGAATCGTTATTTACACAGACCAGTACGGTCGTTACCACGTGCCCGACCAATGGGTACTCAATAAGAAAGGTAAGAACTTCCTCGTGAAGTTGGACACTGATTCGCTCTCCACCTCCATGGAAGTGGTGAGCGAAAACCCAAAAGTGTTGCGAATTACCCCGAACAAGCTCACCAAGTTCAACTTTAGCGTTCATCGCAAAGACCAACAAAGTGAACAGAAGTAAGCCATTGGAACCGTAACTGGAAATTGTATGAAAGTATTTAGTAAGTCTCGTTTAGCGACGTGTGTGTTAACGGCCATTCCTGTGATGGCGGTAGCGAAAGACACAGGTAAGCTTGAAAAACTCGGTTCTGAGACGACTGGCATTGAAATCACCAAGCCGAACCAAGACCAAGACAGCTCGCGTATTTACTTAGAGCAAGGCGCTATTTGGGCAAGCCGTGACATCACTCGCTTTGACCCAGTATTAGATGTCAGTGTCAGCGATGAATTAGAAGTCGAACAAGGCACACTGCGTGACAGCGTCGGTTTCACCATTACCACCAACTACGGTTACTACATCAAAAAGTACCAGTTGGAAGTGTACCGAGTGGGTGACTTTGGTCTGTCTGAGCCAATCGCTGTGCTTGAAGGCGATAAACTGGCGAACGACTCTGACATCAATTGGGATGGTCAAACTGATGTTGATTATCAGTTTGAGGTCGGTGAGCAGCTGATGTTCCGCCTAAAAGCGTGGGACAAAGATGGCAACATGGATGTGACCACCGTTGGTGTGACTGACTTAGTTAAGCCGGACTCTGAAGTCGATATCGACCGAAACGATAACGACGATGAAGAGAGCAAAGGTAAAAGTTACGGACAGGCAAAGCTGATGCGTCACAACATCCCGACCAATGCGGGTTTAGCGAAGTTCATCGGCACTGGCTTGAAAGGCGTAGATAAAGTCATCATCGGTGAAGATGAATTTGATGTCGAAGATGGCAACTTATATGCAGAGCAGTACTTACCAACAGACTCCTACATTTTCCCTACCAAGGTTGTGTTTGATAACGGTGATGAACGTCGTTACAAGCTGTACGTTCGTATTCCAGATACGTACTACGCACAAACCGGTTTGGCTGATCTTTATGTTGGTAAGAATAATGTGTCTGGTAATAGCGATGCATTAAGTGTCGATGACCAGTATCAAAATGACATCTATAACCAAGGTCGTTTAGCGTACTTTGGTCAGGGTAAATTTGGCGACAAACTTCGTGTAACAACTCACTTTGATACGCGAGAAAGTGAAATCAAAGACATGTTCAAACATCCGTTCGCCTCAGACGATTCGGATGTGTTCGATATCCTCGAAGACGACGATGAGCTTTATTACGGTAACTATGGTGACAGCTCAAACATCGAAAAAGTGGTCAACACCAAGGGCAAGGTTTACCTCAATGTGGAATACGATAAGTCTCAATACTTGTGGGGTAACTACAACACGGGTTTAACAGGCACTGAGAACAACGATTACAACCGTAGCCTCTATGGTTTCAAAGCTGATTATCGCACTCGCGATACTACACAATACGGTGAAGATCGTCTGAACATGGTCGGTTTTACCGCAGAAGCAGATTCGTTGTATGCACACGATGAGTTCTTGGGTACAGGCGGCTCTCTGTACTTCCTTCGTCATGGTGAAGCGGTACCGGGAAGTGACAAAGTTTACGTCAAAGTAAAAGATGAATCTGGCCTAGTGCAGAATGAAATCCCACTTGAGCCGGGCGTCGACTATGACTTTGACCCGTACCAAGGTCGCATTATTTTGACCAAGCCACTCGATAACATTCTATCCGACAGCTTTGGCAGCGTGATTGAAAACGGCGATGATTACGAAAACTTTCTGGTTGTCGACTATGAGTACGTCCCACAAGGTTCAGATTCATTAGATGCGATGTCTTACGGTGGTCGTGCTAAAGGTTGGATCAACGATTACGTTGGTGTTGGCGTGACGTATGCGACTCAAGAAAAGGACAATCAAGATTACGAGTCTTATGGAACGGACTTAACGCTACGTGCAACAGAAGGTACCTACATTAAGGCTGAGTTTGCACACAGTGAAGGTACTCAAACTGAGTCGAATTTTGTCTCTGTTGATGGCGGCTTAACCTTTACGCCAATTGGCGACACATTGGAAGACCGCGAGGGCGACAGTGTCCAAATCACAGCTGTCACCAGCCTTTATGATCTTGCTCCAACCATTTTTGGTGCTGTTGGTAATGACCTGAAACTTTGGTATCGAGACAAAGACGCGGGATACAGCTACGCAAGCAGCAGCGATGATTTAGAGCAAGAGGCATACGGTGCTGAACTTCGTTTGCAAGCTACCGATCGCTTGGCGGTTCTCTCTCGCTTCTCGACCAATGAAGAGCGCGATGTCGATGGTAATCTAGAAACAGATACTGAAACGATTGAGATTGAGACTCAAGTTAAAATCACCGAGCACATTAAGGTTTCGGCGGCAGGGCAACAAACTGAAGAGCTTAACCAAAACGACGAGCACAGTGATGCCACCTTAGCGGGTGTGCGTTTGGAATACATGTGGGACAGTGAGAACAGCGTTTACGTCAAAGGGCAAAAGACCGTCGACCAGTCGGATGACTATGATGAAAACGACAGCGCGTCGATTGGTGCTGAATTCCAAGTGTTGGAAGACTTGTCTCTTGGTGGCGAATACACCGATGGCGACCGAGGCCAAGTAGCAGAAGCGACTGTGACTTACGATGTATCCGATGACCACTCAACCTACGTAACTTATGTAGATGATAACTACGAAGGCCAAAACAACGTGATTGTTGGTCAGCGTGCAGATCTCACCAGCAGTGTCGATTTTTACCAAGAGAACCAGTTTGTTGATGAAAATGATGGTCATGGCCGTATCGACTCATACGGCTTTGGCTACGATGTGACGGAAGATGTCGAGATGGGGATTGGTTATCAGCTTGGTGAAATTGAAGATGACCAGAACATTACCACAGAGCGTGAATCTATCAGCTTCAATGCCTCAATTGACCTAGATGACATAACCCTTAGCCACAAATTTGAATACCGAGTGGATAAGAGTGAAGACGACCCTGACATCGCTCAGCGAGAACTTCAACAAATCGTGACGACCAACCGTTATACGCATCACTTAACGGAAGAGTACACGCTATTTGGTAAGTTTAACTACTCAATCACGGAGAGCGAAACCACGGGCGAAACCATGGCGCAATTTACTGAAGCCACTGGCGGCCTTGCGTATCGTCCGATCTACAACGATCGACTTAATTTACTGAGCCGCTACACCTATATTGCAGATTTCGATCAACTGGATCGCGATGTGGATTATCAAGACGAAACCAGTCAGATCATTGAAGTTGAAGCGATCTATTCGATTGACCAACATTGGGACGTCGGTACTAAGTACGCCCATAAAGACAAACAGCAAGCTTTTGAACGAGCATCTGGTGCGAATGAGATGGTTAAAAGTGACATCGACCTATATGGACTTAGCGCTTCTTATCGCGTGATGAAAGAGTGGGATGTGACGGGTGAATACCACTGGAAAACAGACACACTCAACGATGAGCTAGAACACGGTGCGCTAGTTTCGGTGAACAAGCACATTGGCGAGAACTTTAAAATGGGGATTGGTTATAACTTCTCTGCGTTTGATAGTGACTTAACCAATGATGACGACTACGACGCATCCGGTGTGTTCATTAACTTAGTCGGTAAGATCTAAGCCAGCCCACAGTGGCTTGAAAGTTAAGAGTTGAGAATTCGAAGTGACAGTTAAGAGTATGATGAAAACAATTATTTTCCTAATAAGCGCAGTGATGAGTACTTTGCTGCTTTCCGGCTGTGCAACCGACACCTATGTGAGTCAGGAGAACCGAGACAAGTTTGCTGGCATCGATGTGTCTAAGTTTTTAATCAGCGAGTGTTTGGCGCCAGAGCGTGAGGTGCATATCGCCATCGCAGAGCATTTTGCGTTTGATAGATATCAATTACGCGACCTCGACAAGATTAACTTAGATACCTTTGTTAAAGAGATCAGAGGCTTAAAAGGGCGCATCACGATTGTCGGCCATACTGATTTCAAGGGTTCTCTCGAATATAATGAGCGCCTTTCACAGCGACGCGCTAAATCGGTCGCAGATTATTTGAAAGGGCAACTAGACCCAACGCAATATGACTGGGAAGTAAAACACCTTGGTGAGACTCAACCCCTTCTGCTTGGTAAGACAGATAAAGACCTAGCGGAGAACCGCCGTGCATTTATCGTGTTTGAAGAAGCTCAGAAGTACGAAGAGATGCCTTTCTGTGAGCCACCAAAACCAGAACGTAAAGTTTATATGGCAATGACGCCACACTTCGATTTCGACAAATCAGTGCTTAAGCAAGAAGATCTAACTCAGTTAGATGACTTCACAACTAAGTTGAGTGGCCTGCAAGGTAGCATAATGGTGGCAGGGCACACCGACCAAGCGGGTTCACTTTCTTACAATGAAAAGCTAGCAGAGCGCCGCGCAGAAACGGTGGTTGAATACCTCAAAACCAAACTCGACCCTAAGCAGTTCATCTGGGAAGTGAAGTCATTTGGTAAGTTGCAGCCTGCGATTAATGAACGCTCTGAAAAAGCCGATGCATTAAACCGCCGCGCGTTCATTGTGTTCAAAGAATCTGATATTACCGCCGAACAGCAAGCTCTTGCTGGCAGCGAACAAGAAGCGGTGAGCAGCGAGAGCGATTAGAGTTCACCGAAGAATAACGAATAGTTGCCTTTACAATAAAACGCAAAAAGCCCCATACGTTGGGGCTTTTTGTTGCTCGCTCTACGGATTAAGTCGGGTCGAAGATCTATTCAGATGGCAAATTTTGCTTTAACTCTAAAAGCATTCGATAAGCACTTTCGCCAGACATTTCGTACGGGTTAAATTGATCAGATGTTGAAAACTGTAAATTAACCAGTTCAGTTAGGCTAGATTGTGGAATATCACCCATAGACCAATCACCAAACTGCCTACAATCGATCTCTTTGAAATATAAAATCATGACGTTTTTGTGTCGCGTGTCATTCAAGATATGATTGTAAGTATGGTTCACTGCGGTTCTCGAACCTTCAATACATTGCAGGAAATACTTATCATTGTGGCTTAGAAGGCCTGTTAAATGGCTTTGCTTATTGCGGTCGTGTGAAATCTGAAGAATGTCGTTCAAAGCCTGAGAATCGCAACTTTCACAGAGCGTACTGACATAAATTAACCGAGTTAGGAACATAGGCATCATTTCGAATTTTTTTTCAAAGGGTATTAATAAATATAAGCCAAGATCATGGAATTGCGAGTTATTGATTTAATTGTCACTCGGTGGCTTTTGGAAGAGAAGAGGGTGGGGATGAAGTAGAAAAGGGCAGGTTGCAAGATACGCCAAAATGACTCGAATGTTGGCCATTCAATTATTTTAGCGACCTGCTTGTGAGCTCGTTAGTTGTTTAGAGTTGAAATCGATTCAAAGTTAGAAGAGGAATCAAATCGAACGTTGACCAACACATTTTCACGTTCGAAAGTCACATCATCAAAGTCAGTCGTTGCGATCTTAAATCCATTTCTTGCGAATAAACTCGTCACCGTTGTTCGTTGTTTCTGTTCCATACCGCATGTCAGTAGTTCGTTCATCGTGATCTTCATTAGGTAACCGTGTGCATAGTGTAAGCGTACAGACTCTACATTATAAGATCAATTGCTTAATCGATAAGCTATATTGATATGTTCAATTGAGTGATTCAGGTATTTAAAAGCCGGATGGATAGTGGGCAAGGGAGTTATGCTACCTATGACAAGTGGAGCGTTATGTGACCACTGTTCAGCATTCCTTGAACACGAAGTTTGTCGCAAAAATCGCGTTGAAATAAGTGGTTACAAAGCAGGAGGAATTATGCCCGCCGTTTGGTATGTTTGGTCGGTTATTGGAAATATTATCGGCCTATATCTCACTTAACTAAAGTACATCGATTTACGATGAGTAGACTCCTCAATAAGCCTTCTTTTTATTTGAATTTTATATGCTAAGTGGTGTTGTTATAATTGTTATTAATTGCATAGGCTTGATTTTAATATTGGTTTGATTTATAAAACAAGCATTCGTTCATTAACTTCATGATTATATTAGTTTTTACTAACCTTTAAATAACATGGAGAAAGGCGATGAATAAGAACCAAACACGCAACAGGTTAGCGAATTTAGTGCGACTTCGTAGGTCATACAAAGCATCAGACTTTCTGGTGGGTTCTGATGAACTCCGAGTTAAAAAAGATGTGTATAGCTTACGTAAAATCAAACAGTTAGAAATTCGTCAATTGGGTCTTAAAGAAAACGCAATCAATATCGTTTCGTTGGCTTTAGTTCTCTCGGCTGCGACTTGGGCATTTGTTCCTCAGTTCGGTTTACCGATGCTTGCACTGACCTTTATCTTGGCGTTTGTTACATGGCGAAGATATGAGTTGCGTGTAGAGTTTAAAGGAGCCGATGAAACTGGCGACCATTGGGTTTCCGTGGCGCGCGGTTGTACTCGAGAAGAGTTCAAAGTATTGAAAAACGTTGAATTGGCTTTACGCGATCAGCTGTCTTAGTGGCTAGATCTGTTAAGGTTAAGGTCTGATAAGCGTTAAGCTCCCATAATCAACAAGGCTCGTCATTGTATGGCGAGCTTTTTATTTTCTGAAAAACACAGGTAGTGCAGGTTACTTTGAGAGGCCAATGCTTATATGTGTAATGGGGGTTGATATGAATCTTAAGTCACGGCGTTTTTGATGCTCTTTGTGGTTTTGAATATAGGGAGAGGGTGGAAATGAATACACGAGTCAGTGAGAGTTCTTTTAAAAGGCTCATCCAGTTAGTTGGTTGTGTTTTGATTATAGTGTTGAGCAATAGTCGACTCTCCAATGCTCAAAGCATCGAGTTTCCTACTTGTGTACAGAGCGAGGTTTTGAATACAGAAATCCACCTTTATGTTGATGAATCGGTGTTAGATGAATATTCCAAAGCATTTATAGCCTCTAAAATAGCGACATGGGAAAGCTATTCGAATCTGGTGTTAAAAAACTCCTGCGTCCCAATGACGAGAAAAGTCACTAAGGTGACTTATACGTCTGAAATCGACAGCCTTTGGTTTCAAGATTTGGGCGCAGCAGAGAGGTTATTAAAACTCTCGATGGAAGAACCGATTCCAGAAACAACAGAAGACGGCGTCCCCATTTTTACTGGGATAGTATTTTCTAATTATAATTTTAGCTTTGAGTCTGATTATTGTGGTATGTCTTCTTCGGTATCCTACTTTTTTTCTTTAGCGATAAACTGCCCTGATTACTTAATGGAGCATGAAATTGGCCATTTAAGTGGTGCTAATCATGACTATAAAACGTTATTGAAAGATTTTGATAATATAGAAAGTTACATTTCTGGAACGTATCCAAGAGCTCCTCAATATTCCTTCGGTACAATTTGTGCTGACAGAGGCACAGTGATGTCTTATGAGCGAGATGTTATACCTGCATATTCCAGCCCGGACATCAGAGTAGATGGCACAAAGTGCGGGGATGGCAAATACCACAATAATGCGAGAGTGCTTAGAGAGTTCGCACAAGCTTATTTAACCCCATGATTGCCTAGCTGCTAGATTGGT
Source organism: Vibrio sp. 10N.247.311.49 (assembly GCF_041467655.1). Classification (NCBI taxonomy): domain Bacteria; kingdom Pseudomonadati; phylum Pseudomonadota; class Gammaproteobacteria; order Vibrionales; family Vibrionaceae; genus Vibrio; species Vibrio sp. 10N.247.311.49. Next base: position 401,508 of record NZ_JBFSVA010000001.1, read on the forward strand.
AGTCATCCGATTTAGTTACTTTATTATTAATGGTTATTATGAGATTAATGACTGCTGTGGTCGCGACTAATCCCTCTAGAACTTAGACCAAGAACCATACCTAAGCACCAAACCAAGGAGAGAAAATGCAGGTAAGTATTAGGCCCGCCATGCCAAGCGAATTGGCAGCCATTTATTCCTTGGTTATCTCAAACGATGAGTGGACGAAGTTTAACGGCCCTTATTTTCCATACTCACCGCCATCACTAGAAGAGTTTGAAAGCCGTTCGTTTCAACGGTTACTCAATGGATCCGACTTACAGTTGGTGGTTGTAGACGATGTGCCTGTAGGAACCGTCAGTTGTTATTGGGAGTGTGAAGAGACACGTTGGCTTGAAGTCGGAGTAGTCATTTACAACTCCGACTATTGGGGGAAGGGTATTGCTGCGTTAGCTCTTCCTCTTTGGGTATCTTACCTATTCGAAAACAAGCAGATAGAGCGTGTCGGTTTAACCACTTGGTCGGGTAATCCGCGGATGATGTCACTAGCTCTTAAATTAGGCTTCCAGCAAGAAGCTAGGCTAAGAAAAGTGCGTTATTACCAAGGCGAGTATTATGACTCGATTAAGTATGGTCTATTGCGTTCTGAGTGGCTGGAAAGCAAATAGCCATAATTTGAGTTAGCTTGTTGTTTTACTGAACTTTATAAGTCGTGGAGTTCAAAGTAGTCACTTGTGATCTTTAAATCTAAGACGGGCGTATTTCTTCCAGTTTATTAAGGAAGAGTATGCATGATGCTATCTAAAGAGAATGAATCAAGAATTATCGAAATGGCGTGGGAAGACAGAACGCCGTTTGAAGCAATAGAACTGCAATTTGGTTTAAATGAATCGGAAGTGATTCGTTTTATGCGTAGCCATCTCAAGCTTGGCAGTTTTAAGCTGTGGCGTTCACGTGTTTCTGGGCGCTCGACCAAGCATGTAAAACTACGCAGTTCGGACGTTTCGAGAGGTTATTGTCCGACTCAATACAAGCACCGCTAGATAGGGACTTATTTAGTCAGCCCAAATGACATTTGATTGTGGAACAAGAAAGGTGGCGCAATGCACTGGACGCACAAAGACCCTCGTAATCATCACACTCATGGTTGGTTGAAGCATAACGGGAAAGTATACGAGTAAACACCTCCGAGACTTTTCCCTTCAAGGCTATAAGATAAAAAGGAATTTTGATGTTTAAGCTGGAAACTGACAGGTTGATTCTTCGAGATATGAGTATCGAAGACGAGTGTGCCTTTGTTGCGATCTCTCAAGACGCAAAGTATCAGCGTTTCTATGATGAAAGTGATTGTGAACCTAACAAATATCGAGAGCTAACTCAGTTGTTTGTTGCACAGGCTTTGGAAGTACCACGCCAGTCCTATCAGCTAGCGGTTGAAAGCAAAGACTCGGGGAAGTTTATTGGAACCGTTTGTTTACGTCTTGAAGGCGATAAACAAGCTTCAATGGGCTGCGCTTTATCGAGGGAAACTCAGGGAAAAGGGCTCTCTATCGAAGCGGCTGAAGCACTCGCTGATTTCGGTTTCTCAGAGTTAGGCATACACCGTATCTACGCTGAAACCATCAGCAAGAACTTGGCTGCGATTAAATTATGTAAGTCACTGGGAATGAAACAAGAAGCGTGTTTTAAAGATCATCGATTCTTCAAAGGTCAATGGTGGGATACAGTTGTGTTGGCGGTTCTACGTTCTGATTGGAAAAAGGCTTAGTGATGGAAAGTGAAATGCTCAAATTAACCCCTCCATCATTAAAATACAGCGAAGAGATGTTTGAGGTGATAAATGAGTGCAAGGCCGAGTTTTCCCCATTCTTACCTTGGGTTTCTGATTCTCTAACTAAAGAGCAGCTAGAACTTAACATTCAAGATGCTACCAATAATTTCGCCAACTTTACTGGCGAGTTCTGGTTCAATATTATTGAAAATCAAACAGGGGCATTTATCGGGGCTATTGGCTTTATGATCAGAGACGATACTGTCCCTTACTTTGAAATCGGCTATTGGTTGCGAACATCAAAAACGGGCTTGGGTTACGTGAGTGAAGCTGTCCGAATTATCGAAGAATATGCATTCACTCAAAAAGGTGCGAAAAGAGTCGAAATTAGGATGGCAGGCTCGAATCTTAAAAGTCAGGCCGTGGCCAAACGATGTGGCTATCAACTTGAAGATCGCTTAGCCAATGATCGACGTTTGCCATCAGGAGATATGGACAGCACGCTCGTTTACGCCAAAATAAGCCAGTCTTAAATGTGTGCTGTTGATTCTTAATGTGTGGCACTTTTATTGAGAGAAACCGTAAATTCCCAAGTACTCTGAAAGACCAACATTTAGCGCTTAGTTATCTGGCTCATCGTCTACAGTGACGTCACCATTCATTGAGTTGTAGTCAATGGAAATTCCCGGTACGACTCGATAATGATAGATACACTGATCCGTCTGTATATATTCAGCAATGTAGTCGGTTTCTTCTGGTGAATTGAAACTTGAAATACTAGGTGGATCGAGGAGCAGTGCGCCCCATACCGAAATGCAATCTTCAGCGTTATCTAATCTTGGAGATTCTTCAGGTAAGTGCCATTGCTGGGCTGGATATCCCCATTCATTGAAGTCAAGCTGGCCGGTCGCGGAGTCATCATAGATATGGACATTCGTGGAAGCACCACCACCGTTTGAGGTTAAATTTTTTGAATAGGCAAGATCGACACCTGTTTTAAAAGAGGCTCCAGTGCCTTTTACAACTGCAATATGAGAATCAGTACTTACGTTGAGGAACCTTGGAGCAGCAGTTACGGCGAGTATTCCAAGGATCACAATAACGACAACAAGCTCAATAAGTGTAAAACCGTTCTTTTTCATTTAGCACCTCTTTTAAAGGCCGCTAGTATGCATTATAAGTTACTCTTACCAAAGGGAATATCCTTATTTTAGTGGTAATTTAAATGCTCAATAATGAATGTTGTGATTAAGGTAACTTATATTTTATAAATCCAATGCGTATGGTTTAAGTGCTGTGTATCTCACTTTGATATTAATTTTAGTTCTATGAAGGTTTGGCAATTAATGAATATCGTTGAAACGGTAAAGCTTCATCTTTCAGACGTTGGTTATCCAGAGGCTAGTGTTAAAACAGGGCAGGTTCGATCTATATCGGCGCTCGTTTTTAAAACCATCAAAAATAAAGATATCTCTAATGTTTTGTCCCTGTGTACTCAATTGCTTGAAGAAAGGGATTGGGCGTTAGGTGTTATTGCTTACGACTGGGCTTTTAGAGTAAGAAAACAATATTCGAAAGAAACGTTTCCAATCTTTGAGCATTGGTTAATGGAGTATGTCACTGACTGGAATGATTGTGATGACTTCTGCACTCATGCGTTTGGTGAGTTACTGTCTCAATACAATGAGTTGTTCGAACTCACAACCAAATGGGTCGAACATTCGAATTTTGCTGTACGTAGAGCTGCTGCTGTCATCTTAATCTATCCGATCAATAATGATAAGTACTCAGGTTTGAACCCCTTTAAAGTGGCTGATTTGTTGATTAAAGATGAACATGATCTTGTGCAAAAAGGCTATGGTTGGATGCTAAAAGTGCTCAGTCAAAAAGAGCCTGAATTGGTTATTCGTTATTTAAAGGCTAACCATGCCGTAATGCCACGAGTCGCTTTTCGCTACGCGATTGAAAAGTTGAACGATAAAACTAAGCGAGAGCTAATGTCACTTTAACCACTGGTACTCCTCAAATCATAAGTAGAATCCGGTGTGACTAATTATAACGATTAAAATAGGAATCCAAGGTGCAAGACCAAACTAGAGGGCTCGATGAAGACGGATTTATTCAAAATCTTTATTCGCCAAAGAACATTGCGCCTGAATTTCAAGACGTGGTGTCAGCAGTCGTTGATTCGCTGCTAAGAGAGCTTCCAGGTCAAGTTGATGGTATCTACTTGTATGGAAGCGTGCCTGGAGGAACGGCCATTGTTGGTCGCTCTGATTTGGATGTTTCTATCGTACTCGCTACGCCTGTTGGTCAGAGAGAAAAGGAAGTATTTAACCTACTTTCCGGCACCATACCCCAAACCTATCCGCAAGTGACTAAGCTTGATATTGATCCAGGGTATCTCTCAGAGGTTCTGCAGCCCAACGAAGAATTCCATTGGCAGTTTTGGCTCAAGCATTGCTGCTGTTGTGTTTGGGGGAATGATTTATCTAATGAGTTCCCACTATACAAACCAAGCATTGAAATCGCTCAAGCTCTCAATGGTGACTTGTCTACTTTTCTTGAGCAAATGCCCTCGAGTTTCAAAACAATGACTGATGCGGATGTCGCTAAGGTGATTGGAAAGAAGTTGGTTCGAGTTGCGTATTACTTTGTGGCTGAGCAAGACGGCAGCTGGTACACCAACCTGAGCCAGTGTGCTGCAGTCGCCAAGCGCTATTACTCCAATCAAAGCGACGATATTGAGCTAGCTCATCAATACGCTCTCGGAAATTTGATATCTAAAACAGAAGCTTTTGAATTGTATGAAAGGCTGAGTAAAAAGCTTGTTGTAAATTAAGCATTAACACAAGCTAGAACAACAAACTTAACTACCTTTGTAACGGCTTTAGGAAAATTAGATGGATGTCCACGAGTGTGTTTCTTTTATCATGCTGAAGGAATCGCAGGTATTACTAGAAAAGCGTAGTGAGTCTAGGGAGACCGATCCCGGTTTAATCACTATACCTGGCGGCCATATTGAACACGGTGAAAACCAGGTTCAGGCGCTGTTTCGTGAACTTGATGAAGAGCTTAATGTTGTTCCGATTGATTACCAATACTTGTGTTCGCTTTACCATCCTACGAAGGAACTTCAGTTGATTCATTATTTTATCGTGAGTGACTGGAAAGGAGATATCACCGCTCAAGAGACTGATGATGTTAAGTGGTATTCACTAGGTTCAGCTCCTGTTGGTATAGCAGCCGATGGTATTGCTTTGAAAGAAGTAGAGCGCGTGGGTAGGTATCTTTAGTTTGGATTCGATAAGATGTTTTGGACGTTTTTTGAGGGCTCAAAAACGGTGAAACCCCGATGTTGGTAGCATCGGGGTTTCGAATTTCTAGATTTCTCGACTGGTAAGATCGATTATCTTTTCTATGCAGAAGGCTGGATTAATCCAATCTTATTCCTTGGTAGGGAATTAGATACGGATGAAGTCCATGTGCTCAACTTTTGGCTTGAACGCGTGACGTTGAACGTCTTGTGGCTTAACCTTAACTTCTGCGCCGTCAATCAGTAGAGTGATTGCTTCGTAGAATTCAGGCTTATCCATTTGGTTGATCACTTCAGCGTGAACAAGTTCGATAGCTACAGCTTCAGCTTCGCCACCGTAGATTACAGCTGGGAATTTACCAGCGTGACGTAGGCGGCGGCTCGCACCTTTACCTAGTTCAGTACGTACTACTGCTTCAAATTTCATAGTTTTACTCTCAAATTAGTAAAAATTAACTTCACACCTCAATGCGACCTTGAGTGTGTGGTAATGCTTAAACATAAAAGTTCATGCTTAAGCGAGCGCGGATACTAACATCACATTCCAATATGAGCAAGTCAGAAGCCCATCTCAAAGTGAATTTCCTTCGATAATGGGTTCGTTTGGAGATAAAACGTTCGCTAACGCTTGTTTAGCGCATTTTACTCCCTTTTACATCGCAATCCTTATCTATTTATATCACTGCTAAATCATCAAGTTAATGAACGGAAAATGAATGTTTGCCTAAGACTTGGTTAAGTCTTAGTTCGTTAATCTTAGTGTCAATTAAACAGCAGAATGAATAGGTGAAAATATGGAACCGGTAAGCATTGTCGTAATTACGCTAAACGAAGAGAAACGCATTAGCCGCTTAATGGAAGAGTTGAGCGTGCAAACCCACCAAGAGTTTGAAGTGATTGTTGTCGACTCGAACAGTGAAGATAACACCAGAGAAGTCGCACAAGCCTATGAAAGTGCATTGCCAAAACTGACAGTCCACCATATGCAAGAACGCGGTGTTAGCCTTGGTCGAAACACCGGGGCTGCTTTGGCGCAATACAACAGAATCCTTTTCTTGGATGCCGACGTAAGCCTGCCTCGTAACTTCCTTGCGAAGGCGCTTTATGAGTTAGAAGAGAACAAGCTTGAAGTTGCTGGCGTATACATGAGTTCAAAAGGGCTGCAACTGGTTCATAAACTCGGTTATGGGCTGTTTAATGCGGGCTTATTTGCGACGCAGTTCTTTTTCCCAACCGCGATTGGCGCGTGTATTTTCTCAACCAAAAGAGCACATGAAGAGATCGGTGGTTTCGATGAAGAGATTGTCCTTTGTGAGGACTGTGATTATGTAAAACGTGCGAGCAAAACATGGCGATTTAGATTCCTAAATATGACCTTTGGCTTTGACCCACGTCGATTAGATCAAGATGGCGTTGTGAAGACAGGCTCTACTTATCTTAAAGCCAATGTAAGACGCTTCTTTAAAGGCGAAATGCGTAACAACGAGATGAACTACAAGTTCGGTCATTACAAAGAACAGTAAGCATTGAGGTTGTTATGTTTGATGGACTAGGGTTGTTTCTGGGAGCATTGGGTGATGCTCTCATTGGCCCAAACCTATTTGTACCGGGAGAGCCGTTCTTTATCGCAGCGGGCTTTCAACTGTATTCAGGTGCATGGATGGCGTTGGTTTTGGTGATGCTAGGTGGTTTGCTTGGTGATCAACTCAGTTATTTCATTGGTTATAAATACGGTGTTAAGGTGCAACGAAGGCTCATTAAGTTTCGCCCTAAAACCAAAAGATTAATTGCGCGCTGCCGCTATCTGGTTGCTCGCAAAGGCACATACATCATTCTTTTTGCTCGTTTATTAGGGCCTATCGCTTGGGTTGTGCCATTTATAGCTGGCTCGCATCGTGTACCGTGGCGTAATTTTAGTGTGTTGGCGTTTATCGGTTTGGCCCTTGGTGGAGGGCAGTTCATTGCTTGGGGCATGTTACTGGCGCACGGCGTTGAAAACTTCCCGTGGCTTAATAGCCTTAAGATATTTATCTCGGAGCATAATAGCTTGATCGTTGGTGTGTTCGCGGTATTAGTCTTCACCATTATCGGTTACCGAATGAAGTGGCGATGCTTAGTACTTAAGTCTAGTGCGCTGTTGTTGGCGTGGGTATTGTTTGCGAACTACGCTCACTTTTTCTGGAAAGCGGATGACTTTCAGAATCAACCAGAGACGGCTCAAATAAACAAAGTCGACTGGAACTCGGTTACCTATAAAGCGTTCCCCGGTAAATCTTCGTTCTACTCGGCGCAAGCGATCAACGTAATTTATGTTGGAGCAACCCCAAGAGACTTAATGAAGCAATTAGGCTGGATAGAGAATCAAACCTTCTCTCGAAATGAGATTGAATGGGTTGGTTATCTCGCATTGCTTAGAGAAAAAACGCCGCCAGTGTCTGATTTATATTGGCGAGACAAGCCGCAAGATATGGCTTTTCAATTGCCGGGTAACCTGATGAAGCGCAGCCATATTCGTTGGTGGCGTGCAGGTGTTGATATTAAAACTAACCAGCCTCAGTGGTTAGGCGCAATTAGCTATGATGATGGCCTTAAAGTCACGCCTTACTCAGGCATTGTGACCGTGCTTCATAACATTGACCCTAATGTTGATGAAGAGCGAGATCGGCTTGCTAATCAGATACGAACGTTACTACCAGACATCGAGTTAGACAAGTACCCATTAGCAACGGTGGAAGTGATCAATGACGATCATGACTATTACACTGATGGCCGGGTATTAACGATTGGAGCAACGACCCTTAGTGATAATTCACAAACTTTGGATGTTGCTGTGAACGATATATAGAGTTGTATATAAGGTCGATAGAATTAAGCCCTAGCATTACGTTAGGGCTTATTGTGTTTAACTTTTACTTAGCTTGTTCAGCCTTTACTTACTTTAAGCACCAGAGAAGCTTTTAAGCCGCCCATTGAGCTCTTGCTGAGCGTTAGGCTGCCTCGGTAACTGTGTGCCATTTCATTTACGATATTAAGCCCTAAGCCTGTTCCTGGTGTGGTTTCATCAAGTCGGACGCCACGTTTGGTCACTTGCTCAAGCTTCTCTTCAGGAATGCCTTGGCCATCATCTTCAATCACCAACTCTATGTTGCCATCGTCGAGTTCATTTGCATGGACGCGAATAATGCTGCCCGCCCACTTGTAACTGTTCTCGAGTAGGTTGCCGACCATTTCATCAAGGTCGGTTTTTTCTACTGCCACTTCAATCTCAGAGTCTAGCTCGTTAATCATGGTGACTTCATTGGCAGCGTAGACTTTATCAAACGCCATTGAGATAGCTTCGACACGCTCACAAGGTGAAGACTTCACCGAAAGAATGTTCATTGCACCTGCCATACGAGCGCGGCCAAGGTGATAATCAATTTGGCTTTGAATCTGATGAATGGGCTGTTGCAGCAGTGCCTTGTCATCCTCTGGAAGTCGCTCTATCTCATTTTTTAGAACTGAAAGCGGTGTTTTCAACGCATGAGATAAGTTACCCGCGTGGTTACGAGCTCGTTCTAATAACTCTTGATAGTGAAAGAGCAGGGCATTGAGGTCAGAGACTAATGGAGAAACCTCTTTCGGGTAGTTATCGCTTAACCCTTCTTGCTCGCCGTTTCTTAGCATTACCAGTTCGCGTTGCATCTTGCTGAGCGGTAATAACGACCAACTGACTTGAATACCGATCAACATCAGCACGCCAACAAACAGCAACATTAGGATCAACCAGACTTGACCAGTAAGCTCTGTCAGTGTGGATTCTAATGGATCTTCATCAATACCAATGGTGATCGTGACAGGGTCGCTCAGTTCAGGCAGGTAGATATCTTGCTCGATGTAAATCAACTTTTCTTTCTCTGGCCCTTTGACTGATGTGTGAATCGGTGAACGCTTGATGGTGAGGTCTTTATCCCATAGCGAGCGAGATCGAATGATCTGCTCTTGGGTAGCGGCGCGCCAATAAATACCACTGTAGGGCTGGTTGAACCTAGGATCAGACAGACGCTCTGCCATGATCAGGTTACCACTGTCATTGGTTTCGATATTGGCGGTTAACTCATCCATGGTTAAGCCAAGCTGCTGCTTCATGTCATCGACGAGGTAGTCGTTAACCAGTTTCGGAATCCCGACACCAGCCGCTAATATCATCGCACCTAGCCAAAAAGCCGCAGCAAGGAGCAAGCGGCTTTTTAAACTGATGTTTTTAAGTGTTCGTTTCTTTAGATTCATGCATTTCCAACCTGCCTTTGCTCATCGTAACTTATCGTATTGCGATGATCAGAACAGGCTGTCCACTTAATTAATGGTTGCTCTTGGCGTGATTGACGACTGAGCTATTCAGCATTCAGTTGGTAGCCAAGGCCACGAACGGTTTTGATGATCTTTGGTGCGATTTTCTTACGAATACGACCGATGAACACTTCAACCGTGTTTGAGTCTCGGTCGAAGTCTTGCTTGTAGATATGCTCAACCAACTCAGTGCGCGAGATAACCTTGTTTTGGTTATGCATGAAGTACGCGACAACTTTATATTCCAGCGCCGTGAGGCTAACTGCTTGACCTTGCCACAACACTTTAGAACTGCGTGTGTCTAGGCTTAGATCACCGATTTGAAGTATCGGAGCAGCACTGCCTGATGCTCGGCGCAGTTGAGCTCGGATACGGGCAATCAGCTCGACCATCTCAAATGGCTTAGTTAGGTAGTCATCAGCACCGGCGTTCAAGCCCTCAACACGTTGAGTTAGCGTGTCACGAGCACTTAAGATAATCACTGGCGTGTTGATGTTTTCGTCTCGAATGCCTTTTAATACCGTTAGGCCGTCAAGCTTAGGTAAACCTAAATCGAGGACAATCGCGTCCCATTCTTCTGACGTTGCACGGTAGAGTGCGTCGATACCATCTTGAGAGAGCTCTGGAACCCAGTCGGCCCCCTCAAGTGTTTCAATAATTTGTTGGCCCAAACGAGGCTCATCTTCAACGACTAAAATTTTCATAATTGTTCTTCTAATTTCTTCTAATGACTGTTCGTCGTGCTTAGCTCTTCGTCGTACGTAACTAGTCGCCGTGTTTAATTGCGTCTTTAAAGTTGCGGCCTTTGATCATAAGCATTTCTAACGTCTCAGCGTTGTATTCGACTTTGATGATGTTGTTTTGGTAATTGATTTTTAGTTCATACACCCAAATGTCGTCATCTTCTTCTAGTTCTACTTTAATGATTCTGCCATGAAGATCGTTTTCAACCGCCGCATACATTTCTGAGAAAGGGCGAATGTAGCCTTCTCGTACAGCTTCGTAGACTTCGTCTTGATCTTCTTCAAATTCGATGCTGGTTCCTGCTTTATGAACGTCCTGCACTAATTCATGACCATTATGATGTGAGTCAGCCCATGCGCCAGCAGAAACAAATAAGCCTAAGCTTATAGAAAACAAAGAAATCATAGCTTTACTAAACATAGCGAATCCTAGAGAAGGTTGATAGCGTTCAGTATAAAAAAGTAATTCTGAACAGAAAGTGAACCTGATTAATAATGAGAATTTGATACCGAAAAACTTAACGCTTAAATGGCGCAGGCTTTAATACATAAGATTAATTGCCGAGTGTTAAGAACGTAAGACTTACTTTTATTCTTAACCTTAACGCTGCTGTAGTTCGTCTTCGAATATCTTGTCTCTCATTTTCCAAAAGCGTCCGACTTTACGGGCAATCACGAATTGAGGTGGGCGGAATCTATGTTGGTGAGCAACCACACTCGTCGGTGAGGCTTCTTCGAAAGGGCGATGTCTGTCTGCAAGGTGAGGGCGAACAAACTGGTCTTTGAAGTTCTGCTTCTGCTTTTTGCTGGTTAATGACCAAAACTCATGCACTTGCGCTTGGTTTTCTCCGCGATAGGTGACCTTAAGTTGTGATTTACCTTTCTCGTCTTTAAGCACGTTGAGGTCCATTTCCAAGCATTCAAATACCAAGGCATCTTTTAGGTTCAGTGCTTCTTTTAGCTTTTTGTCTGGGTCGACTAAGGTTGCATCGCACTCATGACAAATGCGCGCAGCAATGTCATTATCAGCACCACATTCACCGCAATATTTCGCTCGGAAGCGATAATTACAGTGCTCGCGCTCGCCCGTGTCTTCATCGGTAAAGTAGCCTTGGCATTTGCGCCCAAAGTGCTCAAGCAAGAAGCCATTGCTGTCTAGCTTGCCCCAAAAGTTATTATTGAAGCCGCACGCAGGGCAAGGGATGGTGATGATTTCACTGTCTGAATCGGGTTTAGGGTCGCCAACCTCAGGTTGGTAGAGGTCGTAACTGTTGCCCGCATAGTCGAGCACCAAACACTCTTTTTTACCCGGAGATAGGCGTAAGCCACGGCCAACGATTTGTTGATACAAACTGATGGATTCTGTCGGGCGCAAAATCGCGATTAAATCGACGTGTGGCGCATCAAAACCTGTGGTTAATACCGATACGTTAACCAAGAACTTGATTTTACGTTCTTTGAAGTCGCTGATAATTTGGTCACGTTCGAGAGTTGGTGTATCACCAATCACAATTGAAGCTTCACCTTCTGGCAATAAGCCGAGGATCTCTTGCGCGTGTCGAACGGTCGCAGCGAATACCATGATGCCTAGTTTATCTTGGGCTAGGTGAATAATCTGATCGACAATCTGTGGGGTCGCTCGTTTCGATTGCTCGATCACCATGTCGAGTTCTGCTTCTTTGTAGCGACCAGTGCTCGCGGGCTTTAACTGCGAAAAGTCATAGCTCAACACGGGTGCATCAATCATGCGTGCAGGAGTTAAGAAACCTTCATCGAGCAGGTAACGAATCGGCAGCTCAAAGATACAGTCGCGGAAGAAACGTGGCTCATCTGAACGCACTTGACCGCGAGTGTGGTATTGATAAATCCAACCCATCCCAAGACGATATGGGGTCGCTGTTAATCCAAGCACCTTGATGCCCGAATTATTCTCGCGTAAGTGAGTGATGACTTTCTGATAACTACTGGTCTTTTCATCGGGAACACGGTGGCATTCGTCGATAACCAACAGCGAAAATTGGTTAGAGAATGAATCGAGATTTCGCACCACAGATTGCACCGAAGCAAACACGACTTGTTGGTCGGTCTCTTTGCGTCCTAAACCCGCAGAGAAAATCGAGCCTTTCAGCCCGTAACCTTCATACTTTTCATGGTTCTGTTCAACCAACTCTTTTACGTGAGCAAGCACCAACACTCGACCTTTCGCAAGCCTTGCTAACTCTGCAATCACAAGGCTTTTTCCTGCACCTGTCGGAAGCACGAGCACTGCCGGAGTTTGGTGTTTTCTGAAGTAATGAATCACTGATTTTACAGAATCAGCTTGGTACGGGCGGAGTGTATACATATCGCGTCTTGTAAGAAGGAAAACAAATAGTGTGAAATAGCTCAACTAATTGAGCAAAGGTGACTATAATACCCGACTTAGATTAGTTGAGGTATTCATGCGTTTAGATAAATTTCTGTGCGATGCATTAGGCGTCACTCGAAGAGAAGCAACACACTTATTAAAATCCAAGGCAGTGACAGTAAATGATGTCATTCAAAAAAGCGGTTCACTCAAGGTAACTGAAGAGTGCGTTGTGGAATGGCAAGGCAATGAACTGAATGTTCACGGCCCACGTTACATCATGCTTTATAAGCCAGAAGGCTTTGTTTGTTCGCATGAAGATGGCGCAAATCGTATCGCGTTTGAATTACTTGATGAAATCAAAATGGACAAGCTGCACTTTGCTGGTCGTCTAGATATTGATACAACAGGTCTTGTGTTGATTACAGACGATGGTAAGTGGTCTCACCGTATCACTTCGCCAAAGCACAAGTGCGAGAAGACGTACCGTGTGTGGTTGGTTGAACCTGTTGAAGACGATTACGTTGAAAAATTCAAAGAGGGCATCCAGCTTAAGAGCGAAGATGGCCTAACACTTCCTGCACACCTAGAAGTTCGTGCAGAGCGTGAAGTGCTGCTAACGATTCACGAAGGCAAATACCACCAAGTTAAACGTATGTTTGCTGCTCTTGGTAACAAGGTAGAAGCACTACACCGTGAACGTATTGGCGAAATTGAGATGGACGAATCTTTAGAGTTAGGTGAATACCGTTACCTAACGCAAGAAGAAGTCGATTCAATCTGGAAGTAGTCCTTAGCTAGAAGTTGCTCTTAACAAGAAATTGTTCTTAACAAGAGACCACTTTTGCTGGAAATAGCCCTTTCGTTGTAAAGCCGACCATGGATAGCGTCGGCTGATGATGTTGACTGGTACTAGGAAAGTCTCAGCCAATCTTTGACTCGCGTACTCACGCTAGTCCCTAGCTCTATCAGTTGAACATTCGGAGAACCATGCAAACATCGACCTCACAGAGCCAAAGCTCCCAACTAGAAACACCTCAATTAGGCTTAGTGCTGTTTTTGATTCTAGGTGCGATTGGTGCACTTACTCCGCTAGCCATTGATATGTATCTGCCAGCGATGCCGACCATTGCTAAAGATCTTGGTGTGACGGCGGGTGAGGTACAAATCACGCTAACAGCCTATACCGCAGGTTTCGCGCTGGGGCAGTTGCTGCATGGCCCGTTGGCGGATAGCTATGGTCGCAAGCCTGTACTGCTTATTGGTGTGTTCTTGTTTGCTATCGCTTCTATGGTGAGTGCGACAACTCATGGCATTGAAGCGCTGACTTACATCCGTACCGCTCAAGGTTTTGCTGGTGCTGCGGCGGCCGTTATCATCCAAGCGGTGGTAAGAGATATGTTCGATCGTGAAGATTTCGCAAGAACCATGTCTTTCGTTACTTTGGTGATGACAGTTGCGCCATTGGTTGCTCCGATGATTGGCGGTTACTTAGCGTTGTGGTTCGGTTGGCGTTCAATTTTCTGGGTTCTGGCTATTTTTGCGGTGATCGTGATTCTGGCGGTATCGATGAAGATCCCAGAAACGCTTCCTGCAGAAAACCGACAACCATTGCGCTTTAAAACCACGATTCGTAATTACGCCCGTTTATGTAAAAACCCGACCGCTATGGGCTTGATTTTCTCGGGTGCATTCTCGTTCTCTGGGATGTTTGCATTCTTAACTGCAGGCTCTTTTGTCTACATTGATGTCTATGGCGTACGTCCTGACCTGTTTGGTTACCTATTTGGTCTGAACATTGTTGCGATGATTCTGATGACGACAATCAATGGTCGAATCGTTAAGAAGGTCGGTTCTCATACAATGTTGAGGGCAGCGTTGGTCATCCAATTACTGGCTGGCGTAGGTTTACTTGTCGGTTGGGCGCTGGATCTCGGGCTTTGGGGAATCGTGCCGTTTGTGATGCTATTTATTGGCACCATCTCTACTATCGGCAGTAACTCTATGGGTCTATTGCTCAGTGGTTATCCAAACATGGCAGGCACGGCTTCATCGCTTGCGGGAACATTAAGATTTGGTACTGGTTCTGTCGTTGGGGCTATCGTTGCGATGCTGCCAAGTGACAGTGCTGGGTCTATGGCTATGGTAATGGCTGCATGTGCAGTAATGTCAGCATTACTATATTGGACATTAGGAAAGAAGGCATAATGTCAAAATACTATATTGAAATTCAGAAGTTAGTGAATGATGCGCTAGGCGAGCTATATGCTCTACATAAGTCTGGCAAGGCCATTGACGCACCTATCGCGAACAACCTTTATTTGGTTCGTTGGGTAACAAAGGCAATTAAATCCCAAGCTTATGATCGCGTGATTGTGCCTGACTTGGTTCGCTGGCAGAAACAGGGTCGCTCAAAAGGCAATAACTCTGATTTAACTTTTACCTTTAAACGTATTTCTGCGTTTTACGGGCGTTTTTTCCCTGAAGGCGAAGATCCTAAAGTGCTTAAAGACAGTGATGTTGAAGCATTCATGGACAAAATGTACGAGATGGGTTGGAGCGTATCGAGTGAAGATGAGCTAACGACTGGCGGCAAGATTCAATTCTTCACCGATGGTGAGCACTCTTTTGCTTTGTGTGGCAAACAGTGTGACGACTCTTTCGACGGTGAGTTGATGGTTAAGCCAATGAACTGGTTTGTTCGTGGTAACCACGCTGAGTTCATTCAAGCAGCGATGGAAGCGGGTTTCATGCTTCACAAAGTAACGGACTATAAGTCTGCGGTGAAGTATCACGGTGAATACATCGTTTACCCTGTTAACCAAGGCAACCAACTTGCAGAGATCCCAATTAGCGTTATTGGCTAGTAACGGATTCGGGATACGAGATGAGAGATATGAAGAGCGGAATTATCCGCTCTTTTTTTGCCTCTCATAGCGCGTGTCGCTAATTTGCTTTTAGTCTTTTCGCATCTCGACACTCGAATCCCGCATCTGCTTTTAATCTTTTCGCATCCCGTTACCCGAATCTCGCATCTGCTTTTAATCTTTTCTCATCTCGACACTCGAATCTCGCATCTGCTTTTAATCTTTTCGCATCTCGTCACTCGAATCCCGCATCTGCTTTTAATCCTGTTCTTTAGCTTGCTTCTCAATTGCCTTCACCATGCCTTTAAAAATAAACAGGTGGGCTGGCATCATAGCAAACCAATACAGTAACCCTAGAAACCCCTTTGGATGCCACCAAGCCGAGATATTCAGCTCGCGAGAGTCACCGTGGTCAGAGACAGTAATCTCGAGTCGCCCTAAACCGGGGCCTTTCATACCGAAAAGCAGAGATAAAAACTGATTCTCTTCACAGCGAATGACCTTCCATGAATCGATTTTGTCACCGACTTTTAGGTTGGGCCCTTCTGGCATTTGTCGAACCGGTACACCGCCACCGAAAAGAACATCCAACCATTCGCGTGTGCGCCATAAAGTGTTAGCAAAGAAGTAACCTTGCTTCGGGCTTCCGATTTGCTGAGCAACATGCCAAAGCGATTCCAATGAAGCGCTTGAGGTGATACTTGCGCCTGTTTTCTTCGGGTAATAGCCATACCCAGCTTGCCAGCGTTTGAATGCGGTTTTATCAAAGCCCCATACATTGCTTTTGACAAAGTTTCCTTCAGCGTGAATGGCTTGTTCAACCATATTTTCGAACGAGATAAGCTTCTGAGGGTACTTTTCTCTAATGATGGTCGAACTGGCGATGAAGTCGTGCTTTAAGCCTGCAAGTAGTGCTCTACCTATGTTAGACGGTACAGAAGTCACCACACCTAACCAATATGAAGCAATCTTTGGTGTCAGTAGCGATGTCGCCCATAGTTTGAGTGGACGATCGGCGGTTTTAGCAATATGAGCAAATTGGTTTCGGTAAGAGACAATATCCGGCCCGCCAACCTCAAAGGTTTGGCTTTCGCTAGGCGTGTCTTGTGCGAGTTTTAGTAAATAGTGGTTCAGGTTCTGCAAAGCAATCGGGTTGGCTTTAGAGTCAACCCATTTTGGCGCAATCATAATCGGCAAGTTGTACACGAAATCTCGCATGATCTCGAATGCCGCAGATCCTGGGCCAATGATCACGCCAGCTTGAAGTTCGGTAACGGGTACAGGCCCTTTACGAAGCAATTCGCCGGTTTTCTTTCTCGCTTGAAGGTGCTCTGAATCACCAGTCTGAGGCTGTAAAGAACTCAGGTAGATGACGTGTTGATTCTTTGGCCCAAGAGCAGAAACAAAGTTACGGGCTAAGTTCAGCTCATAATCGATAAAGTCGTGGCCTTCCGCCATGCCATGGACGAGAAAGAAGATAAGATCAAAGTCGGGGACTAAGGCTTGTGTCGCAGCTTGCTCGGCCAGATCAAGATACTCAAGCGATAAGCTTTCGTGAGGCTCGGTCCGTGCCTTTAAATAGTCGATATGCCTTGCTGCTGCCGTGACTTGATAGCCTTGCTCAAGCAGGAGAGGGAGGAGTTGCGAACCAACATATCCAGAAGCGCCTAAAACCAGTACTTTCTTCATTGTTACTCCATTTATATCTGTGGTTAAAAACCGAACATTGATATAATAGCGCGATATTTATCTTTATTCATCAATACGTTCCGTTTAGGTATCTCTCAATGTTGCTCTCTTCAATTATTCATCACACACGAGGTGATTTTGTTCGCAGGCTTATTGCGATTGCACTGCCCATCACCTTGCAGAGCATTATGTTTTCAAGCCGAGGCTTGGTGGATGTATTGATGTTGGGCCAACTTGGCGAAGCAGACATCGCAGCTGTGGGGGTGGCGAGCCGAGCGATGTTCGTGACGACCATTATGCTGGTGGGTGTTACCACGGGCGGTGCTCTTCTTACTGCTCAATATTGGGGCGCGGGTAACAGACAAGGTGTGAGAGAAAGCACTGCGCTGACGTGGCTGGTGTCGACACTGTTTGCTTTACTGACTATCGCGTTTTTCGTTTCATTTCCTGCACAAATCATGGGCGTGACGACCGACTCTCAAGAGGTCATCAACTTAGGCGTTGAATACATCGTAATTACGTCATTTAGCATGCTAGCGGTATCGTGTGTCAGCAGTATGGCTGTGGGTTTGAGAGCGATGCACAAACCCGGGCTAAGTACATTTTTCAGCGGTATCGGCATCCTGTCTAACGTGTTCTTAAACTGGGTGCTGATCTTCGGTAACTTAGGCTTTCCTGCGCTTGGAATCAAAGGTGCGGCGATTGCGACGGTACTGAGTGGCGCGATTGAAGTCGCGACTTTGTTTGGTTATCTCTATTTCTCTAAGCATTTATTAGCATTTAAGTTTTGCGATATTAAAGCGGCAGCTTCGATTGATAAGGTGGTTCGCTTCTTGAAGCTGTCTCTGCCGACCACGTTTAACTTCTTAGCATGGGCGGGTGGTTTGTTTGCTTACCACGCGATCATGGGGCAATCGGGCGTTCAAGGTCTGGCTGCGCTATCGGTCATGACGCCGGTTGAATCTATCTCATTGAGTTTATTGATTGGCCTTTCGAATGCGGCAGCTGTTTTGGTGGGTAATCAACTTGGTGCGAAAAACAATGAAGCGGTTTACTATCAAGCGCTTGGCTTAACAATTTTGTGTTTCTTAACTAGTATTGTTGTAGCCGTTTTTCTCTATTTCGTTCAAACGCCAATACTTAATGCCTTTAGCGCACTGACGGAAGAAACCAGAGCCCTCTCAGAGAAGTTCATTCTGATCCTCTGTGTGGGTATTGTCATTCGCTCGGTGCCATTGACTGTGATCGTTGGGGTGTTGAGAGCGGGTGGTGATGTGAAGTTCTGCCTCTATCAAGATTTGATTGCTCAGTGGGTGATCGGTATCCCATTGGCAGCCATCGCGGCTATCTATTTTAAGTTTCCACCTGAGTGGGTATATCTGCTTTTCCTAACGGAAGAAGTCCTCAAGTGGGGCGGGTCGCTCTATCGCATGAAAACAAGAAAATGGATTAAAAACTTGATAGGAAGTTGAAGTAGGGCGCACCAATCGCATCACTTTATCGTTGGCGTGTGATCTATCTTTCAAAATACTTCCTCCTAACAGGGAATTAGTGTAGATTCTCCTTCCAAATTCTAACTAATGCGAGCTGTTTAATGTTAAAGCTGTCAGACCTATGTAAAGGCTATGTCGATGGGGGGGAGTTTCACCCTGTTTTGCAAGGTGCTGAATTAACATTAAACCAAGGTGACCAGCTGGCATTAATGGGAGAAAGCGGTTCAGGTAAAAGTACTTTACTGAATCTTATCGCGGGCTTAGACCTAGCGGACTCAGGTGAAATCGCTTTTCCTCACTTCAATATGCACGACTCAACCGAGCGTGACCGCACCGCTTATCGCAGAAACAACATTGGCCATATTTTTCAGCAATTCAACTTACTGCCAACGTTAAATATTGCCGATAACATCCGTTTTTGCCGCCAGTTAAAAGGCTTACCTGAAGACAAAGGTCTCTGGAGACAGATTCTCTCTGCTTTAGATCTTATGCCTTTACTTGGCCGTTACCCTGAAGAAGCGTCTGGTGGCCAACAACAACGTGCGGCCATTGCGCGTGCGCTGTATATGGAACCAAAAATATTGCTGGCCGATGAGCCGACCGGTAGTTTAGATGAGCGTAATGCAGAAGCGGTAATGCGTTTGCTGACCTCTTTGGCTCGTCAATTAGAATGTACGTTGCTGTTGGTAACACACAGTGAAAAAGTAGCTCTGCATATGGATGGTAGGATCCGTCTGCAAGGAGGGCAACTGCATGTTATGGCCCGTAGTTAAGGCACTACTCGGTCACTATCGACGTTACCCACTGCAGATTATTTTGGTATGGCTTGGTTTAACCCTCGGCGTATCACTTTTGGTTGGTGTTACTGCTATCAACCAACACGCCAAGCAAAGCTATGCGCATGGCGAAAAACTCTTTTCGAATCCTCTTCCTTACCGTATTCGACCAAAACACAACGCCAATAAAATCCCGCAAGGCTTTTATATCCAACTTCGCCGTGAAGGTTTTCAACAGTGTTCTCCTCTTGATCACCATCGTATCACTGATGAAAATGGCGCAAACTTCATGGTTGTCGGTATAGATCCTGTTTCTATGCTTCAGCTACAACCTGGTATAGCGTTAAAAGATCTTACCGCTTTGAACCTCATGAAGCCACCATATCCAATCCTTGTCAGTGATGATCTTGCTGAACACATGGAATGGCACAACGGTGATTACATCCCTTTGATGGATGGTTCTGAACTTGGTCCTGTGGTTGTTGATCAAAATAATATGATTAATGGTACAAGGTTGATTGCGGATATCTCCTTGCTCCGAATGCTTAAACGCAGTGCTGGGCTTTCAGTGATTGCTTGTTCAGACATGCCCACTGAGAAGTTTGAACGTCTTAAAAATATGTTACCTAATGGTTTGACGATCTCTCGTAGCTCTAAGGCAGAGCTTGAGTCGCTGACCAGTGCGTTCCACTTAAACCTAAAAGCGATGGGTATGCTGTCGTTTGTGGTTGGTTTATTTATTTTCTATCAAGCGATGTCGTTGTCATTTATTCAGCGCCAACCGTTAGTCGGAATCTTAAGACAAACAGGTGTATCGGGCTGGCAATTGGCTAAAGCGCTTTGCTTAGAATTGTTGATATTGGTCGTACTGAGCTGGATCTGCGGTAATGTATTCGGTGTCATGTTAGCCAACCAATTGTTACCAGCGGTATCTTCAAGCTTAGGCGACTTATACGACGCCAACGTTGGCTTAACGATCGACTGGAATTGGCGATGGAGCGGCTACAGCTTATTGATGGCGTTACTTGGTGCGTTTTTAGCGTGCGCTTGGCCATTGGTGCGTTTGCTTAGATCACAACCGATTCGTTTGACCTCTCGCTTATCTTTGATGCGCTTTGCGGGTACAGAGTTTACTTGGCAAGCATTGATTGGCTGTGGCTTCTTGGTTGCCGCTGTCGCCGTGTATCAAGCCCCTCAGACTCAAGAGACGGGTTTTGCGATTATCGCGCTAATGCTGATCAGTGTGGCGCTATTTACCCCGTTTTTGATGTGGAAGTTATTTAACAGCCTCTCTTATTCGTTGCGCTGGGTTCGTGCTCGCTGGTTCTTTGCTGATGCAGCCTCCAGTATGAGTTACCGTGGCGTGGCGACGATGGCCTTTATGTTGGCCTTAACAGCCAATATTGGTGTAGAAACCATGGTCGGTAGCTTTAGAGATACCACTGATAAATGGCTAACACAGCGTTTGGCAGCCGATCTTTATATCTACCCAACCAACAATGCCGCTGCTCGTATGAGTAATTGGTTATCTGACCAACCTGAAGTGGATTCGGTTTGGTGGCGTTGGGAGAAAGATGTTGCGTCTCCAGTCGGTAGTATTCAGGTGGTCAGTACAGGCCCTTCTGAAGGCGAACTAGAAGCGCTGACGATCAAATTAGGTATTCCGAATTACTGGTATCACTTACATCACTCTAAAGGTGTGTTGATCAGTGAATCGATGTCTCTCAAGCTGGGGATTCGCCCTGGCGACTACATCGACCTCTATGACAGTCTCGGCTCTGGTTGGCAGGTTGTCGGTGTCTATTACGATTACGGTAACCCTTACCATCAAGTCATGATGTCGCATCGAAATTGGCTGTATGGGTTTGCAGGGCGGGGAAATGTCGGCCTTGGCGTAATACTCAAAGACGATGTGAATTCACTAGGGCTTCGCAACCGATTAGAAAGTGTATTCAGGCTTGGTTCTGAGCGTGTTTTCGATAATAACAATATTCACAGTCAAGCGATGCGGGTGTTTGATAGAACGTTCGCGATTGCAGATACACTAGGCAATATCACCTTGGTTATCGCCGTCTTCGGTATCTTCTTCGCGACGGTTGCGGGTGAAGTATCTCGCCAAAGGCATATTTCCTTGCAGCGCTGTTTGGGTGTCTCGGCGAAAGAACTGATCCTGACAGGTAGTTTGCAGCTGTTTGTGTTCGGGCTTATTTCCTCCTTAATTGCGATTCCGCTCGGATTAGCGCTAGCGAGCCTAATTGTAGATATCGTGATCAAGCAGTCTTTTGGGTGGTCACTCGAGTTACAAGTGATTCCTTGGGACTATTTGCAGACATTTGCATGGGCCATGGCAGCATTGATGCTAGCTGGTGCTTTACCAGTGATGAGAATGATTCGGAACACTCCGATGAAGTCACTGAGGGATGCGCTTTAGTATGTTTTTACGGAATACCTCAACTAAGTTAAGACAACGAATCCTGTCTTCTCTGCTATTAATCAGTTTCTTCGGCATCTTTTTAAGTGTTTGGGGTTATTACTCCTATTTCATCGATCCTGGTGAAAAGGGCGTGAATGAAGTTAACTCAATATTGGTTAATGAACACTTCAATGTGTTCGAACCTGTTTTGCCAGACCGCAATGTGTCGCTACCACAAGATTTTAAGTTCCACCCAGAGTTTCAGCACGAGTGGTGGCATTACTTTGCGTCTTTGAAAGGTGATGATGGTAAAGACTATTCGGTCCAGTGGAGCTTTTTCCGTATCGCAACGGACGAACGTGAAACACCAGGGTGGCAAAGCCCTCAAGTCTATATCTCAAATGTAGTGGTCTCTTCTAAGTCCAAAGTATGGAAAGAACAGCGCATGGCTCGTGGCGGCATTGGCCAAGCGGGAATGACTAATCGTCCATTCAGGCTTTGGATTGATAACTGGAACTGGCGTGCACTCGGCAACACCCCATTCCCAGGACGCCTTCAAGTGCAAACAGACACGTTTGGACTTGAACTCGACACCATTGCAAAAGGGCCCTATGTGCTCAACGGCGATAACGGTTATCAGAAAAAGCACGACTTATTACCTGTCGCGTCTTATAACTTCAGCGCTCCATTTTTATCGTTGAGCGGTGTGTTGAACCTAGACGGCGTTACCAAGGAAGTGGAAGGAACTGCGTGGGTACATAAAGAGTGGGGCAGTGGCTTACTTGGAGTGGGCCAACAAGGTTGGGATTGGTTTGTATTTAACCTCGATGACGGCACAGCGCTGAGCATTAACCGCTATCGTCATAACCAACAGTTGCCTTACATATTCGGGACATTAGCAACGCGCTCAGGCAAAGTTTACCAATTAACGGAATCCGACATTTCCATTCAACCATTGCAAAATACAACGTTGATGAATGGAAGACGGATGCCTTTGCAGTGGATCATTAACGTCCCTAAGCATGATATCAACCTCACAACGCGTATTATACGCAGGGATATGTGGCTTCCATTTGTCATACCATATTGGGAAGGGCCGATTAAGGCGAGCGGGAGCCATGAAGCGACAGGCTTTATGCAGTTAACTGGCTACTAAAAAACACCTAAGGCTATAATTTGATAGCCTTTTTTTATGCCTGCGCCTTTTAGCGTCCCCCAATGAATTGTGCATACAGGTTCGATGATCTCATCTATACTTAATTCATGGTGCATAACAACATTATGGAATATACGACGTATTGTTTAGTATTTGTAGGAAAAACCGAAGTTAAACATCCGAAGAAGTGATTATCTATCGATTACGCTTGGATATAAACTCATGGTTATTCTTTGTTATTCGTTTATTTAAATAATAAATATAAGGGCGAAATCATGACCGACGTCATCCGTGACTTCTTTAAAATGGAATCTGCTGGCGGCATCATACTAGTCATCGCTGCGGCGATCGCAATGTTTGTAGCAAACTCACCACTGAACGAAATGTACCAAGGCGTATTGCATAGTTACGTTCTTGGTATGTCTGTGTCTCACTGGATTAACGATGGCTTAATGGCTGTCTTCTTCCTTCTAATCGGCTTAGAAGTTAAGCGCGAACTTTTAGAAGGCGCATTAAAGTCTAAAGAGACAGCAATCTTCCCAGCTATCGCAGCCGTTGGCGGTATGCTAGCTCCGGCACTTATTTACGTGCTATTTAACTCAAGTAACCCAGAAGCGCTTCAAGGTTGGGCTATCCCAGCGGCAACTGATATTGCATTCGCATTAGGTATCATGGCGCTTCTTGGTAACCGTGTACCGGTTAGCTTGAAGGTGTTCCTATTGGCTTTAGCAATTATCGATGACCTTGGCGTTGTTGTTATCATTGCACTGTTCTACTCAGGCGACCTATCAACGCTTGCGTTAACGGTTGGTTTCATCGCAACTGGTGTGCTGTTCATGCTAAACAACAAGCATGTAACTAAGCTGAGTGTGTATCTCATTGTTGGTGCAATTCTGTGGTTTGCAGTATTGAAGTCTGGTGTTCATGCAACGCTGGCTGGTGTAGTGATTGGTTTTGCTATCCCACTG
The DNA here is from genome assembly GCF_041467655.1 of Vibrio sp. 10N.247.311.49. Taxonomy (NCBI): domain Bacteria; kingdom Pseudomonadati; phylum Pseudomonadota; class Gammaproteobacteria; order Vibrionales; family Vibrionaceae; genus Vibrio; species Vibrio sp. 10N.247.311.49. Next base: position 425,355 of record NZ_JBFSVA010000001.1, read on the forward strand.
AAAGGCAATAAAGGTGAACATTCTCCGCTGAAGCATCTAGAACATGCTCTGCACCCATACGTCGCTTTTGCAATCTTGCCAGTCTTTGCTTTTGCAAACGCAGGTATTTCATTGGAAGGTATCTCAATCTCAAGCCTAACAGGTATGCTACCGCTTGGTATCGCTATGGGTCTATTGATTGGTAAGCCTCTTGGTATCTTTGCATTCAGCTGGGGTGCGGTGAAATTGGGTGTTGCTAAGCTCCCTGAAGGTGTGAACTTTATGAACATCTTCGCAGTATCTGTCCTGTGTGGTATTGGTTTTACAATGTCTATCTTTATTTCATCACTAGCATTTGGCCCAACGAATGTAGAGTTTGACACACTAGCTCGACTAGGCATCCTGATGGGATCTACAACAGCTGCAATTCTAGGTTACTTCCTGCTAAGCGTTTCTTTACCGAAAACAGCAAAGCAACAAGAAGTAAAACTATAATCAGCGGTAGGCTCGTTTAACGGCGAGCCTATTCACTGATTAACAAGCTAACTTCTGAGTAGCAAGACGAGTCACAGAATCATCCTCCCCGATTCATGTGACAGCAAAGAACAAAAAAGCCGTGATAGGGTTTCCTATCTCGGCTTTATTGATCCTAACTGCTAGTATTTTTAGTTTGGTTAGTTATTGATGATCTAAAACTCCTAGATTCAACTCATTATTTTGATCGGCATGAATTGCGGATCGTTTTGGATGACCAGAGTGACAGTGTCATGTTATTTTTCTAGCGTGGTAAATATGGTCCACTCCTCGACGATCTGCTCATTCAGCCCGACAACCGTTGCTGTTACTCGACGGTTCAGTGCATGAGAAGTAGCATCGTTGCCATCGCTCTCTAAGCGGTTTTCACCGTAACCGACAACTCTTACTCGGCTCGGGTCTATACCATTCGACAATAATTCATCTTCAACGTGGTGAGCGCGCTTCTTTGATAACTCTAAGTTGTATTCACTCGCGCCGACTTTACTGGCGTAACCTTGAATTTCTATCGATGCACTTTGGTAGGTTTCTAAGAACTCAGCCATGGTAGTGATTTGATCTGAGAAGATAGGGTTAACTTCATAAGAGTCATTGGCGAAAAGGATGTTCAGCTGTCTGATTTCTTCTGAGCGTATAGTCTCGCCACAACCTTCATTATCAACTAATGACGCTCTAGGTGTACTTGGGCAGGTATCTCGTGCATTGACCACCCCATCATTATCATCGTCTTGCAGGTCTGAAATTTGCTCCGCTTCTGGCGTTTCTATATAGGGCTCTTCATTTTGGCTAGAGCATGCACATAGCGTTATCGTTAATGCGGAAAGCAATAAGTAAGGTATTTTCATCATTAATACTCCACGGCCGTTGTCCACTCGTCTGGAATGTCGACCAGTAGAGCGTTCAATAGAGAGCCTGTCGCGTTCATTACACGGTATTTAGCGTACTGTTCAGAGTAATGCGCATCTAAGTAATCTTTACGGGCTTCAAACAATTCGTTTTCAGTGTTAAGCAGGTCAAGGAGTGTACGTTTGCCGATTCGATATTGTTTCTCATAAGCGATAACGGTTTCTGACGCCGAATCCACGTGATCAGACAAGAAGTTCTTTTGTTGCAACGTCAGATCCAATGCACTCCAAGATAGGCGAAGGCCTTCTTCCACTTGTCGATAAGCACGATCTCTTAGATCCTTCGCTTTATTAAGTTGGTAAGCTGCAGCTTCTGAATTAGCACTATCGGTACCACCGTTGTAGAGGTTGTATCGCATTCTTAACATTGCCAACGTCTCTTGGCTCGAACCTTCATCGCCTCCCGCATCATCGCGCCATGATTGAGATGCCTCGATAGAGAACGTCGGGTAGTTAACCCCTTTTGATTGTTTGTACTGGAAGTGCGCTGAATCGACATCTGCAGTCGCGACTTTGATGACTGGGTGTTGGTCCAGAGCATCAACAAGCGCGTCTGATAATGACAGAGGAATCATAGAAATATCGGCTCTTGGGTAGACTAAGCCAAGCGGTTCTTGACCCACTATTCTTCTAAATTGGGTGTGGGTATCAATTAGGTTGTTCTGTGCGGCTAATAAGTTGCCGTGAGCTTTTGCAATCCTTGCTTCTACCTGAGATACATCTGCGGTTGAGCCTATGCCTGAGACTGCACGCTTTTTGATGTCTTTATAGATTTTCTTGTGGATAGCGAGGTTACTTTCCGAAAGGGCTAAAACTTCAGTTGCTTTGACTGCGTCTAAGTAGATCTGTGTGACCTCTAGCGCTTTGTCTTCGGCATCCGCGAGCAATTGCAAACGAACCGATTCTGCTTCTGCGGCAGTACGATCAATATCATTGAGAGTCGACGAACCATCCCACAACAACTGAGTGAGGGATATGGTGGCTTCCTTTCGTGTGAGATCGGTATCAGGACCGTTGTTTGGCACAGGGTTTATGCCTTCATAGCCAATACCAGCATCAAGATCGATACTCGGCCTATAAGCACCACCTGCGGCATCGTTTCGTTTTTGTACACTCACAAACTCATTAAAAATACTTTTTATCTCAGGATTGGTAGCCAAGGTAATGGCAACAGCCTGTTCTAAAGTCTGAGCAGAGAGTGGGGTTGCAATAGCTAAGCAACAGATGATGGGTAATTTAAACAGTCTCAAAGTAGGTCTCCTTCTACTTTTAAAAGCTCCCGCCTCCTCCCAACTAGCGTTTAACTACTTAATTGAGAAGGGTATTAAACGAAGCTTAGGACATCTGCTAGAAATTGCTAAGTTTGTTGGCTTTATTTCGAATGTAAGTCTCTATCGCTATTGATTAATTTACCAGTTGTGACAGGTGGCAAGCTTCGAGTAGATGTGTTGAAAATAAATGCAAGGCTAGAATTCGGCTTGGGCAGAGATTGGTAAACGTTGGTTAGGAGGTTGTTTGAAATACGTATCTCAGTGATAGCAATGTGCCAAGCGTGGTAGTTCGATTTTTAGTAAAAAATGACAATATAAAAAGAATCGATCGCGCTGTTTAGTTTGTAGTTGTAGCTGTGAAGAAGGGTAAGTAAGGTTTCACCCTAAACAACAAACAAAAAAAAGCCCAAACCAACGTGGTTTGGGCGGATACAAGTATAGGAGTTAATAAGGAAAATGCAGTAATTAAGAAAGCAGTGAGAAGAACAAGTTTGACGGCCTGTTAAACTTCTAAATACGCTGTTTTCTACCTAATTTAGGACTCTCCATTTCCATTTCAGTTCCAAGAAAATTCATTATTTTTTCTTTTTTTATAAACACACAGCGATTCAATCGTTTAGTGCTGAGCTTTATTAACTGGTACGACCAATTTGTGAAAATGTGATGTTGCTTGCTTGTTAAATAAATGTACTAAGCGTATATTTCAAACAGTTGTTTAATACGAGTGATTGAAATGGCACCAAGAAGTACAACCAAAGACAAAATCTTAGATGTGGCTGAAGGCTTATTTGCTGAGCACGGTTTTAATGACACCTCTTTACGTACGATTACGAGTAAAGCGAATGTCAACTTAGCTTCAGTGAACTATCACTTTGGCGATAAGAAGACTCTGGTTCGTGCGGTACTCAATCGTTACTTAGAAGCATTTATGCCAGCACTGCAAGATGCATTAGTGAACTTAAACTTGAACGAAACGTATTCTATGAGTGACGTGTTTGAGTCGTTGAGACAGCCACTAAGAGCACTTAATGATGTTAGGCCAAATGGTACAAGCCGATTCATGTTACTTATCGGCAGAGGCTATACGGATGTGCAAGGACACTTGCGTTGGTTCATTACTACTCGCTACAGCGAAGTACTTTCTTTGTTTACGACATCTGTAATGAAGGCGAATCCGAACCTCACTCAAGAACAGTTATTTTGGCGATTACACTTCACCCTAGGGACTTGTGTATTCACCATGGCATCAAGTCAGGCTCTGGTAGAAATTGCAGAGAATGACTATGACAGAAAGATAGATGCTAAGGCAGTGGTCGATATTCTTATTCCATATTTAGCCGCAGGCATGTCAGCAGAAGAATAAAACAATAAAAAGCGAAACATTCACAACCAATATAGTGAACAAAAGGATCTGAACTATGAGCTCTCTAAGACAAAAATGGGTAAGTGACCCAGCTTTTAAACTCTTTAAAAAAGTACTACCACCACTATCTAGCACCGAGAAAGAAGCGATGGAAGCGGGTAGCGTGTGGTGGGACGGAGAGCTGTTTTCTGGTAAACCAGATTTCACTAAGCTGCACCAATACCCAAAACCTCAGCTGACAGCAGAAGAGCAATCGTTCATGGATAATGAGCTTGAAACCTTGCTCGCTATGCTTGATGACCACCAAATTGTAAAAGAAGATCGAGACCTTCCTGAAGAGGTGTGGAACTTCTTACGCAAAGAGCGTTTCTTTTCGCTAATTATTGCGAAAGAGTATGGCGGTCGTGAATTCTCAGCACACGCTAACTCAACTATCGTAACTAAGATTGCGACTCGCAGTATCAGTACTGCGGTTTCAGTAATGGTTCCAAACTCTCTTGGTCCTGGTGAGCTGCTGTCTCACTACGGCACTCAAGACCAAAAAGACTACTGGCTACCTCGTCTTGCTGACGGTACAGATATCCCATGTTTCGCACTAACAGGCCCAGAAGCGGGTTCTGATGCGGGTGGTATCCCTGATGTCGGTACTGTGTGCATGGGCATGCACGAAGGTAAAGAGACGCTAGGTATCAAGCTTAACTGGAACAAACGCTACATTACACTAGCACCAGTGGCGACGGTACTTGGTCTGGCTTTCAAACTGCACGATCCAGAAAAGCTACTGGGTGACAAAGAAGACATTGGCATCACTTGTGCGCTAATCCCGGCTGACCACGAAGGTGTTGTGATTGGTGAGCGTCATGACCCACTTGGTCTTGCGTTTATGAATGGTCCAACACGCGGTCACGATGTATTTATTCCTATGGAATGGTTAATCGGTGGTGCCGATTACGCAGGTAAAGGCTGGCGTATGCTGGTGGAATGTCTGTCTGCAGGTCGTGGTATCTCATTACCCGCACTTGGCACGGCGATGGGCCACCTAACGGCGAAAACGACCGGCGCATACGCTTATGTTCGTAAGCAGTTCGGTATGTCGATTGGTAAGTTTGAAGGAGTTGCAGAGAGTTTAGGTCGTATTGGTGGCTTAACGTATCTACTAGAAGCGACTCGTACACTAACAACTACTTCACTCGATATGAAAGAGAAGCCGGGTATCGTTACGGCTATCGCGAAATATCACATGACAGAAATGGCGCGTACTATCCTGAATGATTCAATGGATATCCACTCTGGTCGTGCAATTCAAGATGGTCCAATGAACTACTTAGCTGCGCCTTACCTAGGTATTCCAGTTGCTATCACAGTAGAAGGTGCGAACATCTTAACTCGCAACCTGATGATCTTCGGTCAAGGTGCGACACGTTGTCACCCATACGTGCTAAGCGAAATGGAAGCGGCAGCAAACCCAGATGAGAAGCAAGGTGCGAAGGATTTCGATAACTTGTTGTTCAAGCATATCTCTCACGCAACTAAGAACACGTTTGGTGCGTTCGGTGCGGCATTGACAGGCTCTAAGTTCATTAAAGCGGATATGAGCGGTCCAACGAAGCCTTACTACCAAGACTTAACTCGCTTGAGCCGTGCGCTTGCAGTGAGTGCGGATTTCGCAATGCTTACACTAGGTGGCGAACTGAAACGTAAAGAGCTTATCTCTGCACGCCTAGGTGATGGTCTAAGTTACCTATACATGGCGTCTGCAGCGCTTAAGAAGTATGAAGATGAAGGTCGTCAACAAGCTGACCTAGACTACGTACACTACGCGGTTCAACACTGTTTCCATAACGCGGCTAAATCGCTACAAGAAGCGTACAGAAACTTCCCGAACAAGATGGTAGGTAAAGTACTTAAAGGTCTAGTTTTCCCTGTCGGTAACCACTTTGAAAAACCAAGTGATAATCTAACGGTACAACTGGCAGAAAGCTTGATGACTCCGGGTGCACACCGTGAACGTCTAACTCACCTTTGCTACATAGGCAAAGAAGAAGAGGATAGTGTTGGCCTAATGGAGAATGCGTTCAATGCGATGTACAGCATCAAGCCTCTGGAGCGTAAGATCTTCAAAGCAGTGAAAGAGGGCAAAGTGGCTCGTAAAGGCTTACTTGCGGATAAACTGGCTCAAGCACTTGCTGCTGATGTTCTGACACAAGAAGAAGTCGACCAAATTGTTGCTGCAGACAAACTTCGCTACGCAGCGATTCAAGTTGACCACTTCAGTCATGATTACAGTGAAACTTTGACGCGAAAAGAGTTAAAACCTAAGCTAAATAGCGTTGCTTAGATAAAGAAATGACAAAAGGCACCTTATTAGGTGCCTTTTTTTGTTTTTGTCGTAGAAGTTGCAATAGAGGCGTTAACAAATGGTGACTTAGTCAGCAAATATTCACTGAGTGCTCCAACCACTTGCATTTTCGCCACATTTTTACAGAAATTAGATGCCATTTGCGTACGAAACTTTTATCCTTAACCTGATTTTTTAAGGAAGTTGAATATGATCATCAAACCTCGAATTCGCGGATTCATCTGTACTACAACACATCCAGTCGGTTGTGAAGCTAATGTAAAAGAACAAATTGCTTACACAAAAGCTCAAGGCCCAATCGCAAACGCACCTAAACGTGTACTAGTTGTTGGCTCTTCAAGTGGCTACGGCTTGTCTTCACGTATTGCGGCTGCATTTGGTGGCGGCGCTTCAACTATCGGTGTTTTCTTTGAGAAAGCCGGTACTGAGAAAAAGCCTGGCACAGCTGGTTTCTACAACTCAGCAGCGTTCGACAAGTTTGCTAAAGAAGAAGGCCTATATTCAAAAAGCCTGAACGGCGATGCTTTCTCTAACGAGGCGAAACAGAAAACAATTGACCTGATCAAAGAAGATCTAGGCCAAATCGATATGGTTGTATACTCACTGGCGTCTCCAGTGCGTAAAATGCCAGAGACTGGCGAAGTAATTCGTTCATCTCTAAAGCCTATCGGCGAAACGTACACGTCAACTGCGGTTGATACCAACAAAGACACAATCATCGAAGCAAGCGTAGAGCCTGCAACTGAAGAAGAGATCAAAGACACTGTTACTGTAATGGGCGGTGAAGATTGGGAACTTTGGATCAATGCTCTTTCTGAAGCTGGTGTTCTAGCGGACGGTTGTAAGACGGTTGCTTACAGCTACATCGGTACTGAACTAACGTGGCCAATCTACTGGGATGGCGCACTAGGTAAAGCTAAGATGGATCTAGACCGTGCAGCGACAGCGCTGAACGAGAAGCTAGGCCAAACTGGCGGTACTGCAAACGTTGCTGTTCTTAAGTCTGTAGTGACTCAAGCAAGTTCTGCAATCCCTGTAATGCCTCTTTACATCGCTATGGTGTTCAAGAAGATGCGTGAAGAAGGTATTCACGAAGGTTGTATGGAACAGATCTTCCGTATGTTCAGCCAACGTCTATACAAAGAAGACGGCAGTGCGCCAGAAGTGGATGAAGTGAACCGTCTACGTCTAGATGACCTTGAGCTTCGCGAAGACATTCAAGATCACTGTCGTAACCTATGGCCTCAAATCACAACTGAGAACCTAAAAGAACTGACTGACTACGTAGAGTACAAAGAAGAGTTCTTGAAGCTATTTGGTTTCGGTGTTGAAGGTGTTGATTACGAAGCTGACGTTAACCCAGCTGTTGAATTTGATGTAGCTGACATCTAATTCAAGTTATCGAATCTAAACGAAATAGGCGCTCATTGAGCGCCTATTTTTTTGTCCGTCGTTTGAGGAAAGAGATTAAAAGCAGATATGGAAAAATAAATGAAGATGCGGGATTTGAGTGGCGAGATGCGAAGAGAAGTTAAGAGCAGATGCGGGATATGAGTTGCGGGATGCGAAGAGATTTAAAGAGCTGATACGAATAGCAGGATGCAAAAGCTCTAAGAGCAGACTTGGGATGCGTTAAAAGCTGAGAAGAAGTAATAAAAAATGCACTAATCCAAAGGTGAATTAGTGCATTTGAAATATCTAAGCTTGGCTGCTTTTAAAGCAGTAGACGCTAGCTAATAATGATGATGAAAGTGCCCGCTAAGGTCATCAATATATTGGCTATCGCGTACGTACCCGCGTAACCCAGAGCTGGGATAGTTGAGCGAGCGTGGTCATTTACGATGTCCATCGCCGGAGCACAGGTTCGCGCACCAATGATGGCACCAAATAATAGAGCTCGGTTCATCTTCAATACGTAAGCACCCACCAAGTAAGCGAAGAATACCGGCAGAACACTCACTACTAGAGCAATACCGATGACCTGAGGGCCTACTTGCGTTAAGTGTTCAAACATCTTACCGCCGGCGCTCAAGCCGATACCGACCATGAAGAACATCAAACCTAGGTCTTTGACCATGTTCAATGCCCCCTGAGGCACATAACCGAAAGTAGGGTGGTTCGCTCGTAGGAAACCAAGCATGATGCCCGATAGAAGCAGGCCAACCGCGTTACCTAGCCCAAACGATACCTGACCGAATGTCATGGTGATCAAACCAAACAAAATACCCAAAATGAAGAAGCTACAGAAGGCCATCAAATCCGCCATTTGGCTGTGGATTGAGATGAAACCAATTTTCTCAGCTAGGCCGTGCACTCGACTCTTTTCACCACTCACTTGTAGGACGTCACCTTTAGAAAGCACGATGTTTAAGTCCATCGGCATTTCAATCTGAGCACGTACTACGCGGTTAAGGAAACAGCCGTATTCAGACAGGTTTAAGTCTGATAGGCGCTTACCTGCGATACTGTCACTCTTAACGACGATCTCTTCTTCCACGATACGCAGATCGAGAAGGTTACGGTCGAAAACTTCTTTACCGTTACGGAAGCTTGGGTCTAGACGAGCGTGGCTATCTGGGAAACCAACCAATGCGATCTCATCGCCTTCTTGCAGAATTGCATCACCATCTGGATGGGCAAGAATACCATTACGTCGAATACGCTCGATGTAACAGCCTGTTTGGCGATAGATGCCCAGTTCACGCAGATTCTTACCGTCAGTCCAAGAGATGAGCTCTGGTCCCACTCGATAAGCACGAATAATGGGCAAGTAAACCTTACGCTGACCTGAAGCGCCTAACCCACGTTCTTGGGCGATTTGCTCTGCCGAGTCGTGTAGGTTCACTTTTTGAAGTTTTGGAATCAAGCGAGCAAACATAATCATACTGATTAAGCCAACCAAGTAAGCCATCGCGTAACCGACTGAAAGGTTTTCGATAATCAGGCTCAAGTCCATGTTTCTTGGTAATTCTGCAAGCCCAGAATTCAGAGCATCTTGAGCACCTACCAATATCGGCGTTGCTGTTAAGGCACCTGCCATCATGCCTGCAGATAAACCAAAGCCTAGGCCAAGGTAATGACTACTGAAATAGGTTAGGGCAATTGCGGTAGAAAGTACCACAAGGCTCAGAATGAGGTAGTGCTTACCGTCTCTGAAGAAGATACCGAAGAAGTTTGGTCCAGCTTCAATGCCAACACAGTAGATGAACAGCATGAAACCAATGGTGAGCGCATCTGCGTTAAAAGAAAAGCCAAGATGTCCCATGATAAGGGAAGTAATCAAAACACCGATTGAATTACCAAGTTGGAGGCTACCGAAACGAATTTTACCAATGGCTAATCCAATCGATAAAACAACAAAGATGAGGAGAATGGGGTTTTGTTCTAACAGAAAAACAACGTCGATATTCACGGTGGTCGCTCAATAATTGGCGTGGAACACAGGGTAAGTTTGAGAGGTGAATTGTATCTAAATATAAATAAATTATAAGCAATATTTTGTTAATTTACTTGATTTTGACCTTATTCTTATTCCGTATGAAAACTGGTCATAAAAAAGCCCGCTACAGTGAGCGGGCTTTCTATAAATCGTACAGTCTAACGCCTAAATGGGTCAGCTGTTTAAGGCTTTAGCCCTGATTCTCGTTTGAGAAATCCTAGCTTAGTCGAAAAGACCTAGGTTTTCTTTTGCGTATGCTTCAAATTCTGTGCAGCCGCCGATGTGGTCTTGGTCGATGAAGATTTGTGGAACTGTATCGACAGGTTTACCAACAGTCTTCTCTAGATCAGCTTTGCTGATACCTTCAGCGTGGATGTCAACGTAACGGTAGTTGAAGTCATCGCGTTTAGCTTTAAGAGTTTCAGCATGCTCTTTTGCACGAACACAGAATGGGCAAGCAGGGCGACCAAAAATAACTACAAACATTTAATTTCTCCTAAATACGGGATGAGGCTCGTTAACTCGATTATGTTAACTATTCTTTAGTGAATGCCACTCAAAATTTCATAAAACCAACTATGCCTCAATGCCATGGGGAAATAAAGATGGAATTACCTCTTAATACAATAGGTTTTGTCTATCAGAGCAAATAATGGTCACAAAAAGGATCCATGCTGATTTCTGATGGGTATTCAGATTGATTACCCTTAATTTAAGAGTGTGAATTACCCCTAAGAATACGACATTAATCCATCTTTAATGCGACAAGTTGCACCTCGTCAAAAAAAGCGCATACAGAACGAGGCATCTTAATACTGATGCACTATATAAAGGCTAAATTCCAATAACCAAGAGTTCGCAGTTTTGTTCGGTCATAGGCGCAGGAGGCACCATGTTTCAATTTATGACATCTACAAAGATCATCTTTGGTGATGGAGCACTTTCCGCTTCATTGTCTCTCTTTAATCAATATGGCTACAGCGTGCTATTGGTTACAGGCAATACATTAGAGCGCACTTCAATTGTTACTGACTATCTTGATGCGCAGAGTATGCGTTATCAGCACATTGCCGTTTCCGGTGAACCTAATATCAAAATGGTTGAAGAGGCGGCTATTTCTGCTCGTCGATTTAAGCCAGATATGGTTGTCGCCATGGGGGGCGGTAGCGCCATCGATATGGGCAAAGCGTTGGCTGCGGTTTTACCTAATCAAGGCAATTTATATGACTATGTTGAAGTGGTCGGGCGTAATGTTCCTCTTAAAACCAAACCACTTCCGTTTATCGCAATTCCAACCACAGCGAGTACCGGCGCCGAGGTCACTAAAAACGCGGTGCTGAAATCAGGCCAAGACCAAGTAAAAATCAGCCTGAGAAGCCCAGACATGCTGGCCGACGTTGCGATTGTCGACCCAACCCTAACTCATGGAACCAATCTATATCTATCTGGGCGAGGTGCGATGGATGCCTTTACTCATCTAATGGAAGCCTACGTGTGTGGTGAACCGAATCCGTTAACCGATATGATTTGTGAAGAAGGGCTGCGTAAGTTGAGTGGTTCTGTGGTTAAAGCGTGTGTTTATGATGAGCCTCAAGCGCGTTCTGATCTTGCTTTCGCTTCTATGCTCGGTGGTATGGCGATAACTAATGCCAAGCTTGGCGCAGCCCATGGTTTAGCCTCCGCACTAGGAGGTAAGATTTCTGCGCCTCATAGTGTGATTACCGCGCGTTTAGCGCCGTTTGTGATGTTGGAGAACATAGCCGTTGCAAAAGAGCAGCAAAGAAGCGACATCCTAGCGCGTTATCAGCGAATCGCTCAGATAGTAACAGGTAACGTAGAAGCAATAGAAGAGGAGGCAATTTCTTGGTTATCGGAAGTGCTTGATACGCTTAAGTTACCCAACTTGTTGGAATTTGGTGTCTGTGAAGCCCAGTTTGATGAGGTGTCTGCCGACGCGCTCAAATCAGTGGCGATTAAAGGAAACCCTTTGCCGCTTAACCAAGAGAGGCTCGTGCATATTTTGAAGCAAGTATGCGAGAAGTGCAGTTGTAGAGAAGGGCATCATGAGGGAGCTTCAATGAATCAAATTGGGCAAGAGCCAGCTGTCGAGTCGAGCTTTACCATTATCAATTCTTATGCGTCCGAAAACAGCGTGGTTGAGAAGGGCAATAGTTGGACTATCTAACGGTCTTAAACTTGTTCGTTGTATAAGTCATTTTATACAGACAAATAAAAACGGAGCTCTAGGCTCCGTTTTTTTAATTCAACTTGTTCTCTGGTCATCTGTTTTCAGTTCATGACTAAGCAGATTAGAACTGAGAGTACTTCTCGTAACGTGAATCACGAAGTGACTCTTTGACGCGCTTTAGGTTCTCTCTGAAACCAGAACCACGACGTAGCGTAAAGCCTGTCGCTAGCACATCGATAACCGTCATCTGAACAACGCGACTTGCCATTGGCATGTAAACGTCAGTGTCTTCTGGAACATCCAGAGAAATAGACAACGAGCTCGCTTTATCCAGTGGAGAATCTTTTGCTGTGATAGCAATAACTGTCGCACCGTTTTCACGCGCTAAGTTTGCAATCTCAACTTGGCTTTTAGTGCGGCCAGTATGAGAGATCAGAACAATAACGTCGTTATCACTGCAGTTAATGCAGCTCATTCGTTGCATCACGATGTCTTCGAAACATGTGATTGGGATATTAAAACGAATAAACTTGTTTTGAGCATCTTTGGCGACAGCAGAAGAGGCACCCAGTCCGAAGAACGAAATGCGTTTTGCTTGAGTCAGCAAGTCAACAGCACGGTTTACTTGCATCGCGTCTAGACTGTTTTTAGCAACGTCTAGACAAGCCATAGTTGATTCGAAAATCTTATGCGTATAAGCATCTGGACCATCATCTTCTTCAACATTACGGTTCACGTAAGGTGTACCGTTTGCCAAGCTTTGAGCTAGGTGAAGTTTGAAGTCAGGGAAGCCCTTTGTGTCTAATCGACGACAGAAGCGGTTAACTGTAGGCTCACTCACGTCAGCCATTTTAGCTAAGGTAGCAATGCTAGAATGAATTGCAGTTTGAGGGGAAGCCATAATTACTTCGGCTACCTTGCGCTCAGACTTGCTGAAATTTTCCAGGTTTTTTTGTATTTTTTCTAATGTATTCATAGTGTTCACAAGGGTATAGAGAACAACTTGCTAGTTAATATCTTTTACCAGGGGGTATGGCTGAAGCAAATATCAGTAAACACAAAGCCGATGTATATTCGGTTTCGTAAATACTGCTGCGTCAAATAGATATCAAGCTAACTAGCACCATAGAGTCAGTATAAACCCAACATACTATTTACTAATACAAAAACAGGGCATGAATGCTTAAGAATATGACAAACCTCAACAAAATTTTAGAAAACTACAGAATTGGAAGAGAGTTTGAGCAAAAAGAATGCAAAATGGGTATGAACTGACAGCTTAGTTACATCAAAAAGAAAGAAATTTTCAATTTGATGCAACTAAAATTGAATGACTATGCGTTGATTTGCGTAACCAGTTTGTTGATTTTGCCCATCAAGTTTGGTGCTAGTTTAGAGATCTCACGCTGTTCTTCAAGCACTGACGAAAGAATGTCATTGCCTGTTAGTGGGTTTGCTAATACCACGCGGAAAACGATGATTGGCTGATGTACCCATGCTTCAGGGTTTAAGCGTGTACGTGACACGAAAGACTTACCTGTTTCACGCTGCTTCTTCTGAATAAACTTAGTCAGCTCATTGAGCAACTCATTCAGTTCGACACGATGTTCAGGCTCAGCTTTAAGCAGTGCCGCTTTGACTGACTCAGGGACATAGCGATAAGTCAGTAGGCAAAGCTCAGGTTCTGAAACCAGCTCGAAGTCGCTCTGATCTTTAATTAGGTCGGCAAAGTAGCGCGCTTTGTTGATGCTTTGGTCGATCAGCAGTTCATAACCTGGGCGGCTAATGATGTGCATTGCGGCGTAAACCAGCATTGCCATACCTGAACGAGAACCTTCTAACGTATGGCTGCCTAAATCTTTTGAGCCTTTACGAAGAATGTATTGAGCATGATGTTCAATCGCAGTCATCGCATCTGGCTTCTTAAACAGAACCATACCCGCGCCCATAGGGATATAAAGCTGTTTATGCGCATCAATCGTGACTGAATCCGCCAGTTCAATACCATCAAGTAGGTGACGATGATTGTTAGACATCAGAGTCGCACCGCCCCAAGCTGCATCAACGTGGAAATGACAATCGGATTCGGCACACACCTCAGCAATGTCTCTTAGCGGGTCGATATTACCGGTTTCGGTTGTACCAGCCACACCAATGACGGCGAAAGGTTTGATCTTGTTCTGCTTGAGCTGCTCGATCTTGAGTCTTAAATCATCAGTACAAATACGGTTGTCGTTATCTGTTTTAACAGACACTAGACCTTCTTGACCAATACCAAGGACATCCGCGGCTTTTTTCAGAGAGTAGTGGCCACGTTCAGAGACTAAGATGGCAAGGCCTTCGTAGTCGTAGTGCTTCATGGCTTTAAACAGGCCTTCTTTTTCTACACCTTTGAACGAACCTTGCGCTTTTAGTGCGTTGTTACGTGCAACCCAGAGCGCTGTAATGTTCGCGATGGTACCGCCAGAACAAAACGCACCTAAAGAGTGGTTTGCGCTGTGCATCCAACGAGAATAAAACTGGTCACTATCTTGATAAATCAGGCGATGTAACATGCCCAGAACTTGACGTTCTAGGGGAGTGAAAGCTTTTGAGGTCTCGATTTTTACTAGATTCTGATTCAACGCAATCATGATTTTTGAAAGCGGCATCAGGAAGTACGGCAACGCAGAGGTCATATGGCCAATAAAACTTGGCGAAGACGTGTGAACCGAATGAGACACAAGAGAATCGAGGAGATGCTCAGTATGTTCAGAAACAAACTCAGGCTGCTCTGGGATATGAGCATTTGAAAAATCTTTCTCAATTTCACGTAGCGGCTTTTCTTCAGCCACAATATGTTCACGTAAGAATTGATTCAGGTTTCGTGAAAGTTTGTCTTCAATTTGAGTGAGTGTTGAATCTGGGCCTTCAGGTACCGTGAAGATACGTAGAAGACTGTCGAAGCTAACATCTGCTGTTTTTTGTTCCGTAACCATAGCAAGCGAGTTATTTTTCTAATATTGACGCGAGCGGGACAATCTAAACGAAAACGGGAACAATGTCCCGTCTTAATTATGAAATCCAACTTCTCAAAAAAGCATATTAAATGCGGGGTTATTTACACTTAATCGCTTCAAGTTTACTGATCGACTGGTTGTAACGCTGCAGCGCTGAGTCGATTTGCTTAGGGTGACTAAGCAATTCTGCAAAGGCAGAACGTAGTTCGTAGTTTTGAGCGTGAGGCGTTGATTGGCGGTCATCGAATGTTGTTTTCGCGATTTTACCAAGCTCATCATCACGTGTTGATAGCGTTTTAATGTCGTGTTGCTCAAGTTGCAACCAACCTTCTACAGGTTGCTCTGTTGCCACTTTGCTTGAGTCGTTTACTAAGTAGTAGTGAACCGCAGCACGGTTAAGCTCAAAGTGGTGCTTACGACCTTCTAGGAACCACTCACTCACTTCTGTTAGCTCTGGATATTGCTCAGAGGTTAATGCAGCAAGGTCGGCATACCAATTCAAAGAAGCGTCGATGTACGCATCATATTTTTTTGCTTGGCACTGGTTTGTCTCAGACATTGAATCTGCTGCAAAAGAGAAAGTAGAAGTTGAAGCTAGCAGTAATGCGACGCAAAGGCGTTTCATAGTGGTTCCTTTTGTAAGTTTATTCTTTTTATAACTTTGTCGTTACAGGTTACCGTGATCGTTATTTGTTGAGCAATGACACTTAGTGTCTTTTTATTTCGGTAACTGTATCGGTGTCTTGGGCATTGGTATTCGAGTTGCATTCTAATCTAAAACAAACGCTATTCCTGCGATCTAGTTAGCAAGAGATACAAAGAACAACATCAATATCGGAACAAGCAAGCTGAGGATAAAGCCACTGACGATAGCGATAGGCACACATCTAACGCCGCCTGTTGTTTGAATGACCGGTAAGGTGAAGTCCATCGCAGTCGCACCAGCATAACCAATGGAAGTGCATGGGTAGCTGCGAATTAGCACTGGAATCAGTACCAAGGCAACTAACTCTCTTAACAGCTCAAGCATGAAAGAAGCGCCACCATAGACAGGACCAAAGGCGTCACCCATTAAGATACCAGCCAGAGAGTACCAACCAAATCCAGAAGACATTGCCAAGGCTTTGAACAGAGGGATATCTAGGATGTAAGCCGCGATTACACCACCTAACATTGAGGTGATGATAATGGTGATTGCGATAACCATACCGTGCTTGTTGAGTAAGATCTGACGAAGTGTGAGTCCGCTATTACGCAGCTGAATGCCGATAAAGAATAGAAGAACAAACAGAATCCATTCGCTTGCGGTATCAACCCAATCAAGGCCAATAGGCAGCACTAAGCCAGCGATTAGCCCTGAACCTACCACTAAGATGAGTTTTGCAGATTCCATCGCCATAGAAGAGAGGGGAAGCTTCTTCTTGCTACTGTCGGTTTTGAGTGGCAATAACTTATCAATAGCGGGCAGTGCCATTAGGTTACATACGCTTAAGCAGACAAAGAAAGTGACGGTATATAGAAGGATTGTCTGCAGGTTACTGCCTAGGTTATCGAGGGCGGCTAAGCTTAGTCCCATTAACGCCAGAATCACGTAGATCAACCGCGATGTTGAGCGGTTGATAAATTCTAATGTCTGAGCGTTCGAAATTGCAAAAAGATACCCCACGACGAGTGGCGCAAATATAAAGATCATCCCTGTAAACATGCTTTCCCCATTGCATTTACTTCATATTACACTTACTTGTAATTTAACAGTGACTTAGAAGCCGCTAGTATTGATCACGTCGCTTAGCTTTGCATTAAAATCATGCTTGCTCAAGTTGCTTAATTTATAAAGCACCTCTGCACCTGTCACGTTAAGTTCAACTTCGTGATCATCGATGTTCTCATCCTTGTTTCTGAACATCAGCAGGTGGTTAGCGATTCGAGCGATATCTAAGTAAGAGACTTCACGCTGTTCGTGGTTATTGATGGTATTGCTGCACACATCAATAAAGTCGCTGTCGAAGCCCCAACGGTTAAGCACCAATTTACTGGTAGCAGAACATTGGCCTTGGAAGATTTGTAGAGCGATGTCGTGATCTAGGTAATTGCCATTTTCGAGGTAGAGGTGGTATTCGCTAACCAAACAGAACAAACCAATATCAGCCAGTAATCCAACAAGCAGCGATTTTTCATGCTCAAGGTAACGGTATTCAGTAGGGGAGAGCTCTTTGAAGCTGTTGGTAACAAGCACCATAGTAGCGCCCAGCTCTTTTGATACAGAAGCGCTCTGAACCAATACCTTATTACATTCTTTACTGAGGTTGACTGAGTGTTTGAGTTGCTCAATAGCCTGAGCCGTCACGATGTCACGTACTCTTAATATGCCAAGGCGCGACACCGCCGTCATAATATCAACACAAGTAATATTACGTCGGTTAAAGACGACAGAGTTAGCCACACGAATGACAATAGCAGCGAGGCCTGGGTCTTCGAGTAAGCACTCGGCAACGTCAGCAATCCCAGTTGATTCAAGGGTACAAAGCGATTGAATCTTTAGTACAACGTTAGGGATAGGAGGAAGTGTTATTTTTCCCGCTGAGATAGAATGTCCAACAAGTTGGGCAAACTCTGATTCTAGACCCTTTAAGAGAAGAGTCTTATTTTGAGGTAGCCAGAAAAACGATAAATGATTCATATAAAAAGTAAAAACAGGTCTGTCCTGCCATTTTACAAGCCACGATGCTGCGAGGCAATACTCACCCGTCTACATAACCTTTAATAATTTGAACCGGTGTATCACTAGGTGTCCAAATTCAAGCATGGTTTGATAGTTTACTGTGAAGTCAATCATGAAAAACCGGAATACTCAATTGATTGATGTGAACTAAGTCCAGACTTATTTTTCTTTTCGAAGTATGATTTATTTAAAGGTGAAAAACGAAACCATAATATTCACCTATAGAATAACAAAATAGATTTAAAATTTTCGCATAACAAGCTGCTTGTCTGGTGATCAACCTAATCGGGGTAATTTGATTAAGGATCAACGGATATGACCGAGACAGCATTTATTAATTACGTGAATCAATTTGGTGAGCATCAAAAACGTTCTATGTTCGGAGGTATTGGCCTCTTTCAAAATGACGCTATGTTCGCTTTATTGAGTGAAGGTTGTTTATTCATTAGAGGTGGAAAATCATTAGATAAAAAACTGACCGATCTTGATTGTGAAAAGTATCGTCATGTAAAGAAGCAGACAACAGCAACCGTAAACTATTACGACATTACGGATCTGTTTACCTGTGAACATCCTGAATTGGATAGTATTATTCGTACTTCAATCGATAATTCAATTCAGCAGCGTAGCTTCAAGAAGTCATCAGCTAGCCGTAGATTAAGAGATCTACCAAACATGCAGCTTACGTTAGAGCGCATGGTTAAAAAGGCGGGTGTGGATGATGTTTCAATGTTTATGCAGTTGGGCGCACCTGAAGTGTTTAATAAGGTTCGCGAAGCGTACGGAAACGATGTTGACCTAAAACTACTTTGGAAATTTGCGGGTGCAATTGATGGTATTCACTGGAAACTATTACAAGAGCCACGCAAGCAGCAATTACTAAAGAGCTGCCACTAAAGAAGTTTACCTTATATGCTTAAGATTACTGTTAATAAATAAAAACCGAGGAATGTCCTCGGTTTTTTTGTTTCTGTCTTAGCCGGATTTCTTAAAAGACTAAGTATCAAAAGGCTAAGTGCTCATAGAGAGCTTATTTGCTAGGGCTTGAGCTTTAAGTATTAGTACTTGAAGCGAGCAGTGAACATAAGTTGGTCACCGTAGAAGTCGTTAATACGAGCTTCAGCACCTAAAGAGAAAAGCTCTGTAGAGTGGAAACGCGCGTAAACAGAACCTGTCCAATCATCGTTGTCATCGATAGAAACGTAACCACCTTTACCACCAACTTCTAGTTGTGGACCAAGCCATTGGCGAACACCAATGTTGATTTCCATACCGATATCAGTAGAGCTTGAGTTCTCAGGTTGAACGATACGAGCTAGCATTTCACCTGTTAGGTCTGCCCAGTTGTTTAATGGAGCGTGGAAACCAAGACCTACAGCTGAGTCGTAATCGCTTTCAAATTCTGAATCGATACGTGCTATAGCGTGAGCGTTCGGGTGAATGGACTTACTGAACGCACCACCAAATGTTACTGGGCTAGCACCGATACGTGCTTCAAAGTAATCATAGTTAAAGTTGCTCATTACCTGTGGTTGTTCATCAACAGCTAGTGCTTGACCAGAAGCCAATAGCATAGCGGTAGTAAGTAGAATTTTGCGCATAACGACCGTAAACCTATATTAGTGTTAATTCCTTTGGTTTGAGACAAATCGGCAAACCATAAACATTGAGACAGTTTAATCTAACTCACGGAAAAGTAATCCTTTAAAATGTAAAACCTTACTCATTTAGTTAAAAAACAAGCAAATTAAGGATCAGTATGTAACGGAGATCTCATGTTTAGGGCGAATGAGAAAAATAGACGAGCGAATTATCCAAAATTTGTATACATTCGGAAGGTTTTTATATCGGATGACGCTATTCTCAGTATCCATTAACCAATCAGTGCTATTCACCAAAACTGGTGCGTTTATCCGCCATTGAAGTCAGTATGCGCTCGGTATCTAAGATGGAAGTCCAGTTTAGCAATTGCTTGTCGTTGGCAATGACATAGTCAGTCAATTGTTGAGTAATCGTGTCTCTCAGTTGGTCGCCTTGCCAAGGTTTTGAAATATAGAAATCAAGTGCTGCGTTGTTAATGGCTGTGACGGTATCTTCTAGCCCAGCTTGCCCGGTGAGCAACAGCTTACGCGTTGGTTTAGTAGCGTCGTGTTGGTTGAGTTCGATCAGAAAATCAATGCCGGTTTCTTCTGGCATGATGTGGTCGCATAAGATTAACGCGAGCTTAATACCATCTTGTCCCATTTCTTTGATTACTTGCTTGGCTTCATCGACCGACTCTGCACCTTCAACCAGAAAGTTCTCTTCAAATATCGCCAAGTCCTGAAGGACACTATTGAGAACTTCAGGTTCATCATCGACACATAAAATTAGGTACTTATTCATGAGGTGCTCCTTCTTGTTTGAATGGAAGCCACACTTGCATGTTTGTATGGCTGCCTACCTCTGACTCCACCAAAATAAACCCTTGATGAGCCGAAACGATTTGTTGAGAAATGGATAACCCAATCCCTAAACCAAAGTTGCCTTCTTTTTTAGTCGTGAAATTTGGGTTGAAAATGGTGTTGATGTCTTCTTTGGCAATGCCGTGGCCAGTATCGGAGATTTGCACCACAAGAAACGCGTCGTCGCCTTTTGTCTGTTGAGAAGTGGTGATGGTCACTTTTCCTCGTTCAGATAGGGCATCGAGCGCATTGGAGATAAGGTTGGTCCACACTTGTTGCAGCGAGAGCGACTGGCACAATAAAGGCGGTAAGTCGGTATCGTAATGCTTTTCGAGTTGGTGGTGTTTAAGCCTGTTTTCGAAGATCACTAAGGTATCTTCAAGCCCTTCGTGGATATCTGTGTAGTGGCGAACTTCTTCATCTTCTCTAGCATAGCTTTTTAAGCTTTTGACCATATCGGCAATACGCTTGCTGCACACTTGAATTGAGCGGATAGAGTTTCCAACATAATGGTAATGCTCTAAGTCATTGAGCAGCTCTTTGCCTGCGACAGGGGACGCCTTTAATGTGTTTAGAACCGTAGAGTCTTGGCTTAGGTTTAGTCTCACGGCTTTTTTTGCTAAAGCACGGTCATTAATCGTCGACGTAAGATGCTTTACGAGCTGTCTTTCTTGGGCTGTTGATAGTGGCTTAGCTAACTTTGAATGTGCCAGTACGTCAGTCCCTTTATTGGACTCTGGAACGGATAGGTTTGCCAATATTTGGTCGAGATGGTCTGACAGAGTTTCGATGCTTCTTAATATGGCAGCAATCGGGTTATTCAGCTCATGTGCGACTCCCGCGACTAGCTGCCCGAGCATCGCCATTTTCTCTTTCTCGATCAGTTGTTGATGTGCAGACTCTAATGATTCTAGTGTCTGCTGCAGTTTGATCTTATTGGTGATGCTGCGTTGCAAACGTCGATTAAAATGACGGAGCAATAGATTGGTAAATAAAGGCAGCAGGGTATTGTTTGAATGCATCACCTGAGCAAAGCTATCTTTATCCAGTTTGATAACGCGAGTCTGCGTTAGGGTGATCGCCGTAGAAAACGAAGGCTCGCCTGTTACAAATGACATCCCGCCAACAATGTTCCCTTTGGAGTGACGTACCACTTCCCGCTGTTGCCCAAGTTCATCTTTCTTATAAAGAGCTGCTTCACCCTCAATGATCAGCCATAAAAAGCGATTGTCTTCGCCTTCCACAGTGAGTAGATGCTCGGGGGAATAGTCACGAATGGCCTTAGTTTTGTCATCTTTTGAAAACACATCTTGTAAGGCACTGACGACACGTTCTGCAAGGGCATTATCAGAAAGCTGGTGGTAGTCGTGAATGAAACCCGATTGGAAAGAGTGAATCTTTTGCTCAATGTGCGCTCTGAGTAAGCGTTGTTGATCCAATGCATCGCTGTAAGAGAGCAGGTTTTCTGAGTCGTATTGGATAACAAAAGAGGTCAGCTCTTTTTGCGCTGATTTGAACAGAACCTGATCTTGAACCGGTTTGGTTAAACAGTGGTTGAGCCTACCTTCATTCACAGCGGTTAAAATGGATTGAATGTCTGACGAAGCGCTGACTAATATCGTTCTTGCGGTATTACTATGGGGCAGCTGTTGAAGTTCAATCAGGAATTGCACGCCATTAAATTCAGAATGATGATGAGTGATCACCAAGGCAACGGTTTGGTTGTGATCATGAATATCTTCTAATGCGTGATGTGCGTCTTCTATGTTCTCGGCAGTATAAATATCGAATACAGAAGCCAACGGAGCCAGCTCCGAACGTATTCTTTCAATGCTAACCGGATTATTGTCCAAACAGATAACAGCGTATTGATTCACAGCTCAACCTTAATAGTAGCGACGTCTTTAGCCTAGCAAGAACCGCCGAATAAGGATGAGAGCTAGCCGTTAATTTATTGAGGCAATCGAAGTATCGAGCAATAGACTGATTTAACTCAATGTTTCTTGTTTGCTACTGATGGGTTAGACTAAAAAAAATAGACACGTGTAGAAAGAGAACTCATGGAACAGTTAAGAAAAATTGGTGCTATTGGCGGAGCAATCTCACTGGCACTTTGTTGGCCGCTAGCGGTTGGGCAAATTGGACAAAATGCGATTACCGATGGCGTTGCAAAGCTTAACAATTCAAGCATTCAAGCTGAGATCGTGGAATACGATAGAGGTTACTTGTCTTCCAACGTAACCACTCGTTTAACTGTGATGGATGAAAACCTGAAAGAGCAACTTGCGATTGATGGGTTGCCGAGTGAGTTTGTCATAAATAGTGCGGTTAGCCATGGTTTGGTGAGTCTAAATGCACTGTCGACGTTTGAGAATACCGATATTCTGCCTTTAACTCTGACCACTAGTACTGAGCTAAACGGCAACACTGACTTTAACTTTGAGTTAAGCCAGTTCAATCACCAAGGTTCTGAAGAGAATGGGACTTCGGTCTCGATCACTAAATCGAATCTTTCTGGCCATGCGACTGTTTTAGGCCAAGTTGATTACGAGCTTTCAATCCCTTCAGTTCAAATTGATTTTGAAACCGGTGAAGAGGTAACGCTGTCTAATCTGAAAGGTGTGGGTTCAGGCCAACAAGCGAAAGGCTACTGGTTAGGTACTCAGAATTTTACTATCGATAGCTTCTTGGTTTCAGATTCTGCAATGCAGCCTTTCATGACCATTGAAAATTCTAAGTACGATTTTGAATCACATCTAGATGAAGCAACTAAGCGTCTGCGCAGCAACCTCAAGCTAGATATCGCAAACATCGAGACCAGTGAAGGCCAGTTGAACAACCTAAACGTCGATTTTGAAATGTCGAAGTTGGATAGCGAGTCGTTTGAGAAAATCTTTGAGATTTACCAATCTAATCCTGTGATGACGCAAGAAGACGTTGCAGAGATCATTCCATTTATCGATATCCTGTTTGCTAAAGGTTTCGACCTTTCAATGAACAACATGTCGTTAGAGTTAGGTAAGGGACAGTTCGAATCTAAGTGGTTGGTGAGCGTGCCGGAAGGGACCGAAAACATCAGCAGCAACCCTTCGATGATCATGCTTGCATTAACGGGCAACGTTCACTCTAGCTTCTCAAATGAACTTGTTGAAGAGTATCCATTCATCCGTGAAGGTATCGATGAATTGCTTGTGATGGAAATGATCAAGGAAACAGACAGTGGTTATGAAATCAGCGCTGACTTAGAAAATGGAAACCTAGTGTTCGAAAATGGACAAGAAATTCCATTAATCGCTCTACTTATGCCGGTTTTTGTTCAATAAACAGAGCAGGCGTGAATACTGATAGGGTGATTTAGCAGGTTAAGCTTAAACATTTTATACGGTACAAAACAAAAGAGGTCTTAAGACCTCTTTTGTTGTTTTTATGTTGGGTAAAACATGGTATTACTTGCATAGTTATTATTTAGCAGGAGCAATCATCCCCATGGAACTTACATTAGATAACGTATTCAACTTCAGTGCTGGCCCAGCTGCACTGCCTAAACCGGTAATGAAACAAGCGCAAGCGGACTTTATTGATTGGAATGGTTTAGGGACTTCCGTGATGGAAATCAGCCATCGCAGCAAGGAATTTATTCAAGTTGCTGACGAGTCCGAACAGGACCTACGTGATCTTCTGAACATCCCAGACAACTACAAAGTTCTTTTCTGTCAGGGGGGCGCTCGTGCTCAATTCGCTGCTGTTCCTCTAAACCTTTTAGGTGATGCGACGAAAGCGACTTACATTGATGCGGGTTACTGGGCAGAAAGTGCAGTGACTGAAGCGAGCAAATATTGCGAAATCGATGTATTCAACGCGAAGACGTCAATTGATGGTAAAGCAGCGGTTGTTCCGGCTAAAGATTGGAAAATTGACCCGGAAGCTGCGTATGTACATTTCTGTCCGAATGAAACCATCGATGGTATTGAAATCAGCGAGCTTCCTCAAACGGATAAGCCAATCGTAGCGGATATGTCATCTAACATTCTGTCTCGTAAGATTGATGTGTCTCAGTACGGTGTTATCTACGCGGGCGCGCAAAAGAATATCGGCCCTGCGGGTATCTGCATTGCAATCGTACGTGATGATCTACTCGAACTCGCAAACGACGTGTTGCCGAGTATTCTGAACTACAAAGTACTTGCTGAAAAAGACTCAATGTTCAACACACCACCAACGTACGCTTGGTACCTATCAGGCCTTGTGTTCAAGTGGCTGAAAGCTCAAGGTGGCGTTGAAGCGATGGAGTTGGTGAACAAAGAGAAAGCAGCGCTGCTTTACGATGCAATCGATAGCTCAGCTTTCTACAAAAACGATGTTCACACTGCAAACCGTTCTAGAATGAACGTGCCGTTCCAACTGGCGAAACCTGAGTTAGATGGCAAGTTCCTAGAATTGGCTGATGCTGCAGGTCTGAAATCACTGAAAGGGCATAGAGCAGTAGGTGGAATGAGAGCTTCACTTTACAACGCAATGTCTCTGGAAGGCGTTCAAGCGCTGGTTAGCTTCATGAAAGATTTCGAAGAGAAATACGCTTAATCGATGATAGGGCTTTGACTGATAAATTGCTTATTTGATTTTTATTGTGTCGAATGCACCGAACGAGATAGATGCCGCTTTTGCGGCATTTTTTTTGTCGTTAATAATAAAGGGTATGGTATGTTGATTTATTGTAAGAACAGTCATCCAGAGATATGACGGATGTATCAGAATGAGCAGACCTTTCTCTTAAAGCGAGAGTATCAACTGTTATTTAGGCACTTTTTACTATATAACGTGTCGCCCAAAGCTAGGTCTCTAATCATGAGCAGTGAGCGATAAGCCGCATCGCCCGGTTTATTGATGGGCGATTAAAATCCAACGTCTAATTTTTACCACAAGGAACCAAGTGTGAGGTTATTGAGTCTATTTGCGATGCTATTTCCGGCCGTTGCTTGTTCGTCCACACTTGAAATATGGGCTGGTATTAATTATGAAACGGCCGATTATGTAAAAGAACATATCGAAGCGATGACTGATCATCGTGTAGAAATTCGTTCGTTTGACGTCAACAGTATTCGTTCTGAACTGCTTGTTGCTGATCCTAGAGACAATACCTTTCCCGACGCCATCTGGGTTCCTTCTGACTTCTTAGGTCTAACTGAATATATCGATTTAGCGACGCTTCCTGATGCTTGGGTCGATACCCAACGCTATGAGAAAAAAGCGCTTGATGCAGTGGTCATCAACGGTGAGCTTAAGGCGTTACCAGTTGGTATTGGAAACCAAGTCGTTCTGTATTCGAGCAAGCCTCAAGCGCAAGTCGTGACATGGGAGAGCCTAATTGAACGCTCTGCTCAGTCCGAACAAGTGAGCGTGCTTTTTCCCAATCCAAACATGTACTTCTATCTAGCTTTCTATCAGCTTTTTTCTGAAGACTTATTATCGTCGAAGAATGTTAATGGTGAAGGGTTAGTTGCTATCTTTGATTTCATCGACATGTTGCAGCAGAAAAAAGTCATCGAATCATCGTGCAGCGATATTTGCGCGAGGCAGAGGTTCATCAATGGGGAAGTCGAGTTTTTGATTGACGGTGATTGGGCGTTCAGCGAACTCGATGCCGCCTTTGGTCGAGATTTGTACATCAATTCGTTGCCGACCTATCGTGGTGAAAGTATGTCTTCATTTAGTGGCGCAAAGGTTTTTGCTGTCACGGAAAAAGGCATGCAAAACCCAGATAAGAAATTGGCTTTGAAAGAAGTCGTTCAATACCTGCAATCAAACAGTTTCACCTATTTAGCTCACTCGAGTGCCATGGTTTCGCCGTTTTATGAGGTTAATCAACGCCGTGTTGAGGAAGGTAACCAGACACTTTCAAATATGTACGATGAGTTTCAAGCATCGCAAATGATGTCGAGTGACTACAAGATGGCGATCGTTTGGGAGGCATCGGCTCGGGCGTATCAGCGTTACAAGTCAGGGATGCCAAAGAGTGAACTGCATAAGTTTTACAATGATTTTGTTCAATATTACTCGGCGAATATGAGGGTAAGAGATTGAAGCTATCATTAAAATACACCATGGGCTTGGTGTTGCTGGCTTGCTCAATGCTTCCTGTTTACCTAGCGGGACAGTTGATTCTCAATAAACAAAACCAAAGTTCTTTAGAGCAAAAAGAAACCAAGCTGGACAACTCTACGACCGGTATTCGTCAAACCGTACAAGAGCAAATTAAGCTGACGGCGAGCCTAACTCAATGGTATTCGCATGACCGATCATTGATTAAAGCGGGTGGTAATATCTTTTTCTCGAGTGTTGTTTGGGACAAGATGGATAGCTTCAATGCGCTAGCGGAGAGTGTGTCCGCGACTTATATTCTGGACCAAAACTGGAAGCCCATTTATGACAGCAAAGGCAGCTTGTACCATTTTGAGCAGAGCCAGTTATTAGAAAGCTTGAAGCGTCCTCAATCGGTTTATGGGCAAGGGAAATTGTTCCACACCGAGTTTACCGAAACTGAAGTGGCGGATAATGCCGCTGCAGGTATCGCTTTTGTCGCGCCGATTTTACCTTATCGTTTGATAGAAGGTTCTACATACACGCCGCAGGGTTATCTTGTGGTTCTTATGGGGTATGACAGACTTAAGACTAAAGTGACGCCTTTCCTTTATCAAAATGAGTCGGTTGAGTTTAACTATATTGATTCAACGGATGCTCAATCTTCTGAACAAAGTGCGAACATTATCTCTATCGACAGCACATTCTTTACCGACAAATTGGTACTGAACGTCAAACATCATATTTCCGACAGTGAGCGTTTATTAGAGATGCAACAAGCTCAGGTGGTCTTTGTCAGAATATTGGTGGCGACGCTTGCCATCGCGATTGTGTTTGCTCTGTTCCTAAGCCGCTGGTTCTCAGGGCAGTTAAACCTGTTGGCTGAATCTGTTACGTCGTATTCGCATAACCAGTCACCGACTCATAGTGTGGATGAACATCGTTTTACAGAGTTCGTCACGCTGAGTCGTTTATTGGAAACCTTGTGGGGTCGCATACAATACCAAGTCCGTGAGCTTACCGAAAGTAACGATAAACTCGAAAGATTTAATGTTCAGCTAGAGGACTTAGTCGAAGAGAAAACCAGCAAGTTAACTAATTCGCTCGCGCGTGAAGAATCCCAGAAGCATCGTCTTTTGAAGATCGTTCAGTTTGCATCATCAAGACACGCGGCTGAATATCGGTTGATTCCTCAAATGGTCGAACAAGAGTTAAAGACATTACTTGTTCAACATTCGATTCAGTTTCATTTTAACCGGACTGGCGAGGCTGACCTGATACTCTGTGACTCACAGGGGACGGCGATCGGGTATTTTTGTTCAAGTTCATTTGATGTCCTCAGTGAAGAAGATCTTCTGATTTTTGACATGTACCAAAAACAGTTAGCTGGTTGGCTAGAGCTCGAAAATATTACACGGATTAACATGCCGACTGGCTGTTTGAATCGTAAAGCTTTTAATGAAGATCTCGAATTCAGTAAACGCAGCATTAACGACAATCAAAATCAGATTTCTTTGATCATTATTGATATCAATGGCTTGAAAACGACCAATGATGTTCATGGGCATGAGACCGGGGATGAGCTGATACAGCGCTGCGTAGACGTAATCAGCCACGAATTGACACCTGCCAGTAATCTATACCGTTTGGGTGGAGATGAATTTGCGGTGCTTACCTTAACGTCTGGTGAGTCGAGTTCGCTCAATGTCGCAAAGATGACTGAGCAGTTGTACATTGCTCAGGAGCAACAGGCAATCGAGACTAAAGCGGGTATCTCTATTCCTGTCAGATTCTCGATTGGTGCAGCCTCTAGTGATTCAACAGACGTTGAGCAATTGTTCTCTGTCGCTGATGAGAATATGTATCAGCAAAAGCGTCTTTATTATCAAACGTTGTCTGTGGTTGGGAAGTAATAATGCCAATCGCGCTGACAAATAGCGATCACGATTTTCGACGTCCATTAGAGCGGAACTGCTGCGGTGTGACGTTATAATATGTTTAAACGCTTATGGGAAATGCGCTTAGTCGGGCCAACCGTTGCTTAAACACAGACGATAAAAATGAAAAAGCCCACCAATGGAAGTTGATGGGCTTTGTGTTTGTATTTAGCTTACGTAACTCAGCTAGAGCCAGAAACTCTTCAGAGGCATCTCAGAGTCAAAGTGATGAGCAATTTGCGCTTGGAGTAGCTCAGCGGTCGCAATAGCGTCAGTTAATGCATGATGCGGCGTGTAGTCGGGCAGATGGTATCGACGACGACTCTGACCCAGTCTCACTGAAGCTGGCTTCTTACCTTTCAGCTTGTTCCACAAGCCGCCAGCCAGTTTATTTTGGATCTGAGATTCAATCTCCAGCGTGTCGAGGACTGGGAACTCAATGCCTTCACCGAGTCGCACTTTCAATGCATTGTCCAAAAAGTCACGTTCGATACGACGATAGTGAACCACAGGGATATGTCCCGCCATTGATTCTAAGATCTCGCCCAACACTTCGCTAAGGTCTGGCGCATCAATGATGTCATTGTGAGTGATGCCATGAATCACGACAGACTCTTCTTCAAGTTTCTGTTTTGGTCTTAGAGTCCAGTGTTTGGCTTGTCGCAAGTAGATGCGATTGAGCGTAAATGGCACTAAACCAATGGTAATGATGCCGTCTTTGTTTGGGTTTAACCCCGTTGTCTCAAAGTCGACAGCCAAAAACATCACTTCTGAAAGTGGCGTATCAGGCGCAGGAAGAGGCTGGCTATAAAAGTGCTTTAAGCGCTCGTCTCTCGCTCGTTCAAGCTTCTGAGCAAACTTAAATGGCCAATCGACCGCAGGTGATCTGAATAGTTTGTTCATAGGCCCTACTTAAACTTGTTGCTGGCTTGATAACGGAACTTAAGGAAGTTTTGCGCATTACTTAATATTTGGAATGCATCCTTTAGGTTACGTCGTTCGAAGTCAGACAGGTTCTCTGGCTCGATGTTGTTATCAGGCTCGATGTTGTTGTCGACATCGTGTGCTTGGTGGCGAATACGAACCAGAGAGATAAACTCCATCGCATCTTTCAAATCTTGAGCTCGGCCTTTTGGCAGAATACCGGCGTCAATAATGTCATCTAAGCGTTCGAACGAGTTCTTAGAGCGAGACGCTACCGCGAGCGAGTGAACACGAATCAAATCGGCGAGTGGCGCAGTACCACGACGCTTAAGGTTGATAGAGTTGTTGTGACGGCCATCTTTCTCCATCACGAAATCTTTGAAGAAGCCGAGCGGAGGTGTACGGTTGAGTGCGTTACGTGCAAGGCACGCCAAGAAGCGATTGTTCTTACGTGCGCGTCGAACAATAAAGCTGTTCAATTGCTCGGCCCATTTCAGACGACCATAAACGCCATCTAAGTCGAAGAAGATTGAAGCATTTAACAGTGCTTTCGGGTTTGGATCATCAATCCAATCGGCAAAGCACTCTTCCCATTGTCGACGAGTCATACGCCACGTTGGGTTAGTCGCCATGATATCGCCAGTACAATACACATAGCCACACTGATCTAAGCCATCACAAATAAAGGTCGACAGCTCCTCAAAGTATTTACCGTGCTTTTTCTCGTCGTAGGTATCATCAAGAATGATTGCGTTATCTTGGTCGGTAACCAGCAGCTGCTCATCACGCCCCATAGAGCCCAGTGCGAGGAAACAGTAAGGAATAGGCGACTTGCCCAATTTCTCTTCGCCCAGTTCGATAATTCGCTGCTTAAAGCTACGACCAATTACCGACATTGCAGTACCCACCATGTGGGCGTTGGCATCTTCGTTAACTAAGCGCACAAAGCTGTCTTTTACTTGCTCGGAAAGCACCTTCAGATCTTCGATACTTTGTTGCTGGAAGATACTACTTACCAATAACAGCGAGTTTTGAGACTCATAACGAACAATATCGGTCGCTTCGATAATACCAATCGGCTTCTTATCTTTAAGCACTGGTAAATGATGCACGTTATAGCGAAGCATGGTCATCATAGCTTCGTATACGTAAGCATTGTGATCGAGAGAGATAACCTCAGGTGTCATTACGCTAGAGACTTCATCCGATGGGTCAAGCCCTTCAGCTAAAACGCGAGTACACAAATCTCGGTCGGTGATGATGCCAATCACGGGTGTTGAGTCATCTTCATCATCTTCAACGATATCTGGGTCGATGATCAGCAAAGAGGAAACATTATCTTGTGCCATCATGGTCGCAGCTTGCTGAATCGTGCGCGTTTTTTCGATCATTGGCGCTTCGCTGGTCAGTAGCGTTTTAACCTTGGATGTTGTTAGGTCGTTAGCGTCGTTGCTGTCTGAGTTGGCTTGGCGCAGTCGTGCGTTATCTTCTACTTCTACGAAATCGGCAAAAGAGTCGTAGTTGTCGTAGAGCTCTTGGAAGATAGGCTCAGGAATACAGTAGAGTAGGGTGTCTTCAGTCGCTTTAACTGGGAAACGCACCTTGTTGTTGGTCAGTAGGCCCATTTGACCGAACAAGTGGCCTTCATCCAGGCGGTTATAGAGTTCGCCTTTACGGCGGTAGACTTCGACTTCGCCACTTCGAACGATGTATAAGTCATGAATTTGATCACCAAAGTGAATGATAGGGGTATCTTGGCGGTAATAAGAAATTTCCACGCTACTGGTCACTTTCGCCAACATCTCCTCAGGGAGTTCTGTGAAAGGGGGGTATTGTGCCAGAAAGTTTTGAATCTCTAATAACTCAGCATCCATAATGATCATCCATTGGTTTGTATGATTTCATGGTACAACATTTGATAATATTTTGCCGTCACAAATCAATCTGTGAGCTAAAACCTTTTTAAAGTCTTATGGATAGACTAACCTTTCAATTAATGGAGTGACAGTTTAAGGATGATAGGAATGTCGAAGTGGAAGCTTAGTTTTGTATCTGCGGTTTTTATGTTTTCTCCAAGTTTGTGGGCGGACACTAACGCGGTGGATATTTTGGATTACGACCATATTTATGCCACGGCGCATTCGGGCAGTTTAAATGAAGATGCAGGCAGTAATAACAATGCCTCGTCTTATGGATTAGGCGTCAGTTACGCGATGACGGATGATTGGTTGCTGCTGGGAGACTACAGCGCACGCTTCATTCACCCTGATGACACCACAACTCGAATTGATACGCTGATGCCAGGTGTTGGTTACCGTTACAGCATTAAGAAAGATTTAGATATAGTGGCTTACTACCTGCTTGGTATCACGAAAGGTAAGGTTGAAGATAATGACACCAACCGAACTGAATCTTCAGACACCGAGTTCATCCAAGGGGTAAAAGCTGAGCTTAACTATGGATTTGCGAAACGTTGGATAGCTAACGGGAGTGTGCAAGTGAATCGAAGTGACCTGTTTGATGAACAGATCTATCACTTAGGTTTACGTTATCTAGTGACCAATAAGTTTGCGATTGGTGGGTCATACCAACATCGAGATGGTGAAGGTAAAATTCGTAGCGAACGTACTAACGAGCT
The DNA here is from genome assembly GCF_041467655.1 of Vibrio sp. 10N.247.311.49. Classification (NCBI taxonomy): domain Bacteria; kingdom Pseudomonadati; phylum Pseudomonadota; class Gammaproteobacteria; order Vibrionales; family Vibrionaceae; genus Vibrio; species Vibrio sp. 10N.247.311.49. The sequence continues at coordinate 457,135 of NZ_JBFSVA010000001.1, forward strand.
AGGTGTGGAATTTTTCCTAGAGTATTAGCCAGTAACGAAAAGGCTACATGCCCTAATAGCTCTTATATACAAAGAGGCAGACACAAAAAAGCCAGCTTGATTGCTGGCTTTTGCATATCTATTGGTCTGCAAATAAAGGTTTCGCTTTTCGATTAAAGAACCGCAGCGATACCTTTACATAGAGGACCCATGTTTGACTTAGTCATACCAGCAACACTGATACGGCCAGAACCAACAATGTAGATTGCGAATTCGTCTTTTAGGCGAGTTACTTGCTCTTTGCTTAGGCCAGAGAAAGAGAACATGCCGTTTTGACGTTCGATGAATGTGAAGTCTGCATCAACACCTTCTGATTTCAGTGTTGTTACAAATAGCTCGCGCATCTCTTGGATACGGTCACGCATTTCTGCTACTTCTGCTTCCCATTCAGCACGTAGATCAGCATCACCAAGGATGTGAGTAACGACAGCACTGCCGTGCGCTGGTGGGTTAGAGTAGATAGAGCGGATAATGCTCTTAACTTGAGAGAACGCAGTTGTTGCTACGTCTGCAGATTCAGCAACCAGAGTGAATGCGCCAACACGCTCGTTGTACAAGCCGAAGTTCTTAGAGAACGAGCTAGCAACAAGGATCTCTTTGTTGTATTGAGCAAAAATACGTAGGCCAGCAGCATCTTCTTCAACGCCTTTTGCAAAACCTTGGTAAGCAAAATCGAATAGAGGAAGTAGTTTCTTCTCAGCAACCAATTTAGCCAGTACTTCCCACTCTTCAGTTGTTGGGTCGATACCTGTTGGGTTGTGACAGCAGCCGTGAAGAAGAATGATATCGCCTTCAGAAGCTTTCTCTAGGTCAGCAACCATGCCAGCGAAGTCTTTGTCTTTAGTTTCAGCGTTGTAGTAGCTGTATTGAGCAGTTTCGATACCCGCAGCTGCGAAAACGCCGTTGTGGTTAGCCCAAGTTGGGTTACTGATCCAGATTTTCACTTCGCCCAGTTGGCGCTTGATGAATTCACCCGCTACGCGAAGTGCACCTGTACCACCTGGAGCTTGTGCTGTTTTAGCGCGTTGAGATGCAACGATCTCTGCGTCTGAACCGAAAAGAAGTTTCTGAACCGCTAGACCGTATTCAGCTGTACCTTCAATCGTTAGGTAAGATTTGGTTTTTTCGTTTTCAAGAAGTGCAGCTTCTGCTTTCTTTACTGTTTTAAGTACTGGTGTTTGACCATCTTCATTTTTGTAGATGCCAACGCCAAGGTTGATTTTCTCTGCACGAGAGTCTTTTTTAAACTCTTCAGTAAGGCCGAGGATAGGATCGGCGGGAGCAGCTAACACTTTTTCAAACATAATCTTCATCCATGTCAATTGAGAGGGGATAGTATCTATGGGTAGTTATACCTGTATGGAATTTTTAAGACAATACGAAGTGAACAGAAAGACCAAAAAAAATCCATTTCAATCAGATTTATTGACTAAAGAGGATATTTGATAACAAAACACCCTACGGATTAACCTATAGGGTGCAAGAAGTTAGTGGATTTTGAATAGATTACGCTGGTTGAGCAATAAAGCTTTCGCGCTCGAGTTCACTCGCTACATTTTTGCCATCTTTGTAGGTCGCAGCAATTGAAACAAACGCTTGTTCGACGACCAGAAAAGCTTGGACAACTTGCGGATCAAAATGCGTCCCATTGCCCTCTAAGATGATCTGTTTAGCTTGTTCATGAGTAAAGGGTGGCTTGTAGACTCGCTTCGAGATGAGCGCATCATAAACATCAGCTAATGCCATTAAACGGCCAGATAACGGGATATCTTCACCAGACAACTGATTAGGATAACCACTGCCATTCCATTTCTCGTGGTGAGTCAGAGATATCTCCTTTGCGACTCTTAAGAAAGAGCTACTTCCCAACTGCTTTTCTGCAATAGATAACGCTTCAGCCCCAATCGCGGGGTGACCTTTCATTATCTCAAACTCTTCGTCCGTCAATTTGCCCGGCTTCAATAACACACTATCAGGAACACCTACTTTGCCCACGTCGTGCAAAGGCGCAGATTTGTAGAGCAACTCGATGTAGTTTGGTGTTAACAAGCTTGAGTGGGTTTCTGATTTGCTGAGCTCTTGTGCGAGCACCTTGACGTACTCTTGAGTTCTTAGGATATGTGCGCCCGTTTCATTGTCTCGAGATTCAGCCAATGCCGATAAGCTCACAATGGCCACGTCACGTGTGGTTTTCACTTCGTTTTGCGCGGTTTCAAGGCTATCAAGCATGGTATTGGTCATAGATGCCATTGATCCAAGCTCGTTGTAGCCGAAAATAGGTAAGCGAACGCCTTGCTCGCCATTGGTGACTTTGTTTAATGCGTGCTCTTGGCTTAGGAGAATACGCTTAATTAGCTTACTCCAAAGCGTCATGATGGTTATCGCGTAGCCACCCAGTACCACAGCCAAATAAATAAACTCTTTGATCACGCTGATCTTGCCGGTGCCATCCAATAAGCGGTCAGGGTTATGTTCTAACCAGAAGATGTCTTTGACAGCAATCATCGTCAACATAGTCGTCAGTGTTACCAGAAGCACGATAACCAAGCCTATCATCTGCTTGACCAGTGAACTTCTTTCACCAACCAGTTGGAAGTCGAATTGTCCAGTCGTCTCCATTTTATCCATTTGGCTGAGCTTGGCATTCAATTGAAGAATGGTTCCGGTAAAGAAGCCGAATAGACTCATGCCAAACAGCACCTTCAAATTACTATCTATGGTGAATTCATAGCTTAAGTTGTAGTAGAGCGCGAAAGGCACACTTGCAGCAAAAAATAGCAGGGTATCGAGTTGCGTGAATCGGCCTTGCTTGACCAAGGTATGTTGCGCCAATGGGTAACGACGTGCGAGCCATAATAAGATAAACACAATACTGACTTGTGTGAAAATCTCTAACGTCGTTAAGCTATCGAGCATAGGGCACACCCGACTGCCATAGGTGCCAAACAGCACGCCAGCAATGACGTATAACTTAGTCGTTAGCGATTGATTGTAATTTGAAGTATCCATCGGTAAGCCTTTGTTCTCATTCTTATTAGATTTACGCATTCATTGATTCACGACTTTAGAATTGCGAATAATTAGCATAACTGACGTGAATAAGACCGGAAATTCTATCGATAGCTTTCGTGGATTGATACAAGAAACTGGTTTGTGTTAGAGATTTGTTAGCTAGGTGGGGGTTATTGCAGCATTTTTATGAAGATACTTGAATAGCCTCGGTCGAGGTTCGAGGCTATTCAGTCTGTGTACTGGTTAGAATCGCGCGTGATTGAGTTTGCTATCTACTTTACCCCGTTACTTTTTGAGATTGATTTCAGCTTCGATTGAGCCGGTTTCAATCTCAGGGTGAGACGCTAGTTTGTCTGCAGCCCATTGGTTGATGTGTTTCAGAATAGCAGACACCGCGTGTTTTTCCGTTGGTGCTTGGTCTTGTTCGACATCGATCTTTTGCTTTGGATGTGAGCCTGTCGCATCTTCAGCAATATGGAGCCAATCTGGGTGCCAGTAATATGGCTGACCGCTCGGTGTTGTCCAACTGTGAACACCGTTTGACTCTCCTTTATAACTTAATTGGTCTGCTTCTATTTTTTTCATTGTTATCTCGCATGTTTTTGGGTTACATCAAATTATTGAGGTAGAAAGCCAACTTAGCTCCTACCTTGGGTACAAACTTAGCAAAGCTTACAAAGTTATCTGTGAACCAATTCACACTATTGTGGAAATTAGGTGCGATCATATGGATAGCAGCAATAGTTGTTGGCGTAAGTGATAAAATCACCGGCTCACAGAATTTCTCTAGGTAGTACAATTAGATGGCGCGTTATGAAGAGCTTGCAAAGGATATTCGAACTCAGATAGCCAACAATACGTGGCGATCCGGAGAGAAGATCCCTTCGGTACGCATGAGTTGTCGAAATTACAACGTCAGCAATAGTACTGTCTTACAAGCCTACCAGTTGCTAGAAAGCGAAGGGTGGATCATCGCTAAACCTCAGTCGGGCTACTTTGTAGCGCCAAGGCTGGACGGCGTTGACTACGCACAGCCACTCGTTAGTGAAAAGAAAGCCATTAATGACCGCTTATTTGATTTCTTGAAGTCGAGTTCAGCCGAAGGTGTGATTCCTTTCGGCTCTGCATTCCCAGATCCCGACCTTTTCCCGTTACCTACCTTGACTCGAAACCTTGCCAGCGCGGGTAGGAAGATGACTGGCGCGAGTGTGATAAATAATTTACCACCGGGCAGTGAGTCCTTGAGAAGGCAAATCGCACAGCGTTATCTGCAGCAAGGGATCACGGTTAATCATCAAGACATCGTGATTACGTCGGGTGCTATGGAGGCGCTCAACTTGAGCCTGCAAACGGTCACCAAGTCGGGTGATAACGTCGTGATTGAGTCTCCCGCATTCTATGGTGCTCTGCAGGCTGTCGAGAGGCTCGGGCTTAACCCGATCGAAGTGGACGTTTGCCCAATCAATGGGTTGAATATAGAGCAGTTTGAAAACGCGCTACAAAACCAAGATGTTAAAGCGTGTTGGCTGATGACGACTTTTCAAAACCCAACGGGAACCAGTTTGTCGGAACAGGCAAAGCGCCGTGTGGTAGAGATTGCAGAACAGCATGGAACCTACATTATTGAAGATGACGTGTATGGCGATCTTTATTACGAAGGGCATAAGCCGAAGCCACTAAAGGCCTTCGATAAGACCGATTCCGTCTTGCTTTGTGGGTCGTATTCAAAAAGTTTGTGTCCTGGTTATCGAGTAGGGTGGGTTGTGAACACGCGTTTTAACGACGCGATTCAAAAGTTACAGCTTCTTTCTACGTTATCGAGTAGCGCTCCTGTTCAACTTGGTGTCGCTCATTTCTTAACGCATGAAAGCTACGACAATCACCTTCGTAAACTGCGTAAAAACCTTGTCGTCAGGAAAGAGCGATTTATCGATGTCATTAAGCAGTACTTTCCGCATTCAATAGAGATTGAAGAGCCGGCTGGTGGTTACTTGATATGGATTCGCTTTTCTGAAAAATTCGACAGCCAACAGTTTCATCAACTGGCTATCGAACAAGGTATTAGCGTTGCATCTGGCGATCTGTTTAGTGAGCATGGCAGAGTGGATAACGCGATACGATTGAACTTCTCTTATGAACTGACAGAAGAGAAAGAACAGGCGCTCATCTGGCTTGGCAAACTGGCACATCAACTTACGCACTCGTAAAACCTTAAGTCCCTCATAAAAAAGACAATCATTCCAACTGTACGGGTTGTTTGTGGGGTAACTGTACGCCTAATTGACCAAAGAGTTGTGATTCAATAACGGTAGACCAAATATTGGAGATACCGTTATGTTGAAAATGACTATGGGAAATGAAGTTAAGCTGATTATTGTCGCTATTGTGTGTGCGCTTCTGCTTATTCTCGGCCACGTACTGCTGGCAAAAGCATTCGCTGATATGGCGTGGGCGGAATACACCACTGCCGCGATCCCATTCGTTATGATGGCAATTTGCGGTCTTGCAATAAAATACGCTATCGACCAAGATGTGGATTAGCTTTTGAAATAATGAGTCTCAGATAGTGGCACGCAGAAGCATCTGGACTCGTTTTATTCCGAACATAAAAAAACCTCCGCAAGTGCGGAGGTTTTTGTTTGTTCTTAACTTTTAATATCGAATAGGTTTCGAATTAGAAGTTTGCAGAGCGTGGTGTACGTGGGAATGGAATCACGTCACGAACGTTACCCATACCTGTTACGTAAGATACTAGACGCTCGAAACCAAGACCGAAACCAGCGTGTGGCACTGTACCGTATTTACGTAGGTCGCGGTACCAGCTCATGTGCTCAGGGTCGATACCCATAGCAATCATACGCTCGTCTAGAATGTCTAGACGCTCTTCACGTTGTGCACCACCGATGATTTCACCGATGCCTGGTGCAAGTACGTCCATTGCTGCAACTGTTTTGCCGTCGTCGTTTAAGCGCATGTAGAAAGCTTTGATGTCTTTCGGGTAGTTCTTAACGATAACAGGTGCTTTGAAGTGCTCTTCAGCTAGGTAACGCTCATGCTCAGAAGACATGTCGATGCCCCACTCAACGTCAAACTCAAATTTCTTACCAGAGTCTAGTAGGATTTGGATTGCGTCAGTGTAGTCAACTTGTGCGAAGTCAGCGTCAACGAATTGCTCTAGACGAGTAATTGCTTGCTTGTCGATGCGAGAAGCGAAGAATTCAAGGTCGTCGCGGCGCTCTTCAAGAACAGCAGCGAAAACGTACTTAAGCATGTCTTCAGCCAGTTTCGCTACATCGTTAAGGTCTGCAAACGCAACTTCAGGCTCAACCATCCAGAACTCAGCTAGGTGGCGGCTTGTGTTTGAGTTTTCAGCACGGAACGTAGGACCGAACGTGTAAACCTTGCTTAGTGCACAAGCATAAGCTTCAGCATTAAGTTGGCCAGATACTGTTAGGAACGTCTCTTTACCGAAAAAATCTTCGTTGAAGTCTACGTCGCCTTTTTCAGTGCGTGGTAGGTTTTCCATGTCTAGCGTAGAAACACGGAACATTTCACCAGCGCCTTCTGCATCAGATGCAGTAATAAGCGGAGCAGAAGTCCAGAAGAAACCTTGCTCGTGGTAGAAACGGTGAATCGCTTGAGATAGACAGTTACGTACACGTGCTACTGCGCCAATCACGTTTGTACGTGGACGTAGGTGAGCAACTTCACGAAGGTACTCGATAGAGTGACGCGTCTTAGCCATTGGGTAAGTGTCAGCGTCTTCAACCCAGCCTACAACTTTAACGTCAGTTGCTGCTAGTTCGAAGTCTTGACCTTTCGCAGGAGACTCAACAATCTTACCCGTTACTTCAACAGAGCAGCCAGTTGTTAGCTTTAATACTTCGTTTTCGTAATTATTAAGATTATTAGGAACCACGGCCTGAATCGGGTCGAAACAAGAGCCGTCATAAATGGCAAGGAAAGAGATTCCAGCTTTGGAATCACGACGTGAACGGATCCAGCCGCGAACAGTTACTTCACTGTCTACCGCTAGCTTGCCGCCAAGTACGTCTGTTACAGGCGCGTAAGTCATGTTGATTTCATTCTCCATTGAGGGACAAATTCAACTCAAAGTCTCTGGCATTGCTGCAAATAAATATACATTTGCACAATAATTAGCCGAAACATTAAGTTGTATAAACTTTTTAAATCGATTGAACATATTACCTGTCATACCGACAGCTTCAACCTTTATTCTTGCTTGGTGAAAGAAATATTGTGTCTACTGACGATAAATAGGTTTGAGGGTGTGTTTTTTGTTCGATCTTAGCGTCAGCCTTACCTTTCACCCTATGTGAGCTGCTGAACGAGCATGGCGTAATCGAAACCTTTGTTTTCAATAATGGGAGTGTGATTGTGTTGAGACTCACTCTATATTGGCGCGGATTCAGTCATTTTGGACTTGATCACCTTCTTAATTTCCCACTAAAGTACAAGAGGAGTTTAATATCTACGTGTTAATTACGCCGCCTTAACCCCTGCATTCTCTCTACACCCGCACTTTTCGAGCGCTCGCTCATTCAAGAAAAACAGTCGATCAAATTATGTCTCAACAAGGCAGGACTGGCTGTACAAGTAAAAGAGAATTACATGCTTAATTATTTAAAAAAACATTGGTTATCAAACGTTAAAGGAGATTCATTATCTGGGATTGTGGTTGCACTCGCATTGATCCCTGAAGCCATCGCATTTTCAATTATTGCAGGCGTTGACCCTAAAGTAGGGCTCTATGCCTCGTTCTGTATTTGTGTCGTCACTGCTTTGGTTGGCAGTCGTCCGGGAATGATTTCCGGTGCAACAGGCGCTATGGCGCTACTAATGGTCACTTTAGTGAGAGAGCACGGACTAGAATATCTACTCGCCGCTTCATTTCTAGCTGGCGTCATTCAGATCGCAGCTGGGTATCTCAAGCTTGGTAACCTGATGAATTTCGTTTCCAAATCGGTGATTACTGGATTTGTTAACGCGCTCGCCATTCTAATTTTCATGGCTCAACTTCCTGAATTAATCAACGTCCCTTCAAGCGTTTACGTGTTAGTCGCTTTGGGTTTGGCGATCATTTATCTGCTTCCTTATTTTCCCAAGTTTGGTCGTGCAATACCTTCCCCACTGGTCGCGATTGTTGCTCTGACAATCATTAGTTTGCTCTTCGGCTTAGATGTGAGAACGATTGGCGATATGGGCAAGCTTCCCGATTCACTGCCTGTGTTCTTGATTCCTAATATTCCATTCACGTTTGAGACGCTTGCAACCATCCTGCCATATTCGATTGCTCTGTCTCTGGTTGGCTTGTTGGAATCCTTGATGACAGCGACCATAGTCGATGACCTGACTGATACTGAAAGCAATAAAAACAATGAGTGTAAAGGGCAGGGCGTTGCGAACATCGTGGCTTCCCTTTTTGGTGGAATGGCGGGCTGCGCAATGATCGGTCAGTCGATCATTAACATCAAATCAGGTGGCTTAACCCGATTGTCCAGCATGATCGCTGGGGTGGTTTTGTTGCTAATGGTGGTGTTTGTTTCTGATTGGTTGAAGCTGATACCGATGGCCGCTTTAGTGTCTGTGATGATCATGGTTTCTATCGGCACATTCTCATGGCGTTCCATTGTTGAGCTTAAAGATCACACACTGCCAACCAATGTAACCATGCTAGCAACCGTGGCGGTGGTGGTGTTTACTCATAATTTAGCAATAGGTGTTGCGGTTGGCGTGGTGCTGTCGGCTCTGTTTTATGCACATGCCAGCAAATCCATGGTGTTTATATCCGATGAAGTCGTGACAAACGAAATGCACACCATTCACCGAGTAAAAGGCCATGTCTTCTTTGCTTCGTCAGATGCGTTTGTCGACTTATTTGATTATGACAACGCGACCTCTTTAGTGACCATCGATATATCGGATGCGTCATTCTTAGATAATACCTCGGTCGAGGCGCTTGATAAGGTTGTGTTCAAGTTCCGTAAAAAAGGGGCTTACGTTGAAGTGTCAGGAATGGATAGCGTGAGTGCGAACCTGATAGTCAAACACGCGATGTATCACAAGCATAAAGACTTAACCGCGGTTTCCATTACGCACTAATCTTGGTTTACGGTTCTTTTAAAGCCTGAAAGCCTGAAAGCCTGAATTAGACGTTGCTATGAAGATAAAGCGCTCATTGTTGAGCGCTTTTTTGTTGGCGATCTATGACTTCTTCTTTGTACTCGACAAAGTAAACTGATTAATCAGCGATTCAAGATGATCAGATAGCTCTTCTAAGTCATTGCTGATGTTGCGAGTTTCAGCCGCGGATTGCGATGTGTTGTTGGCGTGAGAGGTGATGGTTTCAACCTTTTGTTGAACATCTTGAGTCGCTTGTGTGGTGGATTGCGTTTGCTGCTGAATATTCTGTGCGTGAGCCAGCACCTGTTTCATCTCTTCGACCACACCATTCATTTCAATTGAAAGTGCGTCGATATCGGTTGAGCTTTGATGGGCTTGTTCGCAAACGCGATCGGCAGAAGTCAGCGACTCTTCGCTGCCTTGCTGGAACTGATGAATGATTGACTCAATACTGCCTGTTGCTTCAGCGGTTCGTGATGCAAGATGGCGAACTTCATCAGCCACCACCGCAAACCCACGACCTTGTTCTCCCGCACGTGCCGCTTCAATTGCTGCATTCAAGGCCAGAAGATTGGTTTGGTCAGCAATGCCACGAATCACACTCAATATTGAAGAGACCTCTCCGGTTTGCTCATTGAGTGTCAGTATTTTGTGTTTCACTTCTTCTATGCTGCTAACGAGGTTTTTTATCTCACTGCTTGCTTCGTGTGCTTGGTTGGCACTCTTACACGCCACATCAGCGGTGTGATTGATAAGCTCTGAAGCCGTTAAAGTCGCTTGTTCTACATTGACTTGCTGTGCCTGTATTCCTTCGACATTATGTTGCACTTCGGCGGTTTCGCTTTGCTGGTCACTGGCGGCTTGCTCGGTAATTTGCGCGACACTAGTCAGTTGGTTGGCAGACGCATTCAGTTTGTGCGAGGTGTTTTGTACCTTTTCTAAGCTGTCGGATACGGTTCCCATGAACGAGTTGATGGAGTTAGCCAGCGTGCCAATCTCATCCTTGCTTTGTTCCGGCAGGCGAGTGGATAGGTTTTTATCGTTGCTGACTTGGGTCATAAAGCGAGAAGTCTGTTGCAGCGGGCGCACGATAATCTTACGAATTAATCCCATCGTAAGGACAAATCCGGCAAACGAGATCACTGCCATAATGCCAATAGCAGCCATGGTTTGAGTGTTAATCAGCGAGTTAACATGGTTAAGGTTATATTCGAGACGAATCGCACCCAAGACTTCACCTTCTGGTGCCATATGACAGGCGACACAATTGGTTCCTCGGTAATCTTCACTCGACTTCATTGGCAGAGCAATAACCAAGCCTTTGCCCCAATCAGCAGAAAAAGGTTCGATAACGGTTTCGCCCGCTAGCGCTCGTTTATCAATATCGTCAACCGGTGTTTGGTTGTCATTACCTGGGCCATATAACTTGCTGACAGCGTCGGCGCGTAAAACACGAACGTCTTCAATGCCTTCTTGAGCCAGTGCTTTCTGACGAAGGGTCTCTTTTTGTGCCATGGTGCCGGTGAGCATCATCATATTGAGGCTATCGAAGTAGTTACTTGCTTTGTCGTGAAGCTGCTCACTTAACACTGAGTTTACAAGTTGCTTTTGTTGCGAATATTGGAAATAGGTCGATATTGCCAGCAAAAAGGTGAACACGATGGCGAGGGCCACTAGGATTTTAAAGGTGATTGTTGAGCGCATAAGGTGTTTGTTTTTATTAATTATAATGACGCAAATACTGTACTAGTAAGAATTCCTACCACCTATGGGGTATAACGAATTGTGTGACCACACTCCGGTTGTGGTTATGTTTCTGTGATGTAGCGAGTTTGTGTCGTGTCTGATGTTGAAATGGAACGCGCTTCAAGCTCCTCGCTGTTCTTAAAACAGACTGTTGTTTTGGGAAAATTGAAGTGCACCATCGAGTTTTGATTGTGCTGATAATTAGAAAAGCCTAGGTTGTTAATTAGTTCGATGTATTTGTCCGCTTGTCTTTTATCAATAAAGACTATTGTTTTAGACGACTTAGTGGTCAATTTATATCCAAATGGTTGTTTTGTTCAATTTAATAGCAAAAATTGTGGTTATAGCGTTGTGTTTCGAGGCTCATTCGATAAGATGAAAAGACCTCTATGATAGAGGTAGGGCAGCAACGGATACGCTGCTTCAAATACTATGGAATGTGACTTATTGGACACATACATGAAATTCAAGATTACATCACCGATTATTGAACCTACGGAAGGTTCACCACATCAGTTAATGCTTACTCACGCTTCTCGTTTTACCTCTTTTAAGACAAGCTCCCCTTTGAACGCCCTGTTCGACAACGTCTCTGCACGCTTCTTTACCGCTTATCGCTCCTATTGTTATTCGTTTTATAACTTTATTTCTATCTGAACTCCTTTGTCATCCGCTCGATGAACGAAGACTCACATCTATAAAAACTAAACAAATAAGTTAAAAACAATGAATATTAAAATGATGGGTAGCTCCCTAATTATCGCTGGTACCGCTCTCGGTGCTGGTATGCTTGCGATCCCAATGGTATTAGCTCAATTCGGATTGCTTTACGGCACACTGCTTATGGTACTGATCTGTTTCGGTACGACTTACGCAGCATTACTACTTCTAGAAGCGACCATCAAAGCGGGTGGCGGTCTAGGATTAAACTCTATTGCCCGAAAAACCTTGGGTAAACAAGGTCAGTTGCTTACCAACGGCTTGCTATACGCGTTGTTGATTTGCCTATTAATGGCTTACATTCTGGGCGCAGGTGACTTGCTGAGTAAGTTACTGTCTAACTTTGGCGTCGAAATTACCGCGACTACCAGCCAAACCGTGTTTACCTTGCTTGCTGGCGCAGTAGTCGCAAGTGGTACTGGTGTGATTGATAAGCTCAATCGAGCATTGTTCTTCGTGATGCTTGCTAGTTTGTTTGCAACCATGGCCTTCTTAGCGCCGAGCATGACTCAAGAAAACTTGATGCAGGTAACCAGCCATGACCACGTTGACCTAATCAAAACCAGTGCCATCCTGTTTACGAGCTTTGGCTTTATGGTGGTGATTCCAACCTTGGTTTCTTACAACCACGAAGCGACAGACAAACAGCTGCGTAACATGGTGATCATCGGTTCTCTGATCCCATTAGTGTGTTACTTGTGTTGGTTGTTTGCGGTAGTGGGCAACTTGAGTGAAGAGCAATTCAGAAGCTTTGAGAACGTATCAGATTTGATGGCGGCGTTTGAGGCTCAGTCTCCTTGGGTGGGTAACGTCTTGTCTACCTTCACTGGCTTGGCGTTGTTGACTTCTTTCTTTGGCGTAGCAATGGCGTTGTTCAACCAGAACAAAGACATGTTCAACCAAAATACAGCGGTAACGTACTGCATTAGCTTTATCTTGCCGTTGGCGGGTTCATTGCTTGCTGCAGACAAGTTCCTACAAGTGCTGAATTACGCAGGTATCATCTTGGTGTTCCTAGCGGTGTTTGTTCCTCTGGTTATGGTCCACAAACAGCGTTTCATGAAAGTTGCTGATGACCGATACCGAGCAGAAGGTGGCAGCGCAATGATGTTGTTCTCACTGCTGTTTGGTTGCTTCCTGCTTATCTCACAAGTGATCTAGTTCTTTGGTCCATTATCTAAGATGCGAATCGAGCATCTTAGATATAAGTGGCCGGAATTCAGATACAAAAAAGGAACGCATCGGCGTTCCTTTTTATTATCTGCTGATTAAAAACAGATTGATTCAAAGGCTATCAACAAACAACCTTAACAGCCAAACCACCTTGAGAAGTCTCACGGTATTTAGCGTTCATGTCTTTACCTGTTTCTAGCATTGTTTCGATAACTTTATCTAGAGAAACAGTAGGAGCAGAAGAACGACGAAGTGCCATACGAGTCGAGTTGATTGCTTTAACTGCAGCAATACCGTTACGCTCGATACATGGTACTTGTACTTGGCCAGCAACTGGGTCACATGTTAGACCTAGGTTGTGCTCCATGCCGATTTCTGCAGCCATACATACTTGCTCAGGGCTACCACCCATAAGCTCAGCAAGACCAGCAGCAGCCATAGAGCATGCCACACCAACTTCACCCTGACAGCCAACTTCAGCACCAGAGATTGAAGCGTTACGCTTGTAAAGACCACCGATCGCGCCAGAAGCTGCGAAGTAACGGATGTAATCTTTCTCTGTCACTGTTTGGATGAACTTATCGTAGTAAGCCAATACAGCAGGGATGATGCCACATGCGCCGTTTGTTGGTGCCGTTACTACACGGCCGCCAGCTGCATTTTCTTCGTTTACTGCGAAAGCAAACATGTTTACCCAGTCAACAACCGACATTGGATCATTGGTTGTTTTTTCTGAAGTCATTAGCTGTTGGCGAAGTGCTGCTGCACGGCGAGGAACACGTAGTGGACCAGGCAGGATACCTTCAGTATTCATACCGCGATCCATACACTCACGCATAGTTTTCCAGATGTTAGCGAAGTAAGTGCGAGACTCTTCGTCTGAGTGGAACGCTGCTTGGTTTTTCATAACCAGTGTACTGATAGAAAGACCGCTTTCTTTGCACTGATTAACCAGCTCTTCAGCTGTTGTGAATTCGTAAGGTGCTTTGATTGGGTTTTCTTCTTCTTTGCCGAAGTTCTCTTCGTCAACGATGAAACCGCCGCCAATTGAGTAGTACGTTTTTGAGTATGCAACTTCGTCACCAACCCATGCATGAATGCTCATGCCGTTCTCGTGTAGAGAAAGGTTGCTAGTGTGGAAGTTCATACCGCCATCGCGTGGGAACGATACTGTATGACAGTGCATGCCAACAGGAAGGCGCTCAGTTTCTTCTACGCGAGCAATGAAGCCAGCAATAGAATCGATATCAACACGCTCAGGAGTATTGCCAGCAAGACCCATGATGATTGCGATATCTGTGTGGTGACCTTTCCCTGTCAGTGATAGTGATCCATATACGTCCACGGTGATTTTAGTGATGTCGCGCAATTTTCCCATTGAACGTAGGTCATCAATAAATTCTTTACCCGCTTTCATTGGTCCAACTGTGTGTGAGCTCGATGGACCAACACCGATTTTATAGATATCAAATACACTAATCATAGCGATTACCTCAAAAAGAGAGCCTCCCAAGGGGAGTAGGGAGGCTCATTTATTATCATTATATTTTTTGTCTAATCTCGCGATATAAGATGGATGCCATCTTATAAAAAGGGCTTGAGATTAAAGAGCGCCGTAGATTACAGAACTAATAGCCGCTAGACCACATAAAGCTGTAAAGATTTGCACAGGTGCTGAAGTTTTGTACTTAGCCATAGCTGGTACTTTCTGCATCGCGAACACAGGCATTAGGAACAGGATAGCTGCAATCATTGGAGCACCCATTGTTTCAATCATACCTAGGATACTTGGGTTAACTACTGCAACAATCCAAGTTGTAACAACGATGAACGCTAGAGATGCTTTTTCAATCTTAGAGATTGAAGAACCAGAGCGAGACTTGATTAGACCAACAAGACCTTCGTGAGCACCTAGGAAGTGACCGAAGTAGCTAGAAGTAATCGCTGCGAACGCTACTAGAGGACCCATGTAAGAGATAAGTGGAGACTCGTGAACATTAGCTAGGTAAGAAAGAACAGAGATGTTTTGTGCTTGTGCTGTTGCTAGTTGCTCTGGAGATAGAGAAAGCACTACAGAGAATACGAAGAACATTACAAAACCCATCAGCATCATTGCTGCGCCGCCAGTGATCGCGTCAGTTTTCTTAACTGCGTCTTCACCGTATACACGACGTTGCTCTTTAGAGAACTGTGAAATGATTGGGCTGTGGTTGAAAGAGAACACGATGATTGGAATCGCAAGCCAGATAATAGAAGGCATTGCTGACCATTCTGGGCTTGTTTCCATCATTGAAGTGTTCCAATCAGGAACTAGGTAAAAAGATAGCGCTAGTAGGATGAATACTAGTGGGTAAACCATTGCTGAAGTTGCTTTAAGCATCAGCTCTTTACCGAATACAACACCTGCTGTCATAGCAAGGATAAGTGCACCAGAAAGAAGAGGACGAGGAATAGATTCCATACCCATTTGGTTTACTAGGAAAGAATCAACTGTGTTTGTGATACCAACACCGTAGATAAGAACGATCGGGTAGATAGCGAAGAAGTAAGCAAAAGTAATAATGTTTGCGCCAGTCTTACCGAAGTGCTCTTCAACTGTGTCTGTAATATCAGCTTCAGGGTTTTTAGCAGACAGTACGAAACGAGCTAGAGATTTGTGTGCGAACCAAGTCATTGGTGCCGCAATTAGAGCTAGGATAACTAATGGCCAAAAACCACCCGCACCAGCTTTGATTGGAAGGAATAGTACGCCAGCACCAACTGCTGTACCGAATAGTGATAAACACCAGGTAAAATCTTTATAGTTAAACTTGCTTGAATCTTTAACGGCATTTGCCGAAGAAGTTGTTGTGTTCATGTTAAATTACTCATTTTTTGGGAACAGGAAATAAGTCGGGGCTAATTCTGCAGAATTTTCTTCTGCAAAAAATAGATCTAAATCATGTAATGAAACGGCGTGTCACATGATATGCGAAAAACGAATTTTTGATCACGAAAATGGCGTGCTACATGTGATTTATGTTTATGCCTGGTATTAGTTTTATTTATTCGAAAGGCGGGGTTGTATAGATTTATACCAGGGAAACGTTTGCGTAAAATTGCATTAATAAATCTGTTCCATAGAAAGTCTGGATTTTGTTAACAGAGATTAAACAAAACGTAGTTGCTATGTGATTCGTTGCAGTACGTGTTGCTGCAGCGATTGGATAATTTGCGCCGTAACGCCCCAAATTAGGTGCTCTTGGAAAGGCATCGCAAAAACCCGATGCTTGATTTGTTTAAAGTTAACAGTGTGGCTGTGTAACTTGGCTTGGTCTAAAACATAGGTAGCGGGTACCTCAAAAATTGAGGCAACTTCGTTCTCATCAATGATGGCTTCATAGTCAGGATCGACCATGGCAACAATCGGCGTCACAGAAAATTTACTAATAGTACTCAATGCAGGTAATTGCCCAACAATTTTAACTTGATCCGATCGAATTCCCACCTCCTCATGGAGCTCTCTGAGTGCAGTGAATTGCATAGAAGGGTCAGAAAGTTCGTGTTTACCACCAGGAAAGCTGACTTGGCCGGGGTGATGCTTTAAATGAGCCGCTCTTTTAGTAAAAATGACATGTAAACCATCTTCTCTTTCAACTAAACCTACCACCACTGCCGCTTTACGTAATTGCTCGCCACTGATGTGCGAAACACGCTCTACTGACTCTGGGTGATAGCCAACGGTAGGGTTAAGTTGGAATTGCTGAAGGAAGTTTTCTTTATTCATATCAAGCCAATATATTGATTATTATGATTTTAATTATAGACATAACCGTGGGTTGATTACCAATATTGAGTTTTTCTTCATTCACTTTCCCTCTTTTAGTTATTAATTGGGCGTCATGAGGGGCTGTTTACCGATGAATCTCCTCAAAATGACGATTTTTGCTATATTCAATATGTGCATACAGGCGAGTAAGCGTTATCGATGTCATAAAATTGGGTGACGAAACGTAGATTTTTTGTTTAAGAATTTGATAACAATAACTTAGTGGACCATTCTAAAAAGAAATAGAAGAAAAGGTATGAGATGAAAGGAATCATATTCACCGAATTTTTAGAGCTTGTTGAAGACAAGTTTGGGCTAGAGCTTTTGGAAGAAGTTCTAGAAATGTCAGAAGATGAAGGGATCTATACGTCGGTCGGCAGTTACGACCACAAAGACCTTGTCAGGTTGATTATCAACTTGAGTAAGAAAACCGATATTGATGCGGCAAGCTTGCAACGCGTGTTTGGGCAGTCTGTATTTAAGAACTTACTGGCCTCATTACCGAATAAAGCGAGCCTTGCTCACAGCAATACCACCTTTCAATTTATTCAGCACGTAGAGCGTTACATTCATGTTGAAGTGAAGAAGCTCTATCCGGATGCTGAGCCACCTGAATTCAGTTTTATCACCACGACCGAAGCACAACTTGTTTTTGACTACAAAAGCGCAAGGTGTATGTCTCATGTTTGCTTAGGGCTTATTGAAGGATGTGCTGAATACCACGGTGAATCTATCGCGGTGGAGATGACGCCACAAAATGATGACCAAAGCGTGGTTAGGTTTAATCTCAAAGTAGAAAAGTAATATGGATCTGGCATCTGCCCTAGAGAAGAAGCTTAAGCGTCAAATCGCGGCAAGGAAAGCGGCTGAAGGATTGTTGGAAAAGAAGAGCCTCGAACTGTTCGAGGCTAACCAACAGCTTGAGCTTGCTTTGCGTCAGTTAGAAAAGCGCTCCAACGCGAATATACGCCGCATTGAATTCCAAGAACAAATCGACAACCTGTTGATTGATTTTGGGCGCGCGTTTCTAAGAAATGATCTCGATGATGTCATGCTATCTGAACTAACGACCAACGTGACTAACAGTTACTTAATCGAAGCCAGTCGTTTGATTCTACCTCCCAAGCTCATCCCTCAGTTACAGACCTATGATTATGGCGATGAGACTGTCGAGGTGTTAGAGCAAGACATTCAAGAACCTCATTGGCAAGACAACCTACTGACCGTGCCCTTAGAGGTTGAAAAAGTCATAGTTGGTGCGTTAATCGTCAGAGTCAGGTTGTTAGACCAAGACTACGAGTTTATCCAAAGCCAACTGTTGTTGGTCACGGACCTTATCTGCAGTGCCTTAACCCATCAACTAGCAATCAACCGAAATATTGAATCACGTAAACGAGCGGAAGAGTCCGAAAGGGCAACGCGTGACTTTGTGGCGATGATTAACCATGAGTTAAGAACTCCACTTAATGGCTTACTAGGCAGTGCCGAGTTGATCAGTGATACCGAACTGAATAGCTCTCAGCGTGAGATAGTGAACAACCTGAGCCAATCTGGAGAGTTTCTCCGAACCATCATTAATGATCTATTGGATTACAGCAAAATCAATGCAGGGATGTTGGAGCTTATTCCAAAGAAATTTGCCCTACGTGATTTGAGAAACACGATTGAAAGCATCTTCGTCAATCGAGCAATTGAGAAGCAGCTCGAATTCAATATCAGTGTTACGTCAAACGTTCCCTCCCATTTCCAAGGCGATTTAGAGCGCATCACACAACTGTTTGTGAACTTAATAGGTAATGCGATTAAATTTACAGAAGAAGGGCATGTGAATGTTGATATTGAGTGGGACAAAAACCAATTTGTTTTCTCTGTAGAAGATACCGGAGTCGGAATCGCTGAATCGGCACATAAGACGCTGTTTGAACCTTTTACACAGGCAGATAGCTCAAGTAGCCGAAACTATGAGGGCACCGGGCTTGGCTTAGCGATTTGTCGCAAACTGGTGGCTCTGATGAATGGCGATATTGGGGTGACCAGTGTTGTTGGCTCAGGCACGACCTTTACCATCTCGATTCCTCTTCAAGTTGTCGATGTTCCGGCAGAGAGTGATAGTGTCGCCAAGGGCTTTGAGTCTGAAGCGGAATTGTCACTACTTAAAGTGCTGGTGGTTGATGATATCAAGATGAACCAGATCATCATCCAGCAAATGCTTCGTAAACATGAGATTGAACCTGCTATCGCAAGCAATGGTGTCGAAGGGTTTGAACTCGCGTCAGACAATGAATACGATATTGTATTCATGGATTGCAGAATGCCTGTTATGGACGGGTTTGAAGCAACAGAGAAGCTAAGAGAGAAGGGTTACGTTAAATCTATTGTGGCTCTGACCGCCGGAACGACACTTGAAGAACGCGAACGTTGTATTCAGTGTGGGATGGATGACATTTTGAGTAAACCTTACACCGCCAACGATCTGAAAGAGATGCTTAAGAAGTGGGGTGTCTCTGCGGTGAAGGTCGCTTAAACACGCGAATAAAGCGTTGTGAGTTATGTACTCTAACTTACAGACTAAAAAACCGAAGTGATCTTACGATCCTTCGGTTTCTTTTTATATCGAACTTTTGCTAGCCGTTAAGCTACGGAACTCGCAGTTAATGACACTAGGTTTAGCAATCTTCAAGTACCGGTAGAATTCGACTCAGCTTATCCAGTGTTTCTTGGTATTCAGAAGCACAATCACTATCAAATACCACACCACCGCCAGCCCAAGCATAAAGCGTGTTGTTCTCGGCGACTAATGTACGAATGGTAATACTGGTATCCATTCTGCCATTTCGGCTGATGTAGCCAATACTGCCGCAGTACGCTGAACGTCGATGCGGTTCTAACTCTTCAATGATCTGCATCGCGCGAACTTTTGGTGCGCCAGTAATCGATCCTCCAGGGAAACAGGCTCTCAGAAGGTCAGTTGCAGAGTATTGGTCATCAAGGTCCGCTCGTATCGTGCTCACTAAGTGGTGCACGGCAGGGAAGCTTTCAATATCGAAGAGCTTTGGTACATGCACTGTGCCCGGTTTTGCTACTCGGCCAATGTCATTACGAAGTAGGTCGACGATCATCAAGTTTTCCGCCTCATCTTTATCGGCGCTTGCTAGGTCTTGCGCGTTGGCATTATCAATCATCGGGTCCTCAGAACGAGGTCGTGTGCCTTTGATTGGCTTGGTTTCAATGACGTTGTCTTTGAGTTCTAAGAAACGCTCTGGCGAAACACTGATGATTGCGCAGTCGGCCAAACGGATAAAACCCGAAAAGGGCGCTGAGTTGTACTGTTCTAACTTGTCATAAGCCAGCCATTCACTACCTTGGTATTGGGCATTGAAGCGCTGAGCTAAGTTAATCTGATAGCAGTCCCCGGATAACAGGTACTCTTGAACACTATCGAACTTAGTGGCGTAGCTCTCTTCGCTCATATTGGATTGCCACGGTGTGGTTAACCCAAAGGGCGCATGTGATAGGTGTGATTGAGCCATCTGCTGCATTAGCCAATCATGATGTTCATCGATATTGCTACCGACAATACACGCCGTTTTCAATTGGTGGTCAACGATAACAGCCCATTCATACAAGCCAACTGCCATGTCAGGTGCTTCAATATCACGCTTTGCGAGTGATGGAAGTGTCTCGACTCTGCGCCCTAAATCATAGCTAAAATAGCCTAAAGCGCCGCCAACGAATGGCAACTGAGTGTGCTCTTTAGTCGCAGGCAATAATTGTTGCTGATATTGGTCGAGTAGTTCGAAAGGATCAGAGTCTGAAACCTCGCACGTCTCATTAACATTAACGGTCGTTTCTGCACCGATTGTCTCGAAGGTGGCGATGGGTTGAGCAACTAAAATATCGTATCGACTATCAACGTGGCTTTCTGAAGCGGAGCGTAATAGCATTGCCCACGGCAGGTTTTCAATATGGGAAAACAGCTGTTTAGCTAAAGTTGATTGATATTCAAGCGGCTTGATTTGGATAGAGCGAAATTCGTTGTTATTCATTTGTTTAATTTGTGACAAAGAGTTCGATCACTGCATGGCGTGTGAGAGGAAGCAAGAGTATCATAAATTGAAAATAAAATGGGTTCTTGATTAGAACGGTGTAATCCAAGTGGTTTAGTTTAAAGCTATGCAAGCGATTGCTAAAGCAACTAAATACAGCTCAACACAATAAAAAGCTAAACCACCTAATTCGATTTGGCACATATAGTCAAACTGTGAACCCACATGGAACCAGAACAATAAAGAGGCATGCAATGACGGTTATTCGTAAGCAAGATGTGATCAGCAGTGTCGCTGACGCACTTCAGTACATTTCTTATTATCACCCTTTAGACTTTGTCCAAGCCCTAGAAAAAGCGTACGAGAAAGAAGAGAGCCAAGCAGCTAAAGATGCGATCGCTCAGATTCTTATCAACTCGCGCATGTCTGCGGAAGGCCATCGTCCAATTTGTCAGGATACGGGTATTGTTACTTGTTTCGTGAACATCGGTATGGATGTTAGGTGGGAAACGGATCAAACAGTACAACAGATGGTTGATGAAGGCGTTCGTCAAGCTTACAACAACCCAGATAACCCATTGCGTGCATCTGTCCTAATGGACCCTGCAGGTAAGCGTATTAATACCAAAGACAACACACCAGCGGTTGTCCACATTAATATGATTCCAGGCAACAAAGTTGAAATTCAAATCGCGGCTAAGGGCGGCGGTTCTGAGAACAAAACCAAGATGGTTATGCTGAACCCTTCTGATGATATTGCAGAATGGGTAGAGAAGACGCTGCCAACAATGGGTGCAGGCTGGTGTCCACCGGGTATGCTAGGTATAGGCATCGGCGGTACGGCTGAGAAAGCAGCTGTGCTAGCGAAAGAATCTTTGATGGAACACATCGATATCCAAGAGCTTATCGAGAAAGGTCCTGAGAACGCAGAAGAAGAGCTTCGCCTAGACATCTTCAACCGTGTAAACAAGCTTGGCATTGGTGCACAAGGTCTTGGCGGTCTCACTACTGTGGTTGATGTAAAAATCAAAACAGCACCAACTCATGCTGCTTCTAAGCCTGTATGTTTGATCCCGAACTGTGCAGCAACGCGTCACGTTCACTTCACACTAGATGGCAGCGGCCCAGCAGAGCTAACGCCACCTAAGTTAGAAGAGTGGCCAGACATCACTTGGGAAGCGGACGCAAATACACGTCGTGTTAACCTTGATGAAGTGACTAAAGAAGACGTACAAGAGTGGAAGACCGGCGAAACGGTTCTTCTGTCAGGTAAGATCTTAACCGGTCGTGATGCTGCTCATAAACGTATTCAAGGCATGCTAGAAAGCGGCGAAGGCTTACCAGCTGGCGTTGATTTCAAAGGTAAGTTCATTTACTACGTGGGTCCTGTTGATGCTGTAGGTGATGAAGCGGTAGGTCCTGCGGGCCCAACAACTTCAACACGTATGGATAAGTTCACTGACATGATGCTGAACGAAACTGGCATTATGGGCATGATCGGTAAAGCGGAACGTGGCCCTGCAACGGTTGAATCAATCAAAGAGCACAAAGCGGTTTACCTAATGGCGGTTGGTGGTGCAGCTTATTTAGTCGCAAAAGCAATTAAAAAAGCACGCGTTGTTGCGTTTGAAGATCTCGGTATGGAAGCGATTTACGAGTTTGAAGTTGAAGATATGCCTGTAACGGTAGCGGTTGACTCTAACGGCGTGAACGCACACCAGATCGGCCCTGACACGTGGAAAGTGAAGATTGCTGAAGCTGAGAAAGCGTAATTAATCGACGCCAAAAAATCGTAATTGTCGCTAACTTCAGCGTTTGAATTGCAATTTTTGACAGAAAGTTAAAGACAAAAGTGCAGCATTATCTGCACTTTTGTCTTATTATCAATGATATAGTGATAAACACATAGTTTGATATAAGAACATAGGAGAGAGGAATGCCTCGTTTTATTCAGATCCTACAGATTATCTTGGCAGTGGTGATTGGTGCTTTTGTTGGCTACGACCTGATCTTGAAAGGGATCAGTATCTTTGATAATAAATACGTGACGATTACATGTGCGCTTTGGCTAATTGCAGAGATTGCACTGTTTGTTATCTACAAGTTGATTGAAGACGATTAGACGTCGGATATCGTGCAAAAATTCTAAAGCCCCTGATTATGAATGTAGTCAGGGGCTTTTATTCATCTAGCATTAAGAATGTGTATTGCATACTCATCAACATAAGCAAAAGCATACAAACTATCCCAACGGGGAAAGAACATAGGCTTGCCTTTCTATTATCATAACCAGCTAGCCTAACTATCACGGAGTCGTTCTAATGAAACACTTAACTCAAGAAATGAGTGACTTTATAAGCAGAGGAACGGATTCTCATATTCGAGTAGCGGTCACGGGGCTCTCTCGTGCGGGTAAGACAGCATTCATTACTTCGCTGGTTAATCAGCTTCTTCATACGTCTACCCACAAAAACTTGCCACTGCTTGCATCTGCGAGAGATGGAAGAATTATTGGCGCAAAGCGTATCCCGCAACACAACATGATGATTCCACGCTTCTCTTATGATGAAGCGATGGAGTCGTTGAATGCACAGCCACCAGAATGGCCAGTGCCAACGCGTGATGTCAGTGAGATTCGTCTAGCAATCAAATATAAGCCTGCGAAGGGCGCGAAAAAGCTACTGAGTAAAAACAGCACCCTTTATCTCGATATTGTCGATTATCCAGGTGAATGGCTGCTTGATTTGCCGTTACTGGATATGGACTTCGATACCTGGAGCCAATCTCAGTTTGCAGCATTGAAAGGCGACAGAGAAACTTACTCGCAACAGTGGAACGTAATGCGTGGTGATATCGATTTGCTAGCAGAAGCGGACGAAAAGAAACTGGTCGCGATTGCCGATAGCTACACTCAGTACCTTCATACTTGTAAAAGTAACGGGCTGCATTGGGTACAACCGGGTCGATTCGTATTACCCGGTGAGCTTGAAGGCGCGCCTGTGTTGCAATTCTTCCCGTGCATCGCACCTGAGGGTAAGTTCTCAAAAACAAGTAACTATGCGGTACTTAAAGCGCGTTATGAAGAGTATCAACAGAAGGTCGTCAAAGCGTTCTACAAGAATCACTTCGCGACGTTCGACAGACAAATCGTGCTAGTGGATTGCTTACAGCCACTTAATGCGGGCTATGACTCTTTCATGGACATGCGTGGCGCGTTAGAACAGTTACTTAAGAGCTTTAAGTACGGTCGAAGCAATATCTTAAGACGTTTATTCGCGCCGAAGATCGACAAGATCTTGTTTGCAGCCACAAAAGCTGACCACGTGACACCGGATCAACATCCGAACTTGGTGTCACTGTTACAACAGATGGTGCATCCAGCTTGGCAGCAGGCGGCGTTTGAACACATCGACATGAGTTGTATGAGTATCGCGTCTATTCAAGCGACCAGCGCGGGTTATATCTCGTCGGGTTCAGACAATGTTCCGGCGTTGCAAGGTGTGACTTTGGATAATGTCCCTCAAACCATGTATCCGGGAGAGGTGCCGCGTAAGTTGCCTAATAAACAGTATTGGGAAACCAACCAGTTTGATTTCACGAGCTTTAGACCGATGGAGCAACATTCCGATGAGCCTTGCCAACATCTAAGAGTCGACAAGGTTTTAGAGTATCTCATTGGCGACAAGTTGAAGTAATTGAGGCAATCAAAATGAGTGAATTAAAAACAAAGCAGGTCTTTAATGAACCGTTGAAGACCTCTTTTGATGAGCAAGACAAGAGTGACGTTGGCCCGGATTTAGGCGCTCAACAACTGTTCACAGAGCAAGAGAAATTTGTCCCTGTCGCACCGCAAGTGAAAGCTGATCTTGATGGTGAAGCTGAGCAGCAATTGGAACAAGTGATTCGACCGAGCAAAAAGAAGAAGTGGTTTGGAACGGGTTTATTGGTCGCTTTCTCTGGCCTAGTTGGATGGCAGGCAATTGATTCGGTCATTACCGCGATTCAATCGGCTGACTGGCTGGCGTTAGGTTGGGCAGGCTTCATTGCTGCCATTGCTTCATTGGGTTTAGGCGCAATAGGCAAAGAGCTGTGGAAACTGCGTTCACTTAAAGATCACTTTAGTGTGCAAGAGCAGAGTGAAGAGCTACTCCAAAGTCAAAGTGTCGGCAAGGGCAAAGCGTTCTGTGAAAACATCGCCAAGCAAGGTGGCATTATCGCTGAGTCTCCTTCGTACGATAAGTGGCGAAACAGCATTAACCCAGCACACAGTGATGCAGAAGTGTTGGATATGTACGATGCGTTAGTCGTGAGTCAACAAGACAAAGTAGCGACTCAAATCGTCACTAAGTTTTCGACCGAATCGGCGGCTTTGGTCGCGGTGAGTCCATTGGCGGCGGCTGATATGTTGTTGGTGGCTTGGCGAAATTTCACCATGATAGACAAGCTTGCTGATGTGTATGGCATTGAGCTTGGCTACTGGTCTCGCATTAAGCTATTTAAACTGGTGTTAATCAACATGGCCGCTGCAGGAGCAAGTGAGCTCGCGATTGATGCAAGTATGGATCTCGTCTCGATGGATCTTGCAGGCAAAGTCTCAGCTCGAGCAGGGCAGGGGCTAGGTGTCGGTATCCTTACTGCAAGACTGGGCTTAAAAGCCATGACATTGCTGCGTCCTATGCCTTGGCATAACGAGAGAAAAGTAAAACTGGCAGACCTCCGCAAAGCCGTCCTTTCTGAAATAAAGCGTATCACTCTTAAATAAAGCATTTGAAGCTCAATAGTTTGAGAAGAAGAGTAAACATATGTTTACTCTTCTTCTTGACTGAACTCAGAGCTTAATCCACACTACTGTCAACTTATCCTGACACCTATAATAGGACTATTTGTGCGTCTTGAAGTATTGTGTGAAGACAGACTCGGCTTAACACGTGAGTTGCTCGATATCTTGGCCTCAAAAAGCATTGATTTAAGAGGAATCGAAATTGATGTTAAAGGTATTATTTACCTAAACTGCCCTGATATCGATTTTGATGCTTTTAGTGAACTTATGGCTGAAATTCGCCGAATTTCAGGTGTGAAGGATGTACGTAAAATCCAATTTATGCCAAGCGAAAGGCATAACACAGAGCTGATTGCTCTGCTGGCAAACCTACCTGATCCTGTTATTGCGATTGACCTTAAAGGCTCAGTCGATATGGCTAACCACGCTGCATTGAACCTTTTTAATAAGCAAGAAGACGCAGTCATCGGTGAACCGCTAGCGACGTTTGTTCCTAGTTTTAACTTTGCTCGTTGGATCGAAGGCGATGTAACGCGCCATCGTGAAGTTGTCGTGTTGGATGGTTTAGATTTCTCGATTGAGATCCTGCCGATTTACCTTGGTGGTGATGTCAACGAAGCGGTACTGGCAAGCGCAGTAATGACGATTCGTTCTTGTAATCAAGAGATGAACTCGCCAGATTCAATCCCAGAACAGAACAACCTAGGTTTCGAACATTTTGTTGGTGTCTCTAATCGCCATAAAGCCTTGATCAGCCAAGCTAAGAAATTGGCTATGCTGGATCAGCCTCTATTAATTGAAGGCGACACAGGTACAGGCAAAGAGATGTTGGCGAAAGCGTGTCATAACCGTTCAAATCGATCGTCTTTCCCATTCTTGATTCTAAGCTGTGCATCGATGCCTGATGACGTAGCGGAAACGGAATTGTTTGGTCATGCGCCGGGTTCATTCAACCATGAGCAAGGTCATAAAGGTATTTTCGAACAAGCGAATGGCGGTACGGTATTTTTAGATGAAATTGGCGAGATGAGCCCGCATCTTCAAATCAAGCTGCTGCGTTTCCTACAAGATGGTTCATTCCGTCGTGTTGGTGAAGAAGAAGAGATGCACGCGGATGTTCGTATTATTGCATCAACGCGCCACCGTCTTTCTGAATTAGCCGACTCGGGTTCGTTCCGTGAAGATTTGTTCTACCGCTTGAATGTACTGACTCTGTCTATTCCAGCATTGCGTGAACGCTCAAACGACGTAGCGCCACTGTTGGAACTGTTCGTTGCAAAGTACGCGCAGCAGTTAGGTATGTTAAAACCAAAACTGACTCAAGAGTTAGTCGACCAGCTTGGTAATTACCAATGGCCGGGCAACATTCGTCAGTTAGACAACATGGTTCTACGCGCACTAACAGAGTTGGATTCAGACACGCTAACGGTTGAGCAATTCCACTTGCCACAGCTTGAAACAATGACGGCTGGAATGGCGAACCTGAGCTTAGACGGCTCGCTCGATGAGATCATGAAAGACTATGAATCTCAGATTCTAGAGAAGCTTTATCAGTCTTTCCCATCAAGCCGTAAGCTAGCAAAACGTTTGAATGTTTCTCATACCTCAATTGCGAATAAGCTTCGTGATTACGGTATCAGAAAGAACTGATCGAATAAGAACAAGATTATGGAAGATTTGAGTACACCAGAGCGCATTTATAAGCATGATGGTAATCTGATTCTACGCACGGCTGAAATCGATGATGCTGGCATGATCAGCGAGTACTTTCAGGTTAACAGAGAGTATCTGAAACCTTGGGAACCGATTCGCGAAGACGCGTTCTTTGATAGAGCGAGTTGGGCGCAGCGACTGATCAAGTTAAACGAGCTTCATAAAATGGGGCTAGGCTATTACTGTTTACTGATTAATGCTGACTCTAATGAAATGTTAGGCACCATATCGTTCAGTAATTTGTCTCGTTTCCCGTTCTACGCTTGTAATGTCGGTTACTCATTGGCGCAAAGTGCACAGGGCCACGGTTACATGCGCAGAGGTTTGAACATGGCCAAAGACTACATGTTTGATGTGCAGAACATGCACCGCTTAATGGCGGGCTACATGCCTCACAACGAACGCAGTGCTGGCGTATTAGAACATCTTGGTTTTGTCCGAGAAGGTTTTGCTAAAGACTACCTACAGATTAACGGTAAATGGGAAGACCATATACTGACAGCATTAGTTAACCCAAATTGGGAAGATAGACGCGTTATTTAGCGGCAATATTGCTAAGACGTAGTACTAGTTAAAGGCAAATAGCTTTTAAACGTAAACAAAATTTAGACGCAGCGTATATCAAGCTTTGCTAATCGCCGCTGCATCAAAAAGAACAGATAGGCATGGTAAATCCATCAGCCTGAGCAGATATTTGAGGAATTTTGATGTCATACACAACTTTGGACGAATACCAAAGAAAATGGATTTTCACACACCAGTCAATGCCGCTTCCGGCAGAGGACTTGGAAAAGATTAAGCCAATGACACAGGCGAGAGCATCTCAGTTCTGGAAAGAGAACGTGAGCCCTCAAAGCCCAGACGCAGAACGACTGAGCTCGCAAGACTGGCCAAGCAAAGCATCGAACTGGAATGAAGAGATCAGTTGGATGGCGCATTGGGAAGCGGATGAGCCTGAAATGCCAGAAGAGATTCTTAACTTTATTGATTGGCAAGATGACGTAACTGTTTATTTTTGTTACGAAAAGTACAATGTTCTTGAAACCAAATGGGCGATTTTCAAGAAGCATTGGAAGAACTTCTTGTTCTACGATGATGGCCCGATTCTAATCGGTCGTCGTCGTTCAGAAGCCCTTTGGTTTGCTACCAATGGCAAGGTGAAAATTGGTAACCGTGCTTAACCTCGGTGTGATTTAATCGAGCTAGTGCTGGTAATCCGAGCAACAGATAGATAAACAAAAAGCGAGCATCGAGCTCGCTTTTTTTGTGCCTAATGATCTTCGAAGATCATGGGGAAAGACCCACTATTTGAGCCCTAAAGGTGACCATATCCACTCATTTAAAGCGAGTGAATTACGAAATTGAGATCGCTATCTCATTGGGTTAGTTGAAGTTTCATGGGGTTGAGCTATCTTTATATTACTGCCTTAGTGGAGGTGAAGTATTATGATTTGGGATACTCTCGAACGTGTAAATAAACTTCGCAAGGAAGCAATGGAGGATCCAGAGTTTTTGGATTCAGCAAAAATGCATGAGGAATGGCTTTTAAGCGAAACTCATAATCAATCGAACAAAGGAGCAAAAGAGAATAAACCGAAAAAACTATCTGACATTTATGAAAATACGGATTTTCCTATCAACCCAACTGGAACCAAACATTAACAATGATGAACTGCAACACGGCTAAGGCTCTTAACCAAAAAGCTATAAGTCGATTACACATACCAGCCTTAAGCCACCAATAAAAAAGCCACTTTCAACGAATCGAAAGTGGCTTTTTCTTTTCTTGCTAGCTTCTTTACCATTAGCAACGAAAGCTAATCGTTTTCAAACCTAGTTATTGATTAGGCTTAATCCGCTTGGTAACGCATCACCAAACACACGCTTAGATTCACTCTCAGAAAGCTCAGTCACTTCACTCACTAGTGTTAACCATGAGTCAGGTACCTTGCTTTGCTTAAGCTTCTCAATCACTTGATTGCGATAGTCGTCAGAGATATCAAACTGACGGTCACCGGTTTTTCGACAAATCATCACCGCTGCGAAGGCGATCATCTGCTCTTTCTGCCAGTTCTGTTCAAGCAGTTTTGGTAACCACTGTTCAGCTTGCTCTCTAGGAATTACGCTGTGTTGGCTGCCATACAAAGGCGTTCTTGATGCTAATCGTCCTAGCGCCCACCAGTGAGCCTGTTCAAATTGGTTATGGTTGATCGCTTTGCTTAAGAACCAACTTGCCAGCAGCACTTTGTCTTCAACCTCAAGTTGCTCAAGTGACGCCGCTAAACGGACCATGGCTTCATAACCATTATCTTGCGCATCTTTGGCTGTCTTAGGGTTCTTCATTGCACCTGGGTGAAGGTATTTAGCGATGTCAGCCAAGATACTCTCTTGCTGCTCTTGGTTTAGCCCACCAGCGACACGACGCCAGAATACCCACCAGTCTGTCCAGCCTTGGTGGTTCTTGAACTGAATGTTCTGTTGGTAAAGGCCCCAAATCTGTTCGATACGCCATGAGTCAGTCGGATCGCCAAAGCCAGGACGTAGCGAGTATCCCGCCAAACGTAGCCAGTTCTTCTCGTGTGCTTCTGAGCGGCGACGACGTTTACGACCTAATGAGAAGGTATCAAATAGATGACGAAGGGTCGTGAAGTCCCATTCATCGCGTTTACCTAGTCGCTTCTCAAGATCTTTCGATAGTGTTTTGATCTCTTTCGATTCAGCACTCTTCTTGTTGCCGCTGTACAGGCGAGAAATCAACTCCTTACACTCTTCCAATCTTGGGTGAAGCGCGGAGGTATCAGATTCATCGCCTTGCTTGTTTCTTACTTCAAACTCAAGCAACCAACGCTTAGAGTCATCTTCTATACTCACACACTCCATTTTCAATGTGCCGACTTCGGTTAACTGACAAGCGAGCAGTACTTCAACACGCTCTTTTTGGTTGGCTTGAAGTTCTGCAGTACCTGAGCCTTCCAGCGTAGAAATATACGGTGGGAGAGGGGAGAACAAGTCGGCATCCACATTGACCATCACACCGTTTTGAATGGCGGTGTCATGAGCAATTTGATCGTGTGTTGAAGTCAGAAGATTAAATCGTACTGGCTCACCTAAAGTCAGCGAGAAACGACGGCTGTTCAAGCGTATCTCTTGGCCTTCTTCGGTTCCTTTGGCAAGCAGACAAAGCGCTTTACCCATCTTGTTTTTCTCTTGCAGATGCAAGAAGTAAGAACGGGCAGCACCGCCACCGATTTTCAGCTGTGCACCGCGGCGTGCTTTACCAAAGGCAACCGCGCCAAGGGCAACAGACCAATCTGGATGAGGGTTATCAAGCACTGTGATAGGAGAACCGTTCCAGTTGCCCAGTAGCTGAGTAATTCGCTCTGTTACCAGTTCACTGTTAAACACACCACCATTGAGCAGCACGCCAACTGGAATTGCAGGTTTGGTGTCATCGAACTCAATAGAGTCTGAGTTTTCCAATGCGGCTTTAGACACTTGTTGGTGCGTTGCTAGGAATTCTGCAACGTGCTTACTCACCGCAGGGTCAGCCACGTAAGGCAGACCAAACTCAACCACAGCACTGCGGCGTTTGTCGGGTGTTTCAGTAAACTCAGAAAGCGGGAAGAAACCTTCCAATGCGATTTGATGGACTTCTTGTTTAGTTAAACCAATACTCTTAGTACCGCCAAGCAGTTTTGAACCGCTGCCCAGCATGGTGATCTTTACATCATCGGGCGCATTGGCAGAAAGCAGGCTCTCTTTTGCGGCGCGAGTCTGTTGAATCAGTTTGGTTAGGCTAGAGGCATTCAGCTTTTTGTTTTGATTGAAGCGTTGCTCTGCAAGGTGGGCAAGGGCTAAATCGAGGTTATCACCACCAAGCATCAAGTGTTCACCAACACCAATACGGTCGAGTGCGAGCTCGTTATTACCGTCGCTGTTCGCATCGAATTTGGCTTCAATTAAGCTTAAATCGGTGGTACCACCTCCAACATCACACACTAGAATCAGTGGGATTTGTTGAAGTTCATCTGCTGCGGTTTGTTGGTGACGGGCATACCAGTCATAACAAACGGCTTGCGGCTCTTCGAGTAATAGAATCTTACCTAAGCCCGCCAGTTCTGCGGCTTCGAGTGTTAGCTTGCGTGCTGTCTCATCGAAGGAAGCAGGAACGGTAACCACAACATCTTGGTCTTCAAGCTTGTTGCTCGGGTTACGGTAGTTCCATGCTTGGCGAATGTGGTTGAGGTAGCTTGCACTCGCCACAACTGGCGAGACTTTATCGACATCTGCTGCGCCTGCCCAAGGCAGAATGTCGGAGTTACGATCCACCGCTTGGTGTGACAGCCAACTCTTAGCACTCGATACTTGGCGGCCTTCAACCTTAGCGCCTAATTCACGTGCCCATTCACCGACGATAACGTTCTTAATATCGCCTTCAACGGGGCTTGGTTCCCACGGCATTGTCAGGTCAGAAGGGGATATTTGACCTTGTGCTGGGTGGTAACGAAAGGATGGGAGTAAGGGCTTGCGAACCACTTCACCGGGGCCGATGAGTTGGTCAATATCGAAAAGAGAAACGGGAGCATGTTGTAGGTCGTCGTTGATTTCACAGTAAGCGACAACCGTATTGGTTGTACCTAAGTCAATGCCGACTAAAAAACGAGGAGTTGCCATACAAAACCTTATTCTTCCAGAGTGATGACCAGTTTTTTGATAGCTTTGGTCTTATTGTTGTTATTCGTAAACGTCATTCCTGAGAAACAGGCAGGACTAGATTGAGAAATGCATTGATAAAGTAACGGCACCCGCTAAGGTGCCGTTGATTCATTATGCTTGTTCGTTTGAGTCGTTATTCGAGTCTTCACGAACATCGAACTCAACGTGCCACTTCTGACCGTTGTCAGTAGCAATCGCTTCTAGGTGTAAGGTGCCTAGCTCAGTAACGCGAGAAGCCAAAGTCACTGGAACCACTTCACCTTCGCGACGGCCTTCAGAAACCGGCAATGTCACTTGGATTTCAGGAAGCTCATCAAGCTCTTCAGGCGCCCAGTGATCAAGGTGCGTACCCGCTTCATCTTCACGACGAATGGTTGAACCGAAGAACTGGAAGTGTACTGGCTGACCAATCACTAGACCGAATTCTTGGCTAGGTACTTGTACGCTTGAACCTTCTTCCATACCAAATGGTGCAACACACAAAGCTTCCATCGGAGGAGCCATACCTGGGATAGCTGGCATCGCGCTTTCAATTCCTACGTAGTAAGAAGAAGCGATACCACCGCGGATACGAACGCCTTGGCCACGACGAACTGCGCCGTAGTATGAAGCGCCACTTGCAACCGCTAGGTCTAAATCTAAACCTGAAAGCTGTTTTGCGAACT
Organism: Vibrio sp. 10N.247.311.49; assembly: GCF_041467655.1. Classification (NCBI taxonomy): domain Bacteria; kingdom Pseudomonadati; phylum Pseudomonadota; class Gammaproteobacteria; order Vibrionales; family Vibrionaceae; genus Vibrio; species Vibrio sp. 10N.247.311.49. Next base: position 489,697 of record NZ_JBFSVA010000001.1, read on the forward strand.
CTTCGTCAGCATTGATCAACCATTCGTTGATCGTATCTGAAAGACGATCAGCAAGTAGGTTCGATTTTAGAACACCACCATTGAACAGGATTGCTGTTGGCTTGATGAAGTCTGCCGCTGGCGCTTCTGACCCTTGCGTACCGGGCATACCGGGCATGTTTGCAAACGGGTTGAAATCTTGCTGAGCCGTTTCGCTATTTCCAGAAAGCGCGTTCGCTTGCTTAGAAAGGAATGCGGCAATGTGACGAGTAATACCTGCGTCTTGAGCGTAAGGCAGACCCATTTGAGTCAGTGCGCCACGCGTCTTTTGTACAGGGTGCTCAGTTACAGCAACTTTAGGGAAGAAGCCGTCCACTAATGTTTGTTGAACTTCTTGCTGAGTCAGTTCTGTTTTCAGTGTTGCGCCAAGCAGTTTAGAACCACGGCTTGGAACAACGATAGGCACAGATTGCAGTTCAGCATCGTTAAGCAGTGCTTCTTTCGCATCACGACATGCGTGAGTCATTGCTTGAACCTGCCAAGGAGCCAGTTCTTTGCCTTCTTGCGCCAGTTTCATCTTCAAGCGGTAAGCCAGTGCTAAGTCCATGTTGTCGCCGCCAAGTAGGATATGTTCACCTACTGCGATACGGTTCAGGCTTAGGTTGCCGTCATCTTGTGTTACTTCAACTAACGAAAGGTCGGTTGTACCACCACCGATATCGACAACAAGAACGATGTCACCAACGTTAACTTCATCACGCCATGTGTCGTTGCTGTTATCAATCCAGCTGTACAGAGCCGCTTGTGGCTCTTCAAGAAGCGTTAGGTGAGCGAAACCAACATTACGTGCAGCTTCTGCTGTTAGGTCACGAGCCGCAGGATCAAACGAAGCTGGAACCGTGATCGTTACATCTTGGTCTGCCAGTTTGTGTTCTGGGTTTGCGTGGTTCCATGCGTCTTTAAGATGCTCAAGGTACAATTCAGTTGTCTTAAGCGGAGATACTTTTTCAACTTCTTCAGGGCTGCCTGCAGGAAGGAAAGCATCGCGACGGTTAACACCACCGTGGCATAACCAAGATTTTGCACTTGCTACCAAACGGATAGGGGTTTTAGAACCAAGGTTACGAGCAATTGCACCCACTAGCGCTTTTGGCTCTGAAGACCAAGGAAGAACGCGAGAGCCCGCATTCATTTCATGTTCGTGCGGTTGGTATAGGAACGAGCCAAGTTGGCTGCGAGTTTCTACTGTACCTGGCGCCGTCAGTTGAGGGATTTGCATCACCTCAACGCGAGCGTCTTCATTGCTTGTGTCTATGTAAGACAAAACGCAATGTGTAGTACCTAAATCGATACCAACACTGAACTTGGGTACCTGGTTTTGCTCTTGAGAAGATGGCTCTTGAGCTGAATGACTTTGGTGTTCCATTATAGCTCCACCTCTGCCGGTGCAATTACAGATGCATCGTAGTTTTCAGCAAGCTTAGGCAGGTTCATGTCAGTTGCTTTCCAACCTTTGTGAACCAGTGTGCCGTTGAATGGTGCATTGCCCGTTACGTTGCCAGTTAGGCGAATTTCTTGAGGGTTGAAACCTTCAGCGATAGTGATACGTGTTTCTTCATCTTCAGTGCGGATGTGAGACAGCGTTACGTAATCAGCCAATACTTTTTGACCGCCAGTGTGAATAACACGAGCTGCTGCGCCAACTTCTTCATCAGAGAATGACGTTAGGTCTTCTTTTAAGAAGTCGATAAGGCGCGCTTCTTGCTGCATGATAGACAGTAGCTGCATTGCAGAGTCTGTTGGTGCTGTAGCAAGCTTAGATTCAACTTCTACTACTTTTTCGATCACACGTTCAACTTCTACTACTTTCTCTACTTCGACAATTTTCTCAACTGGCTTTTCAACTTCAACGACCTTTTCTACTGGTTTTTCTACGACTTTCTCAACCACTTTGGTTTTACGAGAAACGGCAATTAACAGTAGTAAAACGCTTGATGCAGTTAGGCCTGCGTGAAGCATATCAAACGTTTGTGGGATTAGGTTCAAATCAACGATCATAGTGATTTCTCTTTAAAATTGATTTAACGGTATATTCGTCGGTTTAAAGGAATATACAGGTTGGAAAGAAACTCAGTGGCATAAGGCCGAAATGGTCACTTTCAAGCTATAAATATGGGTGGATACTAGCATATTCAAGGCTTAAGGGCTTTATTTAATGTTTTCAATAAACTGGCTTTTTGGTGAGTTAGCTTGAAAGTTAATCGAGATTTGTTGGTTTATTAGCCGTAAATGTCCATGGGTTGTAAATAGTGTTAGTTTTATCCCATTGTGAGAGTCAAAGATAAATAGAGCCTAGCATTCCGGCAGTGTATACTTTCGACTCAAAATAACATCATATGGGAAGCTGTATGCCCCACACTACCGACCCTATAACAGGGTTGAAGAAACGAACTTTGCCGTTAGTTGTCTTTTTTGCCACATTTTTGATGACGGTGTTGTGTTTTGTTTTGGTTGCGGCGAATCAAAATAGGTCTTTGAATGAGAATCTGGATAGCTTTGCTCAGCATCAAACGCTCAGTTTAAAAGCGTTTATTGATAACGATGTCGCTTATATCGGTTCCGGTGCAAATTTTTTCTATTCTAATGATGTCGATAGTCGGGATCGATTTGATCGTTTTGCTCAGCAAACGATTAACGGTTCGAAAAGCCTGATCGGATTGCAGTGGATGCAAAAAGTAGCGGTAGAAGATATCGCCGAGCATACCGCCAAAATGAAAGCTCAATACCCATCCTATAGAATGTTTACTATCCCTAAACATGGGCCAAAAACTTATGGTTATGTCTTGGATGGCGAGCCCGTATTTATCGCGACAGATATTTATCCGAATGATCCAGTGAACAACGGTGTTTTGGGTTTTTACTCTTCTCGTGAGCGGTTTAACCTGGTCATTGATAACATTAAAAAAACACGTGAAGCGAATATTTCAGACAAAGTTCGTCTGTTGCAAGACGGTTTAGACAGCAACACACCTAAGAGCGGAATGTTGGTGTATCACCCTGTCTTTGAGGGAGAGAGTGACAACTTACTCGGCGTTGTAATTGGTGTTGTTCGTACCACATATTATTTTGAGAAACTTCTGGCATCTACTGTCGGCGATATGGACGTTTATGTGCGTGTTACCGATAGCGGTTTTGAAGCTGAAGATGCCCCGATAATGTTCGAAACCAATGGTTATGAAGCGGTAACTGGGCAGCACATTACAAAGACGATTACATTAACTAACCGTGAATGGATTATCGACTTCAAGATAGATGCATGTATTTCATTTAATGGTTACTTAGTGTTGGCGGGAATCGGCATAGTTGGTACCACTATCTCATTGCTGCTTGCTTATATTGTGAACCTGCAAATTAGAGAGAAAGAGCGCTTATATCGAATGATTGATGAAAGAACAGAAGAACTTCGCTTTCTTGCCAATCATGACAGTTTAACGGAAATTTATAATCGCCGAGCTTTTAATAAGATGCTTGGTCAATCGATACAAAGCGATAAGCCGTTTAGCTTAATAGTGTTTGATGTTGATAAGTTTAAAGAGATCAATGATAAGTTTGGGCACCCAGCCGGTGATGCGTTACTTATCCATGTGATTAAGGTTATCTCAGTGAGCTTGAAGTCTGGAGATAACCTATTCCGGATGGGAGGGGATGAGTTCGGTATCATTTCGAGCATCACTGAACATGACTCATTGTCTCGCTATTTAGAATGTATTTTAGATACGGTGAGTGAGTCTCATTGCGAGCATTCTGGCCAGCTATTGAGTTGCACTCTAAGCATCGGGGCTACCATCCGCACTAATGAAGACATTGAAGCGCTCCTTCAAAAAACTGACAGCATGTTATACCTAAGTAAGTCAAATGGCCGAAATCGAGTCACAATTGCAGGCTAAATGAGCACTTGATGCAACTGGGGTCGAGTTCTTTATTAGGCTCATGTACAATTTCACGAAATTTTTGACGAGAGAATTAGGCGACGTATGAATCACAATCGAGTGGTGTGTTTCGATTTGGAAATGTGCTGTTGGAGCGAAGACGGTGTAGGAACAACAGGGGAGATCATTGAAATTGGTCTTGCTGAGATCGATCTTGTATCTGGAACCATCGTGAAGCGCGCGCAATATTACGTTAAGCCCGAAAAAGACGAAGTCTCTCTATTTTGCGCCGAGTTAACGGGCATTACCCCTCGTAAAATCGAAAAGCAGGGTCGCCCATTAGAGTCTGTTATCAAGTCGATGATTAAGAACTTCGGTGGCCCAAAGAAAATCTATGCAGCGTGGGGACGCGACGATCTTATCTTACACAAAGAGTGTATTGAGAAAGGCATTGAACCTCCGTTTAGCGAGTTCTTAAACATCGCAACGCTTTACCGTGTTCAGAATCGCTTGAAAGACAAACGCATTGGTCACCGCGCTGCTCAAGAAGCCAAAAATATTGAGTGGGAAGGTCGTCAGCACTCGGGTTATGTCGATGCTTATAATCTTGCGAAACTCACATTAACTATGTTGTAGCTAAATTTTTAGCTCCTCTCAGCCCTGTTTAGTCAGCTTTCAGTTTACCGATTCAAAAAAGCGACCGGTTTCTTAACCCGTCGCTTTTATTTATTTCAGTTTCCAATTCATTATTTCAGGCACTAATTTTCGCCTAAAACACTTAACTTACTCTTGATGAAGTCACAGTGGTCGACGTAGAGCAGTTCTGCTGTTTTACGGATCACAGAATCTTCGATAGGGTCAATTTCCCCGTCGGCATGCGCTACTTCCCACATCGCTTTGATTAAGTCGATTCGCACTGGCTGAGATAGGTCTCTGAGTTGCGATGTAAAGTCATACAGCGATACTGATTGCTCTACTTTCGGCTCTGCTTGCGCGAGCAGTACCTTTGCTTGTTCTTCATCTAAATCCAGCAAACGCTGCAGAAGCTGTAGCTTAGCGACTCTTTCTGATTCATTGATCTGATGGTCGGCACCCGCGACTTCACACAACAAACTCGCGATGGCGATATTAGGTGATGTGCCTTGGTTTTTGCTTAGGTCCTGGCCTTCAATCAATTGTTTAAACATTGATGTGAGAGAATTGAACATAACGAGCTCCAGTTAAAATTTGTATCGAGTTCCGTAACGCTGATAGCTATCAACTATAACCATAACCATAACCATAACCATAAGCATAAGCATAACTATTGGGTCTACAGAGTGTGATCGCAAGCGTCTTTACTAAAAACTGACATTACGGATACGCGAGCGATAAGGAGCATTTTATCAATCGGGCTCTGGGAAACGGGTAATTTTACCGTCGCCACTGAGTGTCGTGATCGATTGCGGTTTCCCATCAGTGTCTAGCCTCAATTCTCCAATCGCACTGCGGTTTGAAAGGCGATAGAAGGTCTGATTGTCAGGGCTTCGCTTTTCGATCTTCAAGCGTTTACGCTTAGTGAAGTAGTTCAAAACTGAGCGAGGGCTGTATAACAGGCGGTCCCATACATCGCAGAATTTAAGCAGCGGAGCAGGGAACTGATTTTTAATACCACTGCAGGTGATTTGATAGATGTTCGGGCTGTTGCGACGATACCTAAGCTTGATGTCATAAGCGAAGGAGTAGTGAACATCGCCAGAAAGTACCACGAAGTTGGTCGGTGTTTTGGTATGGGTAAAGATGCTAATCAGCGTATTAGCACTGCCCGGATGTGCCATCCAGTTTTCAGCGTCAATCACTAATGGCTTGCCGATTGTGGTCGCCATCTTTTGCAGTGTTTCAATAAACTTCACGCCAAACATCGGTGCAGCAGAAACGATCACCACTTTATCTTGATTCATTAACTGATGTTGAAACTCAATCAAGGCTTCCCAGTCCATTAAACCTGAAGGCTTGTTCATGCGTGACTCTGAACGCCAACGACGCGTACGAGTATCCAACACAATGACTTTGGGTGAGGTATCTATTGTGTAATGCCACTCTTCAAAGCGACTCAGCATCTCAATAAAGGCTTGATGCTTGTCTGGCTCGATGTTGCCAATAGAGTGAGTAGTCGCTGCATTGCCGGCTTCATTATGAGTTTGTTTACTAATGCGCGGTTGTTTAGTAATGAGCGGTTGAGCGACAAAAAGCTGTTTTGCTTGCTCGATAAACGTTTCATCGAAGCTCTCCGGTTTGTTACCCCAACCTTGACACATCCAGTAAGCCGCAAGGCCGTTACCAATGACTTGGGTCGCGAACTGGTTTTGGTCGACGGCATGCTCCCAACCCACGGTAAGGTTCCAATCATCCGTCACATCGTGATCATCGAAGATCATGTACGTTGGAATATGCGCGAACAGACGTTGCACTTGCGGTAAGCCAGCAATGAAATCATCCATGATGACGCTTTCATCACGCCATTGTTGCTGCTCAGTCGGTGTTAATTGGCGTCCACCTTGAGTGAAGTTATTCTCAATTAAACGCTCTCGATTGACGCATTGCCACAGTGTCGGAGACCAAACCAATAAGTACATCGCGATAAACTCAGACAGCGTGACCAAGTGGTTTTCACAAGCGGTAGAGCTAAAAATCGGCACGCCACGGTTCGGGAATAACTTATCGATCATCGATTCTGAAGCTGTGTGGTGCGGCAAATAGTGATGACGCTGGTATAAGTGGTATTCACTGTTATACAGAGCGTCACTGTTGTTGATTTGTTTAATTTGCGAGTCAGTCGGTAAGCTTTCGCCTACAAGGCCAAGCAGGTGAATCACTTGTTGAATAGCATCAAGTGTTGGGCCTGCCACATGGTCGGCGTAGATCTGATCGCCGCTCATCATCAGCATGTCGGGTCTTTCAGCGACGGTTTGATCGGCCATCTTGTTATCGACTGCAACTAGGCTGTCTTTGCTTGGATGATGCGGGTTGCGGCACGAGCCATGAAGAATGTAATCAGCTGAGGTCGATATCTTAAACTCAACGCGAGATTTACCGTTGTAAACAAGGTGAGGGGCGAGCTCTTTTAGTGAACCTGACTCTGTGTGAATGTCATATTCAAGCAGCGTATTAGTCGGAAACTCACCTTGTAAGCGAATTAGCGTTATCCACGCATGTGTACCGATTTGAATCGAATCATGTTCTTCAAGCGATGAGGTATAAAACGGCTGGTCTTGTGCTGCTTCAGAATCGTCTATTTCTTGAGTATGAAGCTCGGCTCTGCCTGTAAGAGGCGAGCTGGTGGCTAACCAAAGTACCACTTCAGTCGCGGTGGTTTTTCTTAAAATGGGTCCGGCGAGTAACAGGGGAAGAGATGATGTCGTAGAGGGTTTCAATACGGTACCTAAAATCGTTGGTGGCTAGTCGTCGTGGTGTTCTTTTGTTTCGATCTTATTTGTGTCTGGCTTTGTGGTTTCAAGCGTTGATGCTTCAAGTTCTACTGAGTCAGATTCTGTTGTTTTAAACTCTGCAATCTCAGGCTCTGCCATTTCAGATTCTGTTGATTCAAGAACTTCGATAACTTCTGAGCTAGAAAGTTCATGGCCCATTAGAAATATTGCCAATAGGGCATCGGCTTTGGTCTTGGTATCGGAAGGCTCGTCTAATAACAGTTCGAGCTTTTCTCGAATCATAGCAATCTCGTGCTCAACAAAGCCACGGCCTTCTTCATCCCCTTGATTGTCTTCAGGGGCATTATCGAATTCAAGAAATAGCATGTCACCGTCTAGGTTGGTATCCACCAAACGCTCAGGCAACCACGCCTCACCCATAACAATATCTGGATCGGAATCTTTGGGTAAGTGATCTATAATGTTTTGTAATTCGGAGACTTTCACAATACTTTCATTTAACCGAGAATATTCTACATTGTAACGGTCAATGCCGAGCAAACCTAAAAATAGTTAGCCGTCATGGTTAATAAATGTCTAATCAGTAAAACAATATTTTTTTCAAAGAGTAATTACACAAGAATGAAGCTCAAATATTTACCGACTCTTCCTTCATCTGGATTGGTTTTACTAGGTAGCGCTTTCCTAAGTGGCATTTTCGTAAGTGCTAATGCGTGGGCCGCTGAAGAGCAAGAGTGGGGCATCGCTGCAATGTTCCGTACAGCAAGCATCCCTTATGACACGTCTGGTGGCGACCAATCGGTTAGCTCATTCGTACCGATGCTGTTTTTCAAGAACGATTATGTGTTTATTGACGGTACTGAGATGGGGGCATACCTCTATCAAACTGACGATGAGAAGTGGTCTTTCAATGCTATCTCTCGCATGCGCTTTATTGATATTCCTGCATCTGAGCAGAACGCGATTGAAGGCGATACGGCGGACTTTGGTGCTCAACTGACCTACCAACTTGATGATTCTTGGTCTGTCGAGACGGAGTTAATGAGCGACAGTGAATACAACTTCCACGGTAACTTACGAGCTAAAGCCAAGTATGAAACTGGAGATTGGGAGTTTTACCCGAGCGCGACGCTGCGTTATAAAAGTGCTGATTTCAACAGTGAGTATTACTCCGCATCTAATGAAACCATTGGTGCTGGTGTTGACTTAAATGTTGGTGTTGAAACGCGTTACCATGTGGTTTCTAACTTGTACTTATTGGGTTCAACCAGTGTGACTCGATTGGACGATAACGCTTACGATTCTTCGATTGTTGAAGACCGTTATCAGGGGGAATTGTACCTTGGCTTTGGTTTCTTTAACGACAAAGAGAAAGCGCCAAAACCTAAACTGAGCAATGCGCCGTACTTACGTGTCGCACACGGCTGGGGAACGCCATCCAATATTGGCGACATCATGAAGTTCAATCGAGAGAAAGACGAATACAACAACCAGTTGACCTCGTTCTTCTATGGACACCCGTTAACCGATGAGATCTTCGGTTTGCCACTGGATATCTATTTAACCCCAGGTATTGCGCACCACTGGAGCTCAGACGTTCAATCAAGCAGCACCGAATACATTATCGCAATCAAGGCGTACTACACTTTTGATTGGCCAACTCAGTGGCGTGTTGGTGTGGCAGAAGGTATGTCTTACATCGATTCGATTACCTATATCGAAGGCTCTGAGATGGACCGTAAAGGTTACACCGCAAGCCATCTATTGAACTACTTAGACTTCTCATTCGATGTCAACGTTGGCGACTTGATTGGTAAGAATGACTTGAACAACTTATGGTTCGGTTATTCATTGCATCACCGTTCTGCAATCTTTGAAAAATCCTCTCAGTATGGTCGTATCAAAGGCGGTAGTAACTACAACACGGTTTACTTCCAATATGAGTTTTAAGCGCAGTTTTTAACGTTAGCTTTAAACCAGAGTTGACTAAGTACGAATTACATTTGACCGCGCTTTCATAGCTCCTGCGAGTGTTAGCGAGATTAATCAGCCTGATAGCTAAAGGTTTTCCCTTTGCTGTCAGGCTTTTTTGTTTGAGACTTGTGATATAATCGCGCGAGTTTAATAAGTACAAGAATAGGACACGCTTTGACTTCGTCTCCGGAAAAAGCAGATAACAACAAGAATGCAGCACAGCCAAGTTCTTCACAGAGCAAAGCGAAACCAAACCAAGCTGCATCGAAAAAATCTGCTGAACAATCAGCGAAAAACAACAAATCATCTCAGAATAGCCCAGCCTCTCTTCGTAAAGCGCTCAACGAATGTATGATACGCGATCGCTTCCGTTTGAGTAAGCGAATTGCTGGTGCGAGCAAAATTAAGAACGAACAAGCTAAGCACGCTGTCTTTGATGAGATTGCGTTAGACATTGCTAAGTCGATGATGACGGCAACTCAGCGTGCGGCACAGAAACCAACGATTGAATACCCAGAAATTCTCCCGGTTAGCCAAAAGCGCGAAGACATCGCGAAAGCCATCGCTGAAAACCAAGTGGTTATCGTGGCGGGTGAAACGGGTTCGGGTAAAACCACTCAGCTACCAAAAATCTGTTCTGAGCTTGGCCGCGGCCGCTTTGGCTTAATTGGTCACACTCAGCCCCGTCGTCTTGCGGCGCGTTCGGTTGCGAACCGTATTACTGAAGAGATGGAAACACAGCTGGGTGAGTTCGTTGGTTATAAGGTTCGATTCAACGACCAGATTTCTGACAATACCCAAATCAAACTGATGACCGACGGTATTCTACTGGCGGAGATTCAACACGACCGTTTCTTAAATCAGTACGACACCATCATTATCGATGAAGCGCACGAACGTAGCCTGAACATCGATTTCATCATGGGTTACCTGAAAGAGTTACTGCCAAAGCGTCCTGATCTGAAAGTGATCATCACGTCGGCAACCATCGATCCAGAGCGTTTCTCTAAGCACTTTAACAATGCACCGATCATTGAAGTGTCTGGTCGTACTTACCCAGTTGATACGCGTTACCGCCCATTAGGTGGTGATGAAAGTGATTCAGACCGCGACCAAATCGAAGGCATCTTTGAAGCCGTTGATGAGCTGTGTGATGAAGGCCTTGGCGATATCTTGATCTTCATGAACGGTGAGCGAGAAATTCGTGATACCGCAGATGCATTAAGTAAACGCAACCTTCGTGATACCGAAATTGTCCCGCTTTACGCGCGTCTATCGGCGGGTGAGCAGAACCGTATCTTCCAGTCTCATACTGGTCGACGCATCGTTCTGGCAACCAACGTGGCAGAAACCTCGTTAACCGTTCCGGGCATCAAGTATGTTATCGACCCGGGTACGGCGCGTATTAGCCGCTACAGCTATCGTACTAAAGTACAACGTCTACCGATTGAGCCAGTGTCTCAAGCGAGTGCAAACCAGCGTAAAGGTCGTTGTGGTCGTGTTGCAGAAGGTATCTGTATTCGTTTGTACTCTGAGGAAGATTTCGAGTCACGCCCAGAGTTTACTGACCCAGAGATTCTTCGTACTAACCTAGCATCGGTTATCCTTCAGATGACAGCGCTAGGCCTAGGCGATATTCAAGCGTTCCCATTTGTTGAAGCGCCCGATAAGCGCAACATTCAAGACGGTGTAAGGCTGCTTGAAGAGCTTGGTGCGATCGCCACCGTTGAACCGTCAGCGAACAAAAACAAGAACCACGGCGACGACAAGAAGAAGCTAACCGCGATTGGTCGTAAGCTGGCAAAACTGCCTATCGATCCACGTTTAGCGCGTATGGTAATTGAAGCGCCACGTAACCGATGCCTACACGAAGTGATGGTGATCGCGTCTGCGTTGTCGATTCAAGATCCGCGTGAGCGTCCATCAGATAAGCAACAATCGTCTGATGACAAGCACAAGCGTTTCTTCGATAAAGAGTCTGACTTCATCACGTTTGTGAACTTATGGGATTACATCAAGCAGCAGCAAAAAGCATTGTCGAGTAACCAGTTCCGCAAACAGTGTAAGCAAGATTACCTCAACTATTTACGTATCCGTGAATGGCAAGATGTGTACTTCCAAATTCACCAAGCAATGCGTGAGCTAGATACTAAGTTGAATACAGAACCGGGCAGCTACGATGGCATTCACATGTCACTGCTATCAGGTCTGCTTTCGCACATCGGTATGAAAGACCAAGAGAAGAATGAGTATCAAGGTGCACGTAATGCACGCTTCCACATCTTCCCTGCGTCTGGCCTATTTAAGAAACAGCCTAAGTGGATCATGTCTGCGGAGCTGGTAGAAACCTCAAAACTTTGGGGCCGTGTTATCGCGAAGATTCAACCTGAATGGATTGAACCGCTAGCGAAACACCTGATTAAACGCAGTTACAGCGAACCACATTGGTCGAAGAAACAAGCAGCGGTAATGGCACACGAAAAAGTGATGCTTTACGGAATCCCAATCGTACCTAAGCGCCTTGTGAACTACGGCGCGATTGATGCCACCGTCAGCCGTGAGTTGTTTGTACGTAGTGCATTAGTAGAAGGTGAGTGGGAAACCAAACATACGTTCTTCAAACAGAACCGCAAGCTCCTGCAAGAAGTGGAAGAGCTTGAGCATAAATCGCGTCGTCGCGACATCTTGATCGATGATGATGAACTGTTCGACTTCTATGATCAACGTGTTGGCGAAGAGGCAGTGTCAGGCCGTCATTTTGATACGTGGTGGAAGAAGACCAGTCAGAAAACTCCTGAGCTGCTTAACTTTGAAAAGTCGATGCTGTTCCGAGGCGATGCTAGCCACGTTACTGATTTGGATTATCCGAACTTCTGGCACCAAAACGGTATTAAGTTGAAACTGAGCTACCAATTTGAACCAGGTGACGATAACGATGGTGTAACGGTACACATTCCGCTGCCTATCTTGAACCAGATCGACCAAAACGGTTTTGATTGGCAGATCCCAGGCCTGCGTCAGGAACTGGTGATTAGCCTAATTAAGTCACTACCTAAAACGCTACGCCGTAACTTTGTACCTGCGCCAAACTACGCAGATGCATTCTTGGCACGTGTGACACCGCTTGAAGCACCGTTACTGGATTCTCTTGAGAAAGAGCTACGCCGCATGACGGGTGTGGAAGTGGTACGTGATGACTGGAAGTTAGACCAGATTCCAGAGCACTTAAAGGTAACATTCCGCGCTGTAGATCATCGCAAGCGTAAGCTGAAAGAACAGAAAGATCTGCATGAGTTGAAAGAGAGCCTGAAAGACAAGGTTCAAGAAACGCTTTCTAAAGTGGCAGACGACGATATCGAGCAGCAGAACCTGCACACGTGGAGCTTTGGTGAATTACCAAAAGTCTACCAACAGAAACGTGGTGGCTACGATGTTAAAGCCTTCCCTGCGCTGGTGGATACCAAAGACAGCGTAGAGATCAAACTGTTCGAAACCGAGCAAGAGCAAATCTCGGCAATGAAATCGGGTCAGCGTCGTTTAATCTTGTTGAACGTGCCATCACCGATCAAATACTTGCACTCGAACCTGCCGAACAAATCGAAACTTGGCTTGTACTTCAACCCATACGGACAGGTACTCGATCTTATCGATGACTGTATCGCTTGTGGTATTGATAAGCTGATTGAAGAGAAGGGCGGTTTGGTTTGGGAACCAGAGCAGTTTGAAGCTCTGAAAGAACACGTACGTGCAGAGCTGGGTGATACCGTAGTAGAGATTGCTCAACAGGTTGAAACCATCCTAACCACGGCATTCAGCATCAGTAAAAAGCTGAAAGGACGCGTGGATCTTTCTATGGCATTCGCACTTTCTGACATAAAAGCTCAAGTAGAAGGTTTGATTTTTAAGGGTTTTGCCACAGAATGTGGGTGGAAACGCTTGCCGGATATTCTACGCTATATGAGAGCGATTGAACGCCGCATGGAAAAACTGCCAATTGACCCGAACAAAGATCGTCTTCACATGATCAAAGTTGAGTCAGTAATGAATGATTACAAAGAACTGCTGAATAAAATTCCAAAAGGGATCGCGGTTCCAGAAAATGTAAAAGAGGTGCGTTGGATGATAGAAGAGCTTCGTGTAAGCTTCTTCGCACAGCAGCTCGGTACGCCTTACCCAGTATCAGATAAGCGTGTTAAAAACGCGATTGATGCTTGCTAAAGGAATAAAGCTAGACGCAATGGCAAGGTTTGGGTATAAATCTTGCTTATTGCATTACTAATTGAATAGTTATTACATACAGGGCGACTTGGTGGCAATTTATTACCACTCAAGGCCTGCCACTAGGACGAAAAAGGTCGAATATGAAAAAAACGTTATTGGCACTAGCACTACTAGGTGCATCTTCAACAGCAATGGCTGATTCTTGGTTGTACGGCGGTGTAATGGGTGGTCAAAACTCATTCGCTGGTGAAGATGAAAACGCGGTGGGCATCCACGTAGGTACAGGTATCCTTCCACTAATCGGTGTTGAAGCGGGTTACTGGGATCTAGGTTCTTTCGGCAGCGTTAATTACGGCAACCGCGATCTTAAGAATTTAGACGCAAGCACTGCTTACCTAGCGATTAAACCAAGCATCGATTTTGGTCCTCTTCACGTATACGCGAAGGGTGGTCTTCACTCTTACGAGCTTAAAGCTGATGGCTTCAAGCAAGACGATGTTGATATCATGTACGGTGTAGGCGCTGAATACTTCATCTTTGGTCCACTATCTGTAGGCGCTAGCTACCAAAACTTCAAAATGAAAGATGACGACTCTGGCGTATTCACGCTAAACGCAACTATCCACCTACTGTAATTACTTGCAGTCAGTGACAGACGTACCGTTGGTCACGGATATTTGTAGAGTTCGTAAGAATTCGTAAAAAATGCCAGCTTGATAGCTGGCATTTTTGTATCTGTTAACCGTGTAATCGCTACTCTGTTTTCTTATAACAGATAGCAAGCGGATGGTTATTTTTTACTGTTCAGAATACGCTGAATTCTTGGGTTAATCGCTTTACCGTGTTTACTTTCGTACTCTTCACGTTTTAAATCGTTCAGGTTCTTTACAGAGTTAGCGGCAAGAAGGAATTCTGGTAACTCAGTTTCAAGCATGCCTTTCTCATCTAAACGTTTTGCTTCCAAGTAGTACTTCTTAAACAGACCATCCAGCTTGTTTTCAGCCGTACGCTTCAAGTCATACAGTTTGTTCTGAATCAGCCATTTTTCAATTTTGTTGGCAGCGGTGCGAGACAACACACGGATACGGCTATCCAGCAACTCTTCTTCAGTTAAAGAATCTTTCAGGATCCACAGCTCACCCATTTGCGGCGGCCAGCTGTTGCCAAGCTGAATACGTTCGTGGCAGTGCATTAAAACGCGGTTAAGGCCGTCTGAATCAACAGAGTTGGCAAACTCAATGAACTTACCGCTTGGCTCACTACCGTACTGATATTCCCACTGCGTTTCGTACACGCTCAAGAAAGAGCCGAACACGTGAATACACCAATCGGTTAGTTCCAGCTCTGCAGGATCTTGATCAACAACAGGTACTTGTTGAGACGCACCAGAATCCGCAGCTTGTTCAGCCGCTACTTTCACTTCGGTACTTTGCGCTTCAATCACTTCAGGTACTAATGGACCTGTAGCGTCAGGTACAACAGGTTGAGCTGGCTCAGAAGGTTGGCTTTTTGCCTTTTTGAATGAGCTGCTGCCTGAAGCGTTCAGATGGGCTAAGCTTTTGTCTATACCCATTTCCTTGAGCTTGTCCTGCATTTCCTGAATATTGAGAGGTCTTCTGCTGTTGTTGTCTTTCATTTTGCTTCTCGTTAACTAGCCAGTACTGCAGCTTGGATTCAATCCGAGATAATGGCATTAATTCATTGGCTTTGGCTTTATACCAGAGGACAAATTTCTTCCATACTAAACTATGGTCACCGGTCAAACCGGAGAATTTAAACGCACGTTCTGCCCATGATGGTATCTCTTCTTCGTTGAGATCATGAGTAGAGACGGTGTTGCTGTTCATTGAGCCTCGACCTTGTGGGCGAGGGGCCTGCTGCATGTGTTGCATTGGTGCCGGAGCAGGCTGAAACTTAGGTGCAGGTGCAGGTGCAGGTGCAGGTGCCGTAGAGTAGACCGGAATACTATTGGTCGGTTGAACCTCAACGTGCGCCGCAGTTTGCTCTTGCTCAATGAGCATTTTGAAAACGTGAATCTCTTTTTTATCCCGATAATCTACTTTTACCTTATCGAGAAAACCTTGGTCGACTAAACACTTAAGACAGTCGGCTAAACCAAACGTAGAGAGAGCACAAAGTTGACCTGCTGTTTGTAGGCACACATTGGTGTAGCCGAATTCGTCAGCACCGTCTGCAAGCATCAATAAAACCAGCTTTTCTGCAGGGCTAGAAGTATTCACTTGCCAAGCTAAATAAGAATATTTGGCGCTCAATATCGTGTTCTCAAAAAAGGTAAGTCGTTGTCACTATTGTAAGTCACCCCTTACCGAATTTATAGCAACTTAACAGAAAACGGCATTAGTAAGCCAAATATTGACCATAAGGAGACGTCTGCCCCATAAAGTAAGCCTACAGTCATTCATTCTTGTGGTTTAAGCTAGGAATCATTGGGCATGAATACGCATAGCAGCTTAAAGTGCCTACATTCTTTGTTAGGTTAAGAATGCCCAATTCGCGTCCACATTCTGTTGGTCACAATACAGGTCTTCTTTTAAAGTCTTCTCTTTAGGTCAACTATTGATGATTTTCTTAGCTATATCCCATTTATTCTCTTTCCATTCACAAAATGTATTTAATTTATAAAACCCCTTGATATGATCAATACTTGCGCTATTATGACGATAAGTCAGAAATGACGAAGCGTCACAAAATGGTTAACTACATGAATTTACTATTCGTGTTAATATATTGGATAGGAGTGTTTTAAATACTGGCGAAGCTTAGATAACGGCTAAGCTCATATACGGACTAAAAAATTATGTTTGGCTTTGGTTGTAAAGGCGATAAACAAGGTATCTTTGGTTGCAAAGGCGTGTTGTCTAAAAAGCAGCAGTCTATTGCAGACCGAGAAGTAGAGTTGATGTTGTTAGCAAAAGATCTGGTTCGAGAACAAGGGTTCGGAAACCTCACGATGGACAAGCTAACGGCAGCGAGCTCTTATTCTAAAGGTACGATATACAATCACTTTTGCAGCAAAGAAGACGTCGTTTTAGCGTTATGTATTCACTCTCTCAAGACAGAAGCAATGATGTTTGCTCGCTCTGGAGAGTTTGAAGGCAACACACGTGAAAAGATCGTCGCATTGCACGTTGCTTACCGAATCTATGCTCGCATGGAACCGGTACTATCAACCTGTGCGATCATGGCTAAAAGCCCGTGGGTACTAGAGAAAGCGTCTAGTGCACGCGTCGCCGAGATGAATGAACTGGAAGAGTTGGTGATTGAACAATGCGACTCTATGGTTAACCAAGCGGTAGAAGCGGGTGACCTAAAGTTCTCTTCTGGCGTTGGCTCAGATGCCATCGTTTTTGCTAACTGGTCAATCGCATTTGGTTCAAATGCCTTGTCACAGAACGCATCAAACAGTCATTGTATTAAGCGGTTACAAGACCCGTATTCAGTATTACACAACGCGAACATGATTCTAGACGGCCTAAATTGGCAGCCCCTTTCTAGTGACTGGGATTACCGTAAAACTTGGCGTCGTGTAGAACAAGAACTGTTCAGTGAAGAGATCGCTTACTTAGAGTCTTTAGGTCGATAGCTTCCGTTAAGCCCACACATGTGGGTTTATTAATAACCATTTTTGACGATTCGTCACAAACTTGAGACTGACCGACTGTGGTTGCTGTTTTCTTGAGTGTTTGACTAAGTATTGTGTCTTTTGTCAGCTTCGGCTGGCTTTTTATGACACAAATATGAAGAATCGTCACAAATGGAGACTGTGATGAAACATGACAGCCAGAAGCCCACGTTCGATCAGCAAAACCGAGATAACCCTAATGCCGATAGCGCAAACACAGATCTAAACAGTTGGCACTCAATACCTACCAAGCGTTCGTTTATCGTTCTGCTGGTGGTGTTTTCAATCATCATTCTCTCTGCATTAGGGGCTAAGAACCTCTACTTTAGAGGGGACTACAACATCTTCTTCGAAGGCACCAACAAGCAGTTGATGGCGTTCGATGAAATCCAAACCACCTTTGCAAAAACCGACAACCTTGCGATTGTTGTCGCACCTGAAGATGGCAATGTCTTCACCCCTGAAACTCTCACCCTGATTCAAAATCTCACGGTTGATGCGTGGCAGATCCCGTATTCAAGCCGTGTCGATTCCCTTGCTAATTATCAGCACACCGAAGCCATTGAAGATGATCTTTTGGTAGAAGACTTGCTGTATGAAGAGTACGAACACACACCAGAACGCATCGCCAAAGTAAAACAGATCGCCCTTAACGAGCCGTTGCTTAAGAATGCCTTGGTGTCGGCCTCTGGCGATGTGACGATTGTGAACGTCACCGTGCAACTGCCAGAAGTGGACAAAACCGCAGAAGTGCAAGAGGTGATTGCGGCAATCAATACCATGATCGGCAAGTACCAAGCTCAGTATCCTAATGTCGAATTCCATAAAGCGGGCATCATAGCCATGAACAACGCATTTATGACTTCGGCTCAACAAGACAGCTCAACGCTCGTTCCCTTGATGCTGTTGGTGGTACTGGTGTTCCTGACCTTTATGCTGCGCTCGTTCTTTAGTGTGGTGGCGACGCTCATTGTGATCATCTCTTCGATTGTTGCCACCATGGGATTGTCTGGTTGGGCAGGGATGTTCTTGAGTACCGCAACCGTGAATGTGCCAACCTTGGTTTTAACTTTGGCGGTGGCCGATTGTGTTCACGTGATTGTGACCATGAGACAAGCTATGCAGCGCGGTATGGAGAAAGCACAAGCCATTCAATACAGCATCAAGCTCAATGCGATGCCGATTCTGATCACCTCGGTGACCACTGCGATTGGTTTCCTGATGATGAACATGTCGGACTCACCAGTGCTGCGTGATTTCGGTAACTTATCGGCACTGGGTGTACTTATTGCGTGCTTCTTGTCTGTGACTATGTTGCCAGCGTTGCTAAAACTGCTGCCAGTCAAACGCCTACCTGCCAACCCTAAGGCGGCAGACAAAGTCACCTTCATGGATAAGCTGGGCGATTTTGTCGTAACTAACCGTAAAGCACTGCTGCCGATTTCTACGCTAGTGATTGTTGGCGCTGCCGCGTTAATTCCGCTCAACAAAGTCAACGATGAATCGGTGAAGTATTTCGATACCTCAAGTGAATTCAGACAAGCGGCTGACTTCATGGAAGAGACCGTAAGCGGCATGACAACCCTCAGTATCGCAGTGAAAACTAACGAGTCTCAAGCGATTGCTGATCCTGTGTTCTTGCAAGCAATTGGTGACTTTACTAAGTGGCTACGCGTTCAACCAGAAACTGACCATGTGGCAACGCTTTCTGATGTTTATATGCGTTTGAACAAGAATATGCATGCCGACGACGACAGCTACTACAAGCTACCGCTGAACCGTGAACTTGCCGCGCAATATCTGCTGCTTTACGAAATGTCTCTGCCGTACGGCTTGGACTTGAACAACCAGATCAACGTCGATAAATCATCGATCAAAATGGTACTCACCGTCGATAACCTTGGCAGCGTTGAGCTAGTCGAACTCGAAGAGCGCATTTACTCATGGTTTGCAGCCAATGCACCGCAATATGAAGTGGTGGCTTCGAGCCCGTCACTGATGTTTGCTCATATTGGCGAAACCAACATGGCGAGCATGCTATCAACTTTGCCTATCACCCTAGTGCTTATCTCTGGCTTGATGATCTTTGCATTGCGCTCGGTTCGCTTAGGCATGATCAGCCTAGTGCCCAACATTGCGCCTGCGATCATTGGCTTTGGTTTATGGGCGCTTATCTCAGGTGAAATCAACCTCGGTTTGTCAGTCGTGGTCACGCTCACGTTGGGTATCGTGGTTGATGATGCGGTGCACTTCTTGAGTAAATACCAGCGCGCAAGAATCGAAGGGAAATCAGCAGAAGAAGCGGTTCGATACGCTTTCCACACCGTAGGTCGCGCTTTGTGGATCACCACTGTTGTGCTAGTGGCCGGTTTCTCTGTACTGGCGATGTCGAGCTTCAGACTCAACTCCGACATGGGCTTACTCAGCGCGATTGTGATTTTCATTGCGCTGGTGGTCGATTTCATCTTGCTACCAAGCTTACTGATGATCTTCGACAAACAGACCCACTATTCAGCTAAAACTCAGCACGAATCAAAGCCAGATACCAAGTCGCAGCCTAGATCGACAGCCGAACTGACTACTTCGACCAAATAAGGAAACGTCGGCCTGCTGCGGTGGGCTGACTCAAGGAGATATTTATGAAAAGCGTTAAACAAACATTCGCTACTACATTACTTACTGTTAGCTCGTTGGCACTGAGCACATTCGCCGCTTTCCCAGCATTAGCAGACCCAGCGAAAGGCTTAGAAATTGCCGAGCAACGTAAAGCGGTCGATGTCGGGTGGGGCGATTCTGTCGCAACCATGGAAATGCTACTTCGCAACAAACAGGGCGAAAGCAGTACACGTCTGATGCGATTGAAATCTTTGGAAGTCGATGACGATGGCGACAAAGGCTTAACCATTTTTGATGAACCACGCGACGTAAAAGGCACGGCTTTCCTAAACCATTCGCACATCACCAAATCCGATGACCAGTGGTTGTATCTTCCTGCACTCAAGCGTGTAAAACGCATCTCTTCACGCAACAAATCTGGCCCGTTTATGGGCAGTGAATTTGCGTATGAGGACTTAAGCTCGTTTGAACTTGAAAAGTACACCTTCAACTACATTGAAGACGCGAAACTGGAAGGCGTAGACACCTTTGTTTTAGAGCAAGTACCGACCGATAAAAACTCAGGCTACACCATGCAAAAGGTATGGCTAGACCAACAGCACTACCGCCCAATGAAAGTCGAGTTTTACGACCGCAAAGGCGCACTGCTTAAAACTCTATCGTTCCAAGATTACAAACAGTACCTAAACCAATACTGGCGCGCACACACCATGGCGATGCAAAACCATCAAACAGGCAAAAGCACCGTATTAACCACGACAGATTTAGTGTTCCAGACCGGTCTTAAAGACAAGGATTTCCAAAAGAACACACTAAAACGTGCGAAATAAGGCAGGAATATGAAAAGGATTGTGGCAACAGGAACCCAATTATCCTTAACCTTGGCGGCGACCGTCGGGCTTATGCAGGTGTCGTTGCCTTGTGTGGCGGCAGGCTTTAGCTCTGAGTTCGTAGAACAGGTCACCCCAGAGCTAGCAGGGCAGGTTAACCTTGAACATAGGCAGTTCTTTAGCGACGGCTTACAAGGGCAAGACAAAGGACAAAGCTCACTGGTGTTGCAGCCAGAGTTTTACTGGGAGCAACAAGAGGGCAACGGCAGCATTACCTTCACCCCGTTTTATCGCCTAGACAGTGAAGACGATGAACGAACTCATGGTGATATTCGCGAAGCCTTGTATTTAACCTATTGGGATGATTACGAACTGCGAGCGGGTGTTGGAAAGGTATTTTGGGGCGTAACCGAATCGGCGCATTTAGTGGATGTGGTAAACCAGACCGATGCCATTGAATCGGTCGATGGCGAATCCAAGTTAGGTCAGCCTATGGTGCACTTCACCTCGATAAAAGAGTGGGGCACCATAGACGCCATGTTACTGCCGTATTTTCGTGAGCGTACCTTCGCAGGCGAAGACGGTCGATTAAGGCCAACCGTGCCAGTATCGGACGATGCGCTTTACGAATCTTCACGAGAAGAAAAACACGTTGATGTGGCATTGCGTTACAGCCAAATGTACGGTGATTGGGATGTCGGTTTAAGCTACTTAGGCGGCACAAACCGCGACCCTTATTACCGTGTGGAAGGCAATCAACTCAAGCCATACTACGCCCAAATGCAACACTTCGGATTGGATGTTCAAGGCATTATCGGTGACTGGTTATGGAAGCTGGAAAGCATTTATCGCGACAGCTACGACAACCATACCGGCGTGGCGACAGGCTTTGAATACACTTGGGTAGGGGCGCTTGAATCGTACTGGGACATCGGCTTCATCGCTGAATACCTGTATGACAGCCGAGGCAACAATGCCCAAACCATCGGCCAAAATGATGTGTTCCTTGGGGCACGTTTCGCTTTGAACGATGAAGACGGCACCGAAGTGCTTACTGGTATCACTCAAGACTTAGATAACAGTAATGTCTACAGTGCCAAGCTAGAGGCATCGAGCCGTATTAACAACAATCTCAAGTGGCGACTGAATGCTTGGTTGTTTGAGGACGAAACCCCAGAGGACTTGTTGTTCTTCGCACGCAAGGATGACTTTGTTGAGATGGCGTTGGAATATTATTTCTAATGTTAGCTTCGTGGGGCGTTCCTGTTGGGGGGGACGTCTCAAATTTAAGATGAGCCATATTTAGAATGTTCAAAGTCGTCTTTTTATAAAGTGGATCAAACAATCGAATAAACCTACAGGTAAAATGGTTATATTTTTTCAGTATCTATAACCTCCGAATATGCATATAAATCGTGCTGGTGGTATCGGCCTTAAGGGATTTATGAATTCATTTAATTGGGATAAAAACTTTGAAACAGGCATTGGTGTTGTAGATGAACAGCATCAATATCTTGTTGGTATTATCAACCACTACGGAAATCTGTTGTCAGAGAACACTATCTCTATCGACGACATAAACGTCGCTTTACTCGATCTCACATGCTATGCCGAATTTCACTTTAAAGAAGAAGAATCTTTGATGAGAGATTGCGGTGTGTATGAGCGACACATTGAAGAGCATATCAAAGTGCATCGTGTATTTATGCAAGATATCTACAGTATGCAAGCTTTCATCATGGAAGAAGATCAGTCGTCAGCACGGCAGTTACTTGATTTATTGATCCACTGGCTTGCTTACCACATCCTCGGCATCGACCAAAACATGGCGCGACAAATGACCGCGATAGAAGAGGGCGCGACACCTCTGCAAGCCTTTGAAGCGGAAGAAAAGCAGCAAGATTCTGCGACTGTCCCGCTGTTGGCTGCGCTTAACGGCCTGTTTGAACAAGTCTCTGAACGAAACAAACAGTTGTTACGCTTCAACCAGTTACTCGAAGATAAAGTTGAGGAACGTACGGCAGAATTAAAACGAGCGAATAAGAGACTTGAAGAACTGTCATTAACCGACTCTCTTACTAATTTGCATAACCGTCGTAGTGCTTTTAAACAGTTAGCGCTGCATTGGCAAGACTCCAAAGAACTGGGCATGCCTTTAGTGTGTATTATGATTGATGCCGACCACTTCAAGCGCATTAATGACACCAGCGGCCATGATGCAGGCGACTTGGTGCTACAAACCCTCTCGCGTGAACTGAAAAACACGTTCCGTAATGATGATATTGTTTGCCGGTTAGGTGGCGATGAGTTCTTGGTTATTTGCCCAAACACCGACCTTAAAGGTGGGATGTACATCGCGGAAACCGCTCGACAGAAAGTGTCTGAATTAGAGGTTGAAACCAGTCATCAAGTTTGGATTGGCAGTATTAGTGTCGGTGTCGCTGAAATGACCCAAGAATTCGAAACCATGAACGAATTGATTAAAGCGGCGGATGAGTCCGTCTATTTAGCAAAAAACGCAGGGAAGAACAGCGTTTGTTCTATTCAGATCTAGCCTTCAGGTCATTTCCAAATTAAGAAGTGGAACCTGTAATTGTTCCACTTCTTCCTACTCCTCATTAATATCCTGTTAAATTTGCCGTGTTTTTAGGCAATAACTTGTTCTTTTAGCGATTCAATTTGGCATTGGTTGCGTGTTTGATTACTATGTGTAGCTATCTAAAAAAACTAATCATCCGATACGGACACTACCAACTGGTAGATGAGGAAATGATGCAACATCTAGAAGAGATCATTGCTAATGCAACGACTGCTATTGATACAGCAGATTCGTTAGTCGCACTTGATGAAGTGCGAGTTCAGTATTTAGGTAAGAAGGGTGAACTCACTCTTCAACTACAAAGCCTAGGTAAACTTCCACCTGAAGAGCGTCGCACTGCTGGTCAAGAGATCAACAAAGCGAAAGGTGCTGTTCAACAAGCGATCGCAGCTCGCAAAGACGCACTACAACGTGCAGAGCTTGAAGCGAAACTAGCTGAAGAAACTATCGATGTGAGCCTACCAGGTCGTCGCATTGAGAACGGTGGTCTTCACCCAGTTACTCGCACTGTTGAGCGTATCGAACAGTTCTTTGGTGAGCTTGGCTTTAGCACTGAGTCTGGCCCTGAGATCGAAGATGCATTCCACAACTTTGATGCACTAAACATCGCAGACGATCACCCAGCTCGTACTGATCACGATACTTTCTTCTTCAACCCTGATCTAATGCTACGTACGCACACTTCTGGTGTTCAAATCCGTACGATGGAAAACGGCAAACCGCCTTTCCGCTTCATTGCTCCGGGTCGTGTTTACCGTAACGACTACGATCAAACTCACACGCCAATGTTCCACCAAGTGGAAGGTATGTTAGTTGATGAGAACGTAAACTTCGCACAACTTAAAGGCATTCTTAACGATTTCCTTTGTAACTTCTTTGAAGAAGAAGTTGAAGTGCGTTTCCGTCCTTCATTCTTCCCGTTCACAGAGCCTTCAGCTGAAGTTGACGTGAAACGTAAAGATGGCAAATGGCTAGAAGTTCTAGGCTGTGGCATGGTTCACCCTAACGTACTTCGCTCTGTTGGCATCGACCCTGAGAAATACTCTGGTTTTGCATTCGGTATGGGTGTAGAGCGTCTAACGATGCTTCGTTACGGCGTAAATGACCTTCGTGCGTTCTTCGAGAACGACCTTCGTTTCCTTAAACAATTCAAGTAATCCGGGGCAGTCGAAACTATGAAATTCAGTGAATCTTGGCTACGCGAGTGGGTTAAACCTGCAATTAACAGCGAAGAGCTAGCTCACCAAATCACTATGGCTGGTTTGGAAGTTGACGATGTAGAACCTGTTGCTGGTGAATTCACCGGCGTTAAAGTAGGTAAAGTGGTTGAGTGCGGTCAGCACCCAGACGCAGACAAACTACAAGTAACTAAAATTGATATCGGCGAAGAAGAGCTGTTAGACATCGTATGTGGTGCATCTAACTGTCGTCTTGGCCTAACTGTAGCAGTAGCAACAGTTGGCGCAGTACTGCCTGGTAACTTCAAAATCAAGAAAGCAAAACTACGTGGCGTTCCATCGCACGGCATGCTTTGTTCTTTCTCTGAGCTAGGTATCGACGTAGAGTCAGACGGTATCCTTGAGCTGCCAGAAGGCACAACGCTAGGTATGGACGTACGTGAGCTTCTTGAGCTTAACGACGTAACTATCGATGTAGACTTAACAGCAAACCGCGCAGACTGCTTCAGCATCCGTGGCCTTGCTCGTGAAGTTGGCGTACTAAACCGCGCAGACGTTACAGAGCCAACAGTTGAAGCTGTTGCAACAAGCATTGAAGACACAGTATCTGTTGAAATCAAAGCAACTGATGCTTGTCCACGTTACCTTGGCCGTGTGGTTAAGAACGTAAACGTGAAAGCGGAATCTCCAATCTGGATGCAAGAAAAACTGCGTCGTTGTGGTATCCGTTCAATCGACCCAGTTGTAGACATCACAAACTACGTGATGCTAGAGCAAGGCCAACCAATGCACGCATTTGATCTCGCTAAGATCGAAGGCGGTATCGTGGTTCGTCTAGCAGAGCAGGGCGAAAAGCTAACACTTCTAGATGGCAACGAAGCTGAACTAAACAGCAACACGCTTGTTATCGCTGACCAAAACAAAGCACTAGCAATCGCTGGTATCTTTGGCGGTCAAGATTCAGGTGTTACTACTGAAACGACAGACGTACTTCTTGAAGCAGCATTCTTCGCACCGGATCACATCCGTGGTCGCGCACGTGCTTACGGCCTTCACACTGATTCTTCTCTACGTTTCGAACGTGGTGTTGATTCAACGCTACAAGCAGCAGCTATGGAGCGTGCAACACAGCTTCTAGTTGAAATCTGTGGTGGTGAAGTTGCGCCAGTAAACGGCAGCGAATCTGAAGCCTCACTTCCTAAAGCAAACGTAGTTGCTCTACGTCGCGCTAAGCTAGATAGCCTACTAGGTCACGAAATCCCATCTACAGACGTAGTGGAAATTCTTACTCGCCTAGGTTGTAACGTTGAAACGACAGACGCTGGCTGGACGGCAACGTCTCCATCTTGGCGTTTTGATATCGCAATCGAGCAAGACCTAATTGAAGAAGTAGGTCGTATCTACGGTTACGATAACATTCCAAACCAAGCGCCTAAAGCGGCACTTAAAATGAATGACCACAAAGAAGCTGACCAACCGCTTAAGCGCGTTCGTGACCTTCTTGTAGACCGTGGCTACCACGAAGCAATCACATACAGCTTCGTAGAACCAGAACAGCAAAAACTGGTTGTACCTGGTGTTGAGCCGCTAATCCTGCCATTCCCAATCTCTGCGGATATGTCAGCAATGCGTCTTGGCCTAATCCAAGGTCTACTAAACACAGTTGTTCACAACCAGAAGCGTCAACAGTCTCGCGTTCGTCTATTCGAATCAGGCCTACGTTTCATCCCTGAAGCAACGGCTGAAAACGGCATGCGCCAAGAAATGATGCTTGCGGGCGTTATCTCTGGTACTCGTGGCGAAGAGCACTGGGACATTGCAACTAACACTGTAGATTTCTTCGATCTTAAAGGTGACCTAGAAGCAGTTCTTGAGCTTTCTGCAAACGAAATCGCATACAGCTTCAAAGCAGCTAAGCACCCAGCACTTCACCCAGGTCAAACTGCGGCTATCGTCGTAGACGGCAAAGAAGTGGGTATCATTGGTACTGTTCACCCAGAACTAGAGCGTAAGTTTGGTCTTAACGGCCGCACTATCGTATTCGAAATCGAATGGGCAGCTATCAACACTCGCGTGCTTCCAGAAGCAGTAGCCGTATCTAAGTTCCCTGCAAACCGTCGTGATATCGCAGTAGTTGTTGACGAAGCAGTAGCTTCTGGCGACATCGTAGAAGCGTGTATCGCTGCTGGTGGCGAATTCCTAACAGGCGCTAAACTGTTCGACGTATACGTTGGTCAAGGCGTTGAAGAAGGTAAGAAGAGCCTAGCAATCGCACTTAGCCTACAGTCTGTAGAGCGCACACTTGAAGATGCAGACATCGCTGGTTCAGTAGATGCTATCGTAGCTTCAATCTCAGAGAAATTCGGCGCAGCACTTCGCGACTAATCTCTTCTGATAGATAGAAAAACAAAGGCCTCGCATTGCGAGGCCTTTTTTGTTTGTGTGTAGCGTCCTAAATATGGTTGACACATTTCCAATATGAAATTGGAGAGTGTCATGAAAACAACAAGTAGACGTACTCAACGAGATTATTCTCTTGCCTTTAAATTGGCAGTCGTAAGCCAAGTTGAAAAAGGCGAAATGACTTATAAGCAAGCTCAAGAGCGTTATGGGATCCAAGGTCGCTCTACCGTTTTAGTTTGGCTTCGCAAACATGGTCAACTAGATTGGTCTAAAGGAATAGAACAATCGAGAGCGTTAACTCAAACCCCAGAGCAACGAATCAAAGAACTCGAGCAGCAATTAGAAGAGACTCAGCTCAAAGCTGAGTTCTTTGAAGCGGTTGTAAAAGTCATGGATCGAGATTTCGGTGTCCGAATCTCAAAGAAGCGCAAGGCCGAGTTATTAAGGAAAAACGGTCAGAAAGTTGACCGTCACTAAAGCTTGTCACTTCATAGGTATTACACATCAATCTTCTATGAGTATAGATGTATTAGAATTACTTGTTAAATCTGGCTAAATAAGATTAAGACTTTAGTCAGTATTGAATTAAAAAAATTAATATCTAATTAAAGAACGACTTCTATAGGAAGGGAGCAATAGCTCCCTATATGCACGGCTAAAGCGTTAAGTGACTTAAATCATATGGTTCATTTGAAAGGTCATCAATAAAACCTTGGCTTGTTATATCAAGGATTTCGCTCGATTCTATGACCTGATGATTTGCGAACATGATTAAATTTTCGAGGTTCATAGGATAGTCAAACTTCTTTTCATACAAGAGTGCTATTAAAGCCGAGCGATCTATCCTAAAAAATTTTTTAGCTAAATCTATATCATTATCAAATATGTCGATTATCGGTTGAGGTAGAGGTTTATCATCTAGTCTCAACCTGAGTTTTTGTCTAAGCATCGACTCCCAATTGCGCTGCTTGTAATGTCCATATGCTATTTCTTCAAAGATTTTTATCATAGTCCATTCATTGGTTTCAAGAGATGCATAAATACCATTGAGCATTCGAGTCTCTTCGGGAAAGTTGACCCAATCTTTTTTGCATTTATATCTTAAGTCATGCTCAACCTCGTGCCACCCCTCAGATAGTACAGTACGTAATTGGATTTCAAACGTTGTGTCAACTTTACCGACTAATGTTGGTGGGAGTTCATAGTTCATTCGGGAGGGGACGTCATAAACTAAGTTATACCTAACAGGTTTAAACGTCGTAGCTTTAGCTCTATCAATACTTTGGTCTTTTTCGCGTTCATTGAAGAGTGCGCTTATTGCATTGTGAGCGACCAACACGTCATCAGGGAAATATAGAACGATGCGGATCCCTATCATATCTTGTAACTTCTTGGACACGCCATATTGGTCATCACTACTTAGTTTTTTATTAATAGACGTAAAACTTTTTACACGACCAAAAATACGAAACATTATTCCCATTTGATCCAAAGCTTGAGATATTTCGGCTTGGATATCTTTTGAAGTCACATCTGCAGGATACTTCATTATGCTTTCCCTAACATTTGTTTTATCTCACCCATTCTTTGTGGGTTTACCCCGACATAAGATCCATCATTTGCATCAGTCAAAAGGCCATCTCTTTTTAGCTTCTTGATCTCTTGAGTGATCTCGCGTTTGGAGTAACCTTGAGACTGAAGCTTATAAACGGTAACTAATGGTATATGAACTCGTTCACAACTATTTGACCCAACAGGGAAGAAACGTCTAAATATGTTCAATGTTAGATCACCAATGCTTTCCGCTTCTTCTTCTACATGGCACTCTTCAAGTTGGGCAATAAAGTTGTTAGTTGAAGTACAGTTAAGGAATTCCAAGGTGTTGGATTCGATAGCATCTGATACCAACTCACAATTATAAAATTTGCAATTGATAAAGGTAGCGTTCTTAATATTGTCGATGTGAAATATTACAGACGAAAAACTACAATTACTGAATGAAATATCTTGTACACAAGTCTTTTCAAAAAAATCAACATTATTAATATCGATTGAATTTACGGAAGTCTCGTTATATGTGTCATACAATATTTCACCAAGCATTTTTATTTCATATGACATTCTATCCGACTCAGATAAAAACTCAGACATCGGTTCTAACTTATTCCATAGAGTCGCACGTTCATTATGAGTTCGTGCTCTATATGATGCAATCGCTGGTTCAACAAATCTTTCGTCACTAGCTAACCATTCGCCTTGATATTCTAAAACTGACTCAGCGATATAGTTACCGAAAACAAATTCGTTTATAAACTCAATTCTCCCATCGCCCTGATTGCTGCGGTCAAAAAAAGCATGAGTAGCTAAAGTTGTCGCTAAGCCATCCAATGTTGGCCTATCTTTAGCTGCGTATAACCGGCGAGTATCTTCAAGAAGTTTTGTACATTTAGATTTTAAAAGGTCAACTATTTTTTCTTTACTATCCGATGTGTAGTTATGTTCACACATATGAGAAGCAACAGTTGTAAGTAATTTGGTTTGTTCATCTGGATTCATTGGTAGCTTTTGGCGTTCCATTTCTCTTTCAAGCATTGCTATAAAATAGTGAGAAACCACTTTCTCAGGCGTTTTTAGTAATTCATTAAAGGAATCAATAGCAAGTGCACGTAGGTAAGCAAGCAATACTGGATTTGAAAGCTGGTCTAGATCCAGCCCTGCATCCTTAAGTGCCATGCGCCGAGGTTCGGATAGCCAGTCTTCTATCCGTGGTGACTGGATACGGTAGCGTTTAAACTTAAATTTGTCTTGATATTTGTCTATCCATTCGTTGAACACACTGCCGTCAAAAATCGCCGCTCTACGTGAAGTTATAATTACTTTTGCATTGCGGTCTAGCAATTCGCTGATAGTTTCTAGCATTGGCTCTGCGTTGTCGTAATCTTCTTCAGATGAATCTCCAGAGTCGTCGCTTAATAGTTCGTCAAAACCATCTAAGACCATGACAATCCGCCCATTTTGAAGCTCATCAATGACAACGTCAGACTTAACTTGACTAAACGCTCTATCTACTTCGCGAACGAAAACGTGGCCAAAGACTCTTGCCTGCCTATCTCTAGAAAACTCTGTAAAAAAGGGTATTGGAGCGTCTGTTTTTTTTGCTAATTGATCAATTATTTCGTAGGAAGTACAAGTCTTTCCGAACCCCGCGGGAGCTTCTACTAATATTAATTGTGAACCTGGATCATTAAGGTCATTAATAATGTCATCAACAATCGATTCGTTGTCATGTCTAACCAAGGCTGAATCAACACTAAGAGAAAACGGGGCATTTATGTAATTATAAGAAAGCTCTTCAGCTTCAGGGAAGCTGCCTAATATTGAATTTACGTAATTCGCATATTCATCTTTAATTCGACTCTTCCAGTGCACTACATCAAAAAAACCTTCAAATAGACCTCGTTCTATTTGTTCAATTGTATCGTATTTGTTTCGCTTTATAGATACCCCGTGTGATTCAAGATCTTTAACTTTCTTTTCTATATCTGTTGAGTCGTGGTTGCTTTCTGCAACTTGAACAACTTCGGCATTATGAAAAAAACCAGATTTGAATGTAAACGTAAGGTATGAAGAATTTGAATAAGCTTTTTTGTATTCAAAACCATAGCGCTTAAACTTATCTACTACTTGAGTGCAATTTATTGTCATCGGTAAGTCTCTTAAAGAGTATTTTGCCGATATTACATAAATTGCACCTGCACATAAAGGCATAAGTGTGTAGGTTTGTCGCGTTTGAGATCTAACATTTAAAATTATTATTTTTTATAAATTATCTATTAATAACAGTTGGATGGATTGTTGAGAACACTTTAACAGTGTGTGAGAAATTAGTGTCTAGAAAACTAGTCGATTCATTTAGAAGTAACGATTTAGCTAGACCAAAATGGTGGAGCTCTGTTGACTCTTAACTAACCTTTAATGTTCGAAAATCACCCTTGACCCGTCTACAACTTCACACTTTATAGTGCTTATATTGATTGAGAGGGGCGCTTTCTATGTTCCCTCCAAAGTAAGTAGAGAGACACTATGAAACGTTTAATTCTAAACATCACACTCTTGGTATTCATGGTGCTTGGTAGCTTTAATGCCATGGCTCATGATTCAACGGTTAAGTACGGTATTGCGATATCTCACGATGGTGAGCAAATTGCGTATGGCAAAAGTGGGAGTGGGGAGACAGCGCTGATCTTCATTCACGGCTGGAGTTTAGACAGTAGGCTGTGGCAAAACCAAGTGAGCGAGTTTTCAAAGCAGTATCAAGTGATCACCATGGATTTAGCAGGGCACGGTAACTCATCGTTCAATCGCGGAGAATACACCATGGTCGCGTTTGCTGAAGACATCAAAGCGGTAATCGAGAAAGAACAACTCGAATCCGTCATTTTAGTCGGGCATTCCATGGCGGGTGGCGTAATTGCAGAAGCCGCTAAACTGATGCCGAAAAGAGTGAAGGGCATTATTGGTGTCGATACATCGCAAAACGTTGTACTAGCGGTATCACAAAGCGACCTAGATGCAATGACCAAACCTTTTGAAGCAGACTTCCAAGCGGGCATTACTATGTTTGTGAGAGACTCGCTACCAAAAGATGTAGACGCGGATTTACTTTACTGGGTAACGCAAGACATGGCATCAGCACCGCCAGCTATCGCGATAAATCAGTTCCGCCATTATCTAGGCCAATACGTCACAGGTGAAGCACACCGCGTGTATGAGAACGTGAATGTGCCAGTCATATTGGTCAACGCTCGCCTATGGCCAACAGATTCAGAAGCGAACAAGAAACACATCAAGGATTACAGCATTTACTACATTGAAGACTCAGGCCACTTCCCAATGCTTGAGCAACCACAGCAATTCAACACAACGTTGATGAAAGCGATTAAGTCAGTGAAGTAGGGTGGTTACACGTGAGAATAGGCTGATAATCCCCTCCTAACCTCCCCTTGGTTTACATCTCCAATCTCTTGTTGGTAATAAGAAAGGGGAGGAACTGAATACCGATCGCTACATGTGCTGCTATATGTTCAGCGGCAAAGAATGTTCTCTCCCTAATTCTTATATCTCAAGAGATCGGGTCACTCCATTCGAGGGGGAGCTAGAGGGGGAGGCTTTGGTCTACTAGAGCCGTTCAACACAACGTTGATGAAAGCGGTTAAGTCAGTGAAGTAGCGTGCTGTAGTTGTTAATAGATGGATGTAACCGTTGGTAGATAAAACTAAGGCCTCGCGATTGCGAGGCCTTTTTGTTTCGGGGGAAGATAAAAAATCAAACTCTTAGCAACTTTTTAGTTGTTTAATCTTTAGAACCCCAAAAAAATTGTCCTACTCCAAAGTTCTTAACTATCGGCCTATTCGGTGATTTCAATGAAATTGTGATGTAGGTTCAAGTGGAACTCATAATCATAAGCTACATATATAAGTGGACTTATAATCGGATAAATAGGCTTGCCAGTTGGTCAACTAATTCAAACTGATAAATCTTACGAAGACCACTGGTTGAGTAAATTAATTAAAATAGTTATTTAATTTTACAGTGTTATAAAAAATCGAGAGAGTACTATGGCTAGGTTATTCATATTTAATTTTGATGGTACATGCAATGCCCCCGAAGATGCAGAGCAAGCAATCAATGATAAAGGAGTAAGTGAAGACAATAGTATAACGAACATACTAAAATTTCATATCTTGTGTGGTGGTTCGTTGGTTAATCAAGGCCAAGGATGGGATTCTTCAGTACAGCATTGCTATTACTTTGCTGGAGTGGGTACATACGGAAGTGCACTACAAAAAGCATGGAATACTATATTTTCACCTGAGGGCTGTGACGTCAAACATATTCTTAATCAAGCACTTTCGGAGTTTGAAAAAATAACATTTGACGATCGAGCTGATACACTATTAGTTACTGGATTTAGTAGAGGAGCCGCATTAGCTCGACGATTTGCCAAACTCATTAGCGATAAAGTTGCCGTGCCTTGTATATACGAAGCTGTTTTTGATACTGTCGCTTCTATCAGTACTCCTAATATGAGTAAGTATCAGCGTCCTAAGTCTGAGGTGGTTTTTGAAGATCATTCGTTACCAAATAATGTAATTGAAGCATTACATATAGTGTCATTAGATGAGAAACGAAGAGCTTTTCAACCGACTTTAATGAATTACGAGAAGAAAATGTGTGAAATATGGTTCCCTGGAGCACATGCGGATGTAGGCGGTGGGTATCAAAAGGATGGTTTATCGGACTCTGCAATGCGTTTTTATCTAAATTGGATTGAAAGATGGCAGCTTAAGATAGATATTAAAACAGCTAGGGAAGTAAAATACTCGGAACTTTTACCTAAAGAAATAGATTATAAAATATGCTTAGACGACATGTTGATCAATCCAAATCCTTGTGGTTTAAATCATGAACAAAGTCGTTGGTTTCCAGTTAGCTTTGTTACCTTATGTGACCGATTATGCTGCGTCATAGAAAAAGATAAAGTTTCAAAACAACATAATCCGATAATTCATTGGTCTATATCTGAACGAATCTATCGTAATGAAGATTACAGACCTATGTCCCTCAAAAATGTTAAGCATAAGGTTATGTATCAAGATTTTGAAAAGATAGAATGTTCAGGAATAACACCCCATATCGAATTACCACAACAACGACTAACCGTACTTAGTTTAGGTGAAAGTAAAATTTTAACTGTTTTTGCTGCTGAAAAAATTAACCGTACAGGCGTTTTTCTTGAGGTGGGTAAGCGTTATAGATTTGAAACTAATACTGCAGAATTATGGTATGACGCTTCAATTGCATGTAGCGCGGCGGGGTGGGATAGACTTGGAGTTACTCTTGGGTTGAAAGAGGTAGCTATCGCTACAATGGAACCTTTTAGGCGAGTTTCTAATGCTAAATGGTTTGAGTTATGCGCTTCTATAGGGAGTGAAGACCGAGAAACGTTCAGAATCGGATTAAACGAGAATTACTCTCCTTTAACGTCAGGTGAACTATGTCCATTTGCAAATGACTTGGAGTGTTTTTATGGTAATAACAAAGGGGCTATTCATTGTACTATAACGCGCATCGAGTAAATAACGGCTCCCAATTGATGCGAATTATCAATGATAATGATAGAGATTTGTATTTAGGTACTAAGTCAAGGTGGTTTTTTTTGTGGATTGTGTTTTAAGGTAGTGTGATAGTAATTTAAATTACCAATATGTAGCAAGGAAATTAAATCGGTGGTGATTTATATTAACTAGTATATTTCGCAATTTGGATTTATATAAAATAAAAATGGCGACTTCCCTTAATAATATAGAAGATATAACTTATATTTTAGAATGGAAATTTATTTTTTAACTACACTCGTATCCGCAAGAGTAGTCCAATTTTCCTCAGTGAACTTATTCGTTATTAGTAATTCATAACGACCATTTTGAGTTGTTAGACCCAACTGCCCTAACAACTCCTCGTTAATCTGAAGTAACACATCAGAGTTTACTTTATCATTCAAATACCCAACAACAAAAGCTTCCACTTCTAAATTAGGCGGGACTGGGTTTTCAATAAAAATTCGATCACCTATTTGGTATCCGCTTCCTTTTTCATGAGCTTTATTTATTCTGACAGAGTTATTCTGACCAGTTCTAACCGTTGAGTATACAACTTTTGCTCTAAATGAGTTGGCAATCCTATTAATCTCCATTTGATCAATTTGTTCAGCCCATGCCTTTGCTGAGGATACCCAGTCTTCTATCGCTTCTATGGATTTCAAGTTAGTTTTATACTTGTCATCAAAATCACTTATTGAAGCTTCAAACTGTCGATTTAGATCCTCAACCTTGGATAGCTCATTAACACGATCTGACCAATCACTTCCGTGGTGTATAGATATTGCCTTTTCAACGACTGTGATCCGTTTGTCAATATCAGCATAGTTTTGATTTAATTCATTGATAGTAAAATAAAACCCACCAGCAGAGAAAATAAGTGCCACAACACCTAAATCAGAAAACCATGATGGTAATTTTAGAGCCATAGGTTCTTCCTTAATGGGAAAGCAACTGTAGTACTCTCCACCATAGAATTTGAAAATATTATATACCTTTGCTAAAGGTAGTTGAGTTGCGGAAGTATAGATCAGCTAATAACTCAGTTGGTGATAGTTGTCACAAAATATTCAAAGCGACTTGGTATCATCTATGTTTATTCTAGATTAGTAGCATGCTCGTTTGTGGCGCTCTTTAATCCTAATTGTTTTAAATATTTAGGTAACATAAGATATTGGGGACTTATACCTTATTGGTAGTACCCTATAGATTTTGATACACACTACACTTGTTAAATTACTTTCGGGTATTGTAATGCCTTTTTGTGTTCTGTAGAGCGAGCGAAACAAAGTGGCAGATACACGTGAGAATCAGATAAAAATCCCCTCCTAACCTCCCCTTGGTTTACATCTCCAACCTCTTGCTGGCAACGAGAAAGGGGAGGAACTGAATACCGATCGCTACATGTGCAGTTATATGTTCAGCGCCAAAGAATGTTCTCCCCCTCAGTCGTGTATCTGAAGATATCGTTTAACTGCATTTGAGGGGGAGCTAGAGGGGGAGGCTTTGGCTTACGAGAACCATTCAACACACGTTGATGAAAGCGGTGAAGTCAGTGAAGTAGGGCTGTCGCCACTGGTTTGATAGATAAAACTAAGGCCTCGCGATTGCGAGGCCTTTTTGTATTCCGACAAAACTAAATATTAATCGAGCCTAGCGAAAGCTTGGGATAATCGCTGGAATTCCCGGTAGAAGGCCAACCAGCGCCATTACGCCACTTAGTACAATAAACATGATGCCAGGCAATACCCAGCGGCTCATTTTACTCAGTTCACTACTACGTTCTTTACAACCGACTAAGCCTAAGTTATCTAACAGCATGGTGAGAGCCCAGCCAAATGCAGGGTTAACGAGCGCTGAAGAGAACACAACAATCGCTGCCGACTGTGTGGTTTTTCCTTCACGCGTCATTTCCATTCCAGCTTCTAGCAATGGAACAAATACCCCAACAATCAGCGCCACACACAGTACAGGTTGCCAGATAGCTAAATCCATCGGGTAGCCCCAAACAGCAGCGATAATACAGAACAGAGCTGTGAGCAGCGCGCCAGCAGGAATAGGGCGTTTAGCTATCGCCGCTGGTACGATGTAAGTACCCCATGAAGATGTAAAGTTAGTACCGCCAAGCAGAGAACCGAACGTTTGACGAATTGATGCCGTGGTCATGGTGTCGTCGATGTTCATGTGTACTTTTTCGGTACGTTCTGGGTAGCTGATCTTTTGGAATACTTGATGCCCTAAGAAATCCGGTGACCACATCGCTACGGCTAGAATCGCAAACGGCAATACCACCATGAAGTGTTCAATCGTCGGTAGGCCTAGCATCCAACCTGTATCTTCTCCCCACCAATACATAGGGTTCATGTTGGGCAAGCCTGGCTCAGTGTGGAAAGCAAATGGGGCGCCCATGGCAAATGCAATCGTACCACCCAACAAGCAGCTAAGAGGTACTGCTAACCAACGTTTGCGGAAGTGTTCCAGTAGCGCGTACAAGATAATGGTGCAAAAGATCACCACAAACGCGATGTGGCTCATACCGATTCCTTCAGCCCAAGCGAAAAGCTTTTTCACTTGAGAGGCGGTTCCAACAAAGCCGAGGTAGAGCAATAAGCCGCCACACACGCCTTTACTGGTGAGGTTGGCCAACATGCTGCCACCTTTACTGATGGCTAAGATGAGGCCAAAAGCGCCAATCAACAGGCCAAACGCCATCGGGTGTCCACCTGCTGCAACCACAATCGGAATCAAAGGGATAAGTGGGCCGTGGGTCCCTGCGAGGTTTGCAGTCGGCAATAAAAAGCCAGAGAAAATAATAATGAAAACAGAGGCGATGAGCAGTTCATAACGAACGTTTTCTAGAATGAAGTCTTCATTTAATCCGAGAGCCCCAGCAAAGGTGGCTGCAATCGCGCCCACCATAACCACTTTACCAATGGTCGCCGCCATCGCTGGGATGGTGTCTTCTATCTCAAATCGATAATCTTTAAACGGCAAATTTGGACGCCAGCGCTTAGGCGACATGATTTGCAATTCGTGTTCTAGATACTGTTCTCGGGATTCAAACTCTGAGCTTGGTTTATGTTGTTGTTCATAGGTGAGTTCATCCTCATTGGCTTGAGGCTTCTCTGTTTGTATATGTGCGGACTCTAAAGTAGTGCTCATTTTGATTCCTTTCGTTCACACTCTTAGGTGTGTTATTCCAACAAACGTTGTTGACTCACGGTATGAAGCGCAAACAATGCGTCAACTTATAATTAAAAACTCATTAACATTTAGTTGTTAGTACCTTATACCAAACCAAAAAAAACAAATAGACTCAGTCGGTTAGACATTAGTCGTAGAGTCGGACGACTAGTATTAGACCCTGTAGATAGTATGCGTCTGGTTATTTGTAGTCCCTTAATTTATCCCACGTTCTGCACTTGATAGTGATAGAATCTCCGCATTAGAGTTATC
Organism: Vibrio sp. 10N.247.311.49; assembly: GCF_041467655.1. Classification (NCBI taxonomy): domain Bacteria; kingdom Pseudomonadati; phylum Pseudomonadota; class Gammaproteobacteria; order Vibrionales; family Vibrionaceae; genus Vibrio; species Vibrio sp. 10N.247.311.49. Next base: position 527,113 of record NZ_JBFSVA010000001.1, read on the forward strand.
GAGAAACTAGGTATTTATAAACAATGTTTATCCATCACGTAAACGGCATCGACTGGCTGGTGATTACAGCTTTTGAAGAACTGAAACCGATGTTTATCGAAGATGCTGGTCCTATCCCAGCTTACTTCTCTACCACCAGTGAGTTGAGCCTGATTGATCAAGCCAAGCGCAGCTATGGGTTTTTGCCTAAACTCCGCGGTGTGATTACCGACACCGGCACGTATCAAAGTGAAAATCTTGAAGAAGACTTGAACCCACAGCTTGCGTGTATCGTTGAAGGGCGTGGTCGGGTTTTTATCTATCACGGCGACTACGTGGCTTTTGTCGATGACGAGCAAACCTTCATTACCCGTATGGACTGAGAGTGATTCAGTGAGTTGAGATCGGCGAATTGGTAAATCGGCGAGTTAGCCCACCTAGAATTTAAAACTAAAGGATTAATATGATGGCAAAAACGATCTCATTGGTACTTGGCAGTGGTGGCGCAAGAGGCTTGGTTCACGTTGGAGTCATCCGCTGGTTAATTGAGCATGGCTATCAGATAAAATCCATTTCTGGCTGTTCAATTGGCGCACTTATCGGTGGTGTCTACGCTGCGGGCAAGTTGGATGAATTTGAAGAGTGGGTCACCAGTATCGATCAAGGTGATATGGCGATGTTGTTGGACTTTTCATGGCAGTCGAGTGGTATGTTCAAAGGGGACAAGATCATCGACACTCTGCGTGGACTGATCGGCGAGATTTCAATTGAAGATCTGCCCATCCCTTATACCGCAGTTGCCGCTAACGTCGCCGATGAAAAAGAGGTTTGGCTGCAATCAGGTTCTCTGTTTGATGCCATTCGCGCCTCTATCTCTTTGCCACTGTTCTTGACCCCTCACGTTATCAATGGAGAAGTGCTGATTGATGGCGGCGTTCTTAATCCCGTACCGATTGCGCCTACCTTTGGTGATAATACAGACTTTACTCTGGCTGTGAACTTAGGTGGTGAACCCGAAATGCTTCAACAGGAAGTGATACCGGTTTCCCTACCAACAAAAGAGAGTAACCTGCATGAGAAGGTTGTTCACTTTATCGATAATCTCGGTAACAGTGTAAAAAGTAAAATGAGCTTCAATTTTGCTGCTTACGACATTGCCAACCAAGCGTTTGATGCGATGCAATCGACCATTGCTCGCCAGAAGCTGGCCGCTTATCCCGCCGATATTACGCTTGAGATCCCACGTAATGCTTGTGGCACCTTAGAGTTCGATCGCTCACAAGAGATGATAGACAGAGGTTACCATTTGGCACAGGCTAAACTGGGCAATCGACTTTAATGTATTTGCTGCTGAATGAGGGTAACTATGGAAACTGAACTCAAACTATCTGAACTCAAAGAATTGGTCACAACAAAAGATGTCATCGTGCTCACCAGCATAGAAGAGCCTGCTGTATCTTGGTTGATAGATTGCTATCAAGAGAATGCTGATATCCAAATTATCGAGAACGCACACCAACTAGATACTGAAGCGATTTTGTCGCAATGCAGAAGCAGCCTTAACGAAAGTAAAAAGGTCATCCTTACAGCGCAGTTTCGTAGCCAACTGCCTATCATCAATATCGCTTCACTGTGTAATGAGAAGCGCAAATCATTGATCAATATTGAGCTATCAGGCTGGGATGAAGACAAACGCGTTCCTCATTCTTACAGTAGTTTCTAGCTTATATTTGTTGCTAGCTTATATTTGTTGCTAGGTAACTGCAGTTTTTAGGTAACCGACAGCGTCTCTATAACCAGAGCAGTTCAACACAAGGTTGATCAAAGCGGTTAAGTCAGTGTCCGGAATTTGTTGACCACTACAGGGTGGTTGTATCGAATCAGGAGTAGAAAAGTCTCTTGAGATTTTACTTGTCTAAATTGTGCTTAATTATTTGTTCCACCACACCATTCATCGTCCTTGAGCTAATCTCCGGTTTCAAATACAAGGAATGATACTCAACTCCTGTTCGGTCTATATAGGCTGCTTGTAAGCCAGCGGATAGCGCACCATGAGTGTCCCAATCATGAGTAGCGACAAGACGAAGGTTTTCGACAGGCTCTTTTAAAGTTTCGGCTGCAAAGTTATACACATCTGAATTGGGTTTGAAACTGCCTGTTTCTTCAACGGAAATGACGGTGTCGAAATAATCTTCTAAGCCTGAGTTCTTGATTTGAGAAGTGATGAGATCGAGGGATGAGTTGGAAAAAGCGACGGTTTTAAACCCGTTCGCGCGCAATTTGAGCAAAGACGCTTTGATATCTGTGTGCGGTGGTAGATTGGCAAAAGAAGTTAACAAGGCACCTTTGCTTTCCGGCGTTAAATCACACTTGTACCGTTGTGCAATAGCGTTGAGCGCTGCATTCGCTAATTCAGAAAAAGTAGATTTTACGTTTGTTGCGATGCAAACCGTTGAAGAGTGTAAAAGCTTTGAAAACCAAAGTGATAATGCATCCTCCTTTCCAAACACCGCTTTAAATTTAGGCTGTAATGACTCCAAATTTAAAACCGTTTCGTTTATATCAAAAAGTATCACTTCTTTTTTCATGCAAAGCCCCCAGATTTAATTGAATTTTATGCTTACATAATCTGCTCTGACGATATGGTTTTCAACCTCCATTCAAGTAACTAAAGCTTTGCTCTCTAATTTGAAAAGAAGCTGGAATGCGTCAACGACAACCCGCCAACTCAAATCTGGCGTTGCTTTATGAGTATCATGCAACGCCAAATCTGAAACGATTTAGCTTAATTTGCGGCTTCGATGGTGCCTTTGAAAGTGCTGTCTAAAAAGTCATTGATCTCTTGTGAGTGGTAAATTGAGATAATCTTTTTATACGTTTCATTATTTTTGTCTTCTTCTCGCGCCGCAACAACCATCACTGCTAAAGGTGCGTCTTTTTTCTCTAAGTAAATGCCTTGTTTCTTAGGGTCGAGTCCAGCCGACATTACATAGTTCATGGTGATTGCAGCAGCATCTACATCGTCAAGAGAGCGGGGGAGCTGCGCGGCATCCACTTCAACAAATCGAATGTTCTTCGGGTTGCTAACAATATCGTTTAAAGACGCGTTGAAACCAGCGTTGTCTTTTAATGAGATCAGCCCTGCATCTTCAAGCAGTAATAGTCCACGCCCGCCATTCGTTGGATCGTTTGGAATCGCGATTCGAGCGTTTTCGGGAATAGAATCAAGCGAAGTGTACTTGTTCGAGTAAACGCCCATACGCATCAAAATTGAACGTCCGATAGAAACTAACTGGCTATCGTGATTGGCATTAAAGTTATCGAGGAATGGCTGATGCTGGTAACTGTTCAGTTGGATACTTCCATCATCTAATGCTGCGTTAGGGGTGATATAGTCTGAGAACTCGACGAGTTCAATGTTTATCCCTTGCTTTGCTGCTTCTTTGGCAACAGCTTGTACAACTTGTGCATGTGGGCCAACTGTCGCCCCAATCTTGATGACAGCCTCGTCTTTTTTTCCACATCCTGTTACACCGAATACGAAAGCTAATGCCAACAGGGATGCTGTGATTTTTTTGTAGCTGTTCATGATAACTCCATTTAATAAATAAAAGACATGTAGACGTCTAGCTATCTATATTATCTATTTGCGCGATCGGGTCAATAGGTTTGTTTGAAGCGAAGTTACATTGATGAGCGGTTAAGTCAGTGAATCAACGAGGCTTCTGTACGTGAGACTCGACCGACAATCCCCTTCTAACCCCCTTGGTTTACATCTCAAACCTATTGTTGGTAATGGGAAAAGGGAGGAACTGATTACCGACCAACAAAGGCCTCGCGAGTGCGAGGCCTTTTGGGTTTTGTAGGGAATAGGGCAGTCACTCGGAATCTAAAGAAAACGGGTTCAGTAAAGCTAACTATTAAGAAAGCTTTTGGTTAAAGAACTCAAGTGTACGTTTCCAAGCTAACTCTGCTTCTTCTTCAGCATAGCGGCCAGTTGAATCGTTATGGAAGCCATGGTTCACGCCGTCATAGATGTAAGCTGTGTAGTCTGCTTCGTTCTCTTTGAGTTCGGCTTCATAATCTGGCCAAGTCGCATTCACGCGTTTATCGATTCCCGCAAATTGGATGAGCAAGGGGCCTTTTACATTTTTTCTTAAATCTGGTGCGGCAGGAGTACCATAAAATGGAACGCCTGCATCGAGTTGCTCTGGCATGACAGCGGCCAACATATTCACGATATAGCCACCGAAGCAGAAACCGACTGCGCCTAGCTTACCGTTACTTTTTTCATGGGACTTCAAGAAGTTTGCCGCTGCGATAAAGTCTTCTTCGATTTTCTCTTTTGATAGCGACTTCTGCATCGTTCGACCTTCATCATCATTACCTGGATACCCGCCAAGCGAATAGAGTGCATCAGGTGCAAACGCAATAAACCCCGCCGCTGCGAGTCGTCTTGCCACATCCTTTATGTATGGATTGAGGCCTCTATTTTCATGAATGACCAATACAACAGGCGCATTGCCCTCTAACTCTTTGGGTACAACCAAGTAACCATAGCCTTCGCCGTGTCCTTTAGGTGAAGGAAACTTCTCGTAGGTTGCTTTGATGGAAGGGTCATTGAAAGAGACTTGCTCTGCCTGCGCATAATTAGGAATCAGTGCAGAAGTTAGCGTCGTCATGGTTAAGCCAAGTACAGCTAGCCCAGATAGACGAGCCATAAACTCTCTGCGATCAATCAGGCCGTGTGCATATTCGTCGTACCAATCAAATGCTTCTTGAGGGATAGATCGAGTCGGCGTTGATTGAGATTCGGTATTTGGATTCATAACTTTTCCTTGTTGTGAGTTGTTTGACCAATCAACTATAGTGGAAAATTTGATATAATTGAACGATCACTCAATAACTTTTGAGCTATTTGTTATATCAAAGTACAAAAATTAGATGACAGTCCGATAAAACGATCACTTCGAATCGATTTCCATCGCTTTGGTTTGTTTTACGGAGCAATTCAATACAAGGTTGATTTGAGGGTTAAGTCAGTGAAGTCGGGTGTGATGATTGTTTGTTTTTAGGGAGGCTCTAAATCGAAGTTGGGCACATTAGAGCTAGGCTTATTTTCCGCAGACATGGACAAGTAAGTTTCAATGCAAAACGCTTGATTTTACTCTGGTATAATCTTTCCTTATAAGGGAAGCCATAGCGTTATTAGAACCGTTTTGATGAGAGATAAAAAATAGATGTTAAGACTTTTGCGTCAGATAGAAAAATGGAAACTTGCATCGTTTAGTTTACTCATGCTCATTGCCGCATTTTTTATCTACAACCAGATCGGTAATCGTATTTCCCGTGTCGATGAGGCAACATTTTTGATCGGGCAACTGAATACTGTCTTGGATGCAGCGGAGCAATATTCTCATGACAATGGCTCTCTGCCTCCTATTACTTCCGATACCGACACGAACTTCGGCTACTTAAACATCAATCACTTAATTGAAAATCCGGGCTTATCAACATGGCGAGGACCATATCTACCTTATGGCGATACATGGATAGGTGGTGATCAGTACATCGATCACCCAGATTACATAGCAACGCAATTACTGCTTAAGGAAAAGGGCAGCCAATGGGCACGAGGAAGCTCCGAGACAGGTTGCGAATCGTCATCATCCACTTGCTCTGTTGCAGCTTGTATCTGGTTGGTACCAACAAAAGTCGCACAAGAAATTAATAAGATTGTGGACGGCAGTTCGAGTATAGAAAGCTCAGATGCGACAGGAAAAATACGTTACGAAAAAGCTTTTGGTGGCGCTCTTATCTGTATGATTGGAGATGACTATCCAATGCCTTCAGCACAGACAAATTAAGTCGTTTCTAATTACCTCACTGGCAACTTGGTCTTAGTTTTTACCTGACCGAAGGCGAAGCTGGATTCAATAGAAGCTATATTGGGTAGGCGGGTTAGTTGCTTGCGGATAAATTGCTCGTAGCTTTTGAGCGATTCACTGACCACATGCAAAAGGTAGTCGTGATTGCCTGTCATCAGAAAGCACTCTAACACCTCATCAATCACTTCAATGTGTTGTTCAAAGTCTCGCATATTCTCTTCAGTTGGCTTTTCAAGCTTCACCAACACAAACACATTAACGGGCAGGCCACACGCTTCTTGGTCAACGCTGGCGTGATAGCCACGTATAATCCCTTGTTTCTCTAATGACCGAACTCGACGCAAACAAGGAGATGGCGACAGTGCCACGCGATCGGCCAACTCTTGATTGGTGAGCCGAGCGTTGCTTTGCAGTTCAGCCAGTATTTTCTTGTCGATCTCGTCCATTGGCATATTCCATCAATATTGGGTTTAGCTTGGCAATATTATTGCTCAAAGTGTATGTCTTACTTTGCAAATAGCAATTTTTAACATCTGCCCAAAACTAAAATTAAAGGAGGAACAACAAGCATGGAATGACTTAGCAATTATGAATACTTCAACTCAACTTAGCCCGCTGCGTAAAACCACAAAACACGAACAAGCAGAAGCCCTTGCCATTGAGCAAGCAAAGCACTTCGGTATCGATCCAAACAGTGATTACGGCGTCACGCTTATCGAACTGGCGACGACGCTGTACAAAGCCAATACCAAGACTCACGACCTTTGGGCATTGACCGTTGATGGACTTTCAGAACTCGACAAGAGTGACCGAATCGCCTGGTTTAACGCCAAACGTTTCCTGTCATTCCAGATCGCTAAGATCCTCGATAACCTGCAAAACCCGATGCGTGCCACTTACCAATCCATTGCCACCAATAATGGCAACTTTGCGTCTAAAGGCGCGTATCCTATCTTCGATAATGTGGCGGCTATCTTCTCGGCAAGCCCGGTTATTACGCGCACTGCGACCTATTTATTTGCCTGTACAGAATGGATTGAAGATGCGTTCAACGGTAAAGAACCGCTGCACGATATTTATTCTCGACTGCTTAACCCAACCTCGATTTCACTGGCTAACCATATGGTTGATATTGAGGCAGGCTCTAGAGCCAACGAATACCTCGCATGGAACTTTAATTCGGGTATGGCGGCCATTGATGGATTGTTGAGCCATTTACTTGGACATGAAGACATAGTCTTGGCTTCACGTAATATCTATGGCGGTTCTTACCAGTTGTTGGAAGATTGGTTTGGGAAACCGTCTAACCTAAATGTCGCGGTGGAGTGGGTGGATGGTTACTCCGGTGATGAGTTTGCGACGCGCCTTGATGAGGTTGCTCATAAATACGCAGATCGCATCGCTGCGGGTAAGAAAATCTACGTTTACCTAGAGTCACCGTGTAACCCGCATGGATACGTGTTGGATGTTGCTAGCATTAGTAAAGCTGGTCACTCTCGTGGTTGGGACGTAATTGTTGACTCGACAGTGGGGACTCCATTGCTGCATCCAGTACTAAAACGCGACGATGTGGCTGAAAGACCCGATTATGTGATTCACTCCTACACCAAAGAACTGGCGGGTTCTGGCACCACAACCGCTGGAGTTGTGATTGGCCGCAACGAGACCATGTTTATTCCAAAAGGAGAGGAGGTCACTTTCACCAAGTCCAACGGCGATGAGGTCACCATTCCATGGAACGAAACGCTGTTTTGGAATGTGTACTACATTAAGGGCGCATTCCTAGACGCAGACAAAGCGTTTGAAGTGCTCAATGGTATGAAAACGTATGAGATGCGAGTGGTGCAAAAAACGATTAATACACTGACTCTCGCGAAGATCTTTGATGCTCACCCTGACATCAATGTATCGTGTCCTGCTTTGCCAGACAGTGACAACTATGAACACTGCCAGAACAACATGTACTTGGGTTTGCCAGCGGCGCTTTTCACAATCGATATGGAAGGTAACGGCGATCGTGCGCCAATCAATCGAGATGGATTCAAACAGTTCTTCGACATGCTTGAGCCAGCAATCGGCATGCAAGTGAGCTTAGGGCAAACCAACACCGTGGCGCTGTGCCCAGCCCTGACTACGCATTCAGAACTCAGTGATGAAGCGCTTAATGAAACAGGCATCAAACCGACCACAATGCGTATCTCTATCGGCTTGGAAGATCCTCGAATGTTCATTGCTCATATTGTCGAGGCGGCTAAATTGTCGATTGACCGCAACCACGTAGATTTCTCATCCAGCTTCCCGAGTGGTGACAATATCGATGAAATCTATATGCAAACTTATATGGATGTACACCAGAAGTTTGTGAAAAGCTTGCCGAAGTTCAGTCAGCTGAGTCAGTAACTTAGGTCAGTTAACAAGATTAGTCAGTTAAAGGCCGTCAATAAAAAAGCACCCAGCTGACTCAATAGTCGGTAGGGTGCTTTCTCGATGATCATATTGGTTTACCAAGTCACTTACTATTTAGGCTGGTGGCCTGTCTTCTTCGCAAGTTCTTGCATAGCCTCGGCAAACGTAGTTGTTCCGCCTTTCGCTTTAACCTGAACCACCTTATATCCTTGGCTTTCCAGCGCTTGGCGCTCTTCTAAAACGGCTTTGTCATCTGGTTGACTGCCTTGCACAGGCTGATGAATGTAATACCCTTCTAATTGACCATCTTCGACCAGTTGGTGGTGTTTCAGTGCATTGATATCAAAATTCATAGTAAGTCTTTTCGCTTTAAATGGAGAGTCTCTGTGGCAAAGGCCGCGAGTCTTTATAATTTTATGGTTTGTACAATAGGCATTTTAACCATAAGAAGCTAGCGAAAATTAAGCAATCCAATGGAATGAAGTCGGGTGGTCTTACTTCTTCAATCTCTTATTGAACGCTGGGAAGGAAAGGGGAGGAACTGAATGCGAACGTTTCAATACACCCTTATCTGACCTTTTCGTTCAACCATTGAGCGAAATCGGTACAAATCATCAACCTTTCCAAATGTGGAATCCTCACTTCTTTTATTGGCTCTGTTTTCCATTTGTGAATGGTTATAACCTAGTTTTCGTAGAAAAGAGAATCGAATAAGCCGTGAGCGCGGCGCTTTATAACGAATGAAAACTAGGTACAAGCATGAACGAAAACTTTTATAGATACGCGATTTACACTGTTTTTTCAGCGGCAGCATTGTTCTCCGCTTTTTTAGTCACCTCAGATAATGTTTCCCCTTTTACCACTCAAGCGACTTTGTATCGTAACGTCGCGACCATTGCGCCAGAAGTGTCCGGCGTAATTACCGACGTCATGGTTAGTAATGGCGAGTTGGTTGAAAAAGGTCAACCATTATTTGCTATCGATGCCAGTAGCTACCAATTGAAAGTGGCACAAGCGCAAGCCGAACTGCATCAAGCGCGTGATTCTGACTCAGCGAAATGGCAGCAATTAGCAGCAGCGAAACAAACACAAAGCCAACGAGAATTCGAATATCACAACGCGAAACAGAAACTCGCACGTAACCAAAAACTGCGTAACAAAGGGCTTGCGACTGAACAAGATCTTGATGATGCAATCACCAATACACAAGTTGCGAGTAGTGCGGTTGAAGCTGCGAACGCGGAAGTGAAACGCATTGAGGTTGAGTTATCGACCCAAGACCGCACAGCGGCCATTGAATTAGCAGAAGCAAAACTTGCCAGTGCGGAACTGGATTTAGGCCACACTCAAGTCGTCGCGCAAACGGAAGGTGTCGTGACCAACTTACAATTGCAATCGGGCAGTTATATCACTCAAGGCACTTCATCATTGCTGCTGGTGGACGAAGCTCATGCGTGGATCAGTGCAGACTTCAATGAGAAAGGCATTGATAAGCTTACTAATGGCCGCGAAGTTTTGGTCTCTTTTGATGCGTTACCGGGCAAAGTCTTTACGGGTGAAGTGAGTAGCCAAGAGCGTGCGATTTACGACACCAATAATGCCAATGGCAAGCTGTCTAGCGTGACTAATGATACGCGTTGGATCCGTGAGCAACAGAAAGTACGTACCCGCATTACCGTTAACGAACTGGGTCCTTCGATGATCTCAGGTTCACGAGCGAGTGTGATTGTTGAAAGCGGTAACCCAATAATGCACGTTATTGGCTCTGCTTGGATTCACTTGGTTTCAACATTTCGCTACATCTACTAGTAGGAGATGACGATGTGGACATTTGAAAACACCGCACAGGGTCATTCTCAACGTAATGAAGCGCTGCGTGTCGCACTTACTGTGACGATTTGTATGGTGTTGGGAAAGCTACTAAACCTAGACTCTCCCGTTTATCTGGCGTTGTATCCAACCATCATCATGACCAAGAATAAAGATTACTCTTGGCTTGGCCTGATCCGTACTTTGTCACCCACTTTATTGGCTGCAAGTACAGCGCTGGTGGTGACTGAGGTATTTTCACAGCATCCGTTTGTGGTGTGGACCATTAGCCTGTTCTTCTTCGATTTTATGCGTCGTCGAGCTACTACACCGGCAAAGAAAGGTCAAATGTTGATGCCAACTTTCAACTGGATTTTGATTGTCGTGTTTGCTCAGCACACCACCATGGATATGCCGATGCGTATTCATGAAATTTTGTTATCCATGTTGATTACCATGGTAGTAGCAAAAACCATGGTGGCTCTGTTCCCTGTTGAGCAAGGAAGCAAGCCTCCTGTATTTAAAGAACAGCCTGTCACATTTGAGAACAGAGCAATTTCACTCGCGTTGATTGGTCTTGGTTTGGCATTCTTGATGATTGTCGACATCATCTCTGCAACGTTCTGCATGGTGCCAGTGATTGCTGCTGCAACCCAAACCACACACAAAAGCTTTATCGACGTGGTTGACCGCCGTTTTCAAACTCAAGTGGGCGGCTGTGCATTCGCCGTGGTGTTCACCTTGTTGATGGCAGGGCATCAATCTACATTCGGTTACTACACCATAGTGTTGGGTTTATTTGCCTTTATGATCACCGCATCAATGGCCAAAGCGAAAGGTTCAGCCAGAGACATTCATGCCGATGCGTTATTGGCGACTATGCTGCCGATTCAGTTGTACATGACCAGTAGCAATTTAGGGTTGGAAAGTACCTTCCTACGCGCTTGGGAGCTGACTGTGACTTTGTTTGTGCTGTGGGCTTTGTGTCATTTTGTTCGTAAGCCTAATGGTGAAGAGCCGGCACTCGCTCGCTAATAATCAAATCCGGCCAACCGATTATGGTCTGATTTGATTGCGCCTTTCATAAAATTAAAAAATGCTTTTACTTTGGCTGAATCTTCTAAATCTTTATGAGTCATCATCCATAGGTCTGTATTTTGGTGCATCACTTCCATATCTACTCTTTGCAGAGTTCCCTTACTGTTACCTAAAAAGCAGGGTAAGTAGGCTAACCCCATCTGATTTTCAGCCGCGATGATCAGGGGCTCAAAAGAGTCGGCTTTCATGACAATTTTGTCTTCCGAAATCAGTTCAGAAACCTGTAGCGAAGCACTGCCTCTATGCATCATTAACCAAGATGCAGACTTTAAGGGGTGCTTACTCTTAAGGCCATTTATATATTCTGGCGATCCGTAAACACCAAAGGCAATTTTACTTAACTTGGTCCCAACTAAATGGGCTGGCAACTCATTTGCCGGGCGAATCGCGATATCTGCATCTAGGTGTGAAATATCCAATTGACGAGATGTGAGGCTGAGTTCTAACTGAATTTTTGGATAAAGCCGATGAAAAGCAGCCAAATGAGTACCCAGAATGAGGCGAGATAACGCATCGGTCGTCGTTATTCTTAGCGTACCTTCTAGCTTCAATTCCTGTCCAAAAACCTTGTGCTCCAATTCTCTTACTGTGGATTCGATAGCGAGAGCTGACTCCAGAAGCTTTTGCCCTTCAACCGTTAGTTTGTATCCGGTAGGAAGTTTATGGAAAATTCGTAATTTGTGACGATACTCAAAGGTGTCAATACGACGTAAAACGGTGCTGTGGTTTACACCAAGTGCTCTTGCCGCGGCCGACAGGGATCCTTCATTCGCCACTGTTAGAACATATTGCAGGTCATCCCATCTTATGTTGTGCATTTGCGCATATCCAACGTGTTCAATTAGTGAGTTTACCAAAAATTTAGCACAGCTATAGTTATCTCAACAAGGCAACAAACAGAACTGAAGTTCAAAGCATGCACTGATGGCACTTTTAATCTCCCACGCATTGAGCTTCAAAATTGACAATCAGGAGAAAGAAAATGTTAAAGAAAAATCTACTTATCGGTCTAGCGAGTCTTCTGGCTTTCTTTCAATTCACTCCAGCCCTTGCAGATGAAACAAAAGCAGTCGATTCAGCAAAGACACTAGAAACGGCTCAAGCATTCTTATGGGCGGCAGGCTCAGGTGATATGGCAAAACTCGAGTCATTAATGGCCGATGATTTTGTCTGGCACAACGAAGGTGACGCCGACATCCCTTGGATCGGTAACTGGGAGTCAAAAGAAAAAGTGCTCAACACTTTCTTTCCTCTATTTGGCGCAGGTTTGAAAGTCACAAGCTGGTCAACAGACTATAGTTTTGTAAACGGCGACCAAGCAGTATTCATGGGCAGCATGAGTGCCATTGCGAATGAATCTGGTGTAGACACGGGTAAATTCAGCTGGGCGGTTCGAGTTCAGGTTGAAGATGGCAAAGTGAAGAGTTGGAACTGGTTTGAGGATAGCTACGCAGTATCTAAAGCTTATCACGCCAAACAGTAACCACAGTGACCAATTAGGTTGTAAAGGCTCGATATGCTGTAGACGTATATCGAGCTTAACTTGGTTTTGAATAGCGACGCGAAGAGCCTATTCAACAATCCGACAGTTAAAAGGACACCTGAGACAATCTAGTTCTGAGTTTCAGTGTACGAGCCAAATAACGTACTTTGGCACTATTAAGTTTGGAGAAACTATCTATGAGCAATAAGCTAGCGAATGCGACTAATCTGTATATGGAAGGTATCCGAGATGGTCATGCATTAGAGGCGGTAACGAAGTACACCGGTCAACGTTATACTCAACATAGCACTGGGGTTCGCAACGGTATTGATGGTTTTGTTGAGTTCTTCGAACCGTTCTTAAAACGCTGCCCTGTTAGAGACATAAAGATCATACGTTCAATCGTCGATGGCCAATTCGTGTTTGTTCAAGCATTCCAAGATATTAATAATGGCGAATATAAGTGGGTGACTACGGATCTATTCGATACCGATAATGACGATAAAATTATTGAACATTGGGATGTGATTTCTGCCTTCGAAGCTCAACCGACGGAAGGGGAAGGTCGACTGCAAGGGCCAATCAATCATACTGACTTAGATAAAACAGAGGAGAATAAGAACCTTATCCGTGATTTTTTATGTGATGTTATGGTACTAGGGCAGAAAGACAAGCTATCAAAGTATCTCCAGCACGAAGAGCTAGCCGTTTATCAAGCCTCAGATGTGAGCCCTTTAGATAGCTATATTGGTGGCTATGACCAAGTGTTCAAGATTGTCGGTCAAGGTAACTTCGTAGCAGCTTACAGCCGAGTTATTGATAATGGTCTCGAGGTTGCGCGTTTTGATCTATTCCGAGTTGAGGGAGGTCAAATTAAAGAGATATGGGTAAACCAAGAGCCCGTGCCACCAAAAGCAGAATGGGTAAATGGCGGGAAGTTCTAGAGTCGCTTTAAGGGAGTTACGCCAATAATGCTATCGCTAAAACAAACCGAAAAATGCGTATCCTTGCTAACCTTACTTGTTGTGTGTGTTTAACTTCTTGAATCTTAGCCAACATGTTTTGTGATGGAAGAATATTTACACTGTTTTACAACTCGCCTTAACGCTCAACAATGCAATCGCGCCCTTGAGATTTTGCGTCGTAGAGGGCGTTATCCGCTCTTTTAATTAATGAATTCCAGTCATCGTTTATGAGGGCTTGAGTCACTCCAATGCTGACAGTATACGTGCCAGAAGAGAGCTCTTGATTGGAGTTGTGTTTTGCGTGGTTTCTTATTCTTTCAGCTATCTGCATTGCTTGAACTTTATTCGCTCTAGGTAACATGACAACAAACTCTTCTCCACCATAGCGAAAACAGAAATCGCTTGTGCGGCATGTATCTTCAAGAATTTGACCAAAGTGCTTAATCACATCATCTCCCTTGTCATGACCATAGGTATCATTAATTTTTTTGAAGTGATCTAGGTCGGCAATCAGTACAGAAATGTCACTCTCTCGGCCTGGTTGAACAAGCTTGGGTATCAGTTCTGCTAGGCCTCTACGGTTATAAAGGCCGGTTTGTTCATCAGTGATCGATGAACGATAGGTCTGCTTCAACAAACGATCAGTTAAGATCCAAAACACTGAAAATGCGAGGCTAACAATTGTGATTGTCATGATAACGAAAGACAATTTATGAATATCTGATATCAGGTAATAGTTCGAATTCGTTCCTTTGGTATGAGCAAGTACGCCCCTAATTGCCATATAGAGAATGTTGATAAACAGGGTCAGATTCAACAGACACTTTGCTTCTCTGTTATCGTGCTTTTCCCCTGAATAGTTTGCACAGAGGGCTAAGATACATATCGTCACAACGAGAATACTTCGAGCCTCGATCCTAGAAGTTACAGAAGGCGCAATTAGGGCGCTATAAAGGAAGAAGCTAATGCCAAGGGAGCTAATGATGATTGATATTACGAGAAAAGATCGACTTGCTCCGCGTAACACGGTTATACCGACGAGTAACAAACCAAAAGCCGTTGCGTATGCACCATTGGAAAGAAAAACAATGGATTCTGAAGATTGAGTAACGCCGAACGAAAGCGGGGTAACACTGGCTCCTAACAGCAAAGCAGCATAAGCAATATAATTTACCCCTAACGTGGTGCCTGCGAGTATATATTTATGCGTTAACAACATAGCACTCGCAACCGTAGCTGCTAACAAAGAGGTATATATAGCTAAGGTGTGTACATCCATGAAATCACCAACAACGTAAAAATGAACTCTCTCAATTCAGTATTGCGCAATTTGTATTATGAATGTTTAGTAGTTAATCATTATTAAACTATATGCTGATGCAGATCAATTTTTGCTCAGGTGCATTTGTAAGCGTAGGGCAAGGTGCGAGTTATTCAGGAGCCTAACCTTAGCTTTGTTATACCTTTATTTTAAATTCTCTAAGCCCGATGTATCGACGCCTTTTAAGGTGTCTTTTGCTACTTCATCTAAATCCGTCGTTGTCGATTTTTGAGGATAACTAGCAGCGGCACCTTTACCGATCGCTGTTGCTTCTGCTTGTAGCTTTTTCCCCTCAGACTCACCCGCGATCCAGCCTTGCTTGTAGTCACTGTCTGATTCAAAACGCTTTCCATCTTTTATGTAGTTTTCGAAGCTATTGCCGCTTTCTTGCATGCCGCTATGCCTACCGTCATGAAAACCTTGTATCTAAGAGGTGTTGTGACCACTCTCAATCAAAGCACTATCACTTGTTCCGCATCCGGACAAAAGAAAAACCAATAAGATTAAAAACAGTTTATTCATACTCAAAGCCTCGGAACTCAGTCGTCTAAATGATAAGAATAGACCAAGATCATCTCGCAAAGGCATAACAGCGCTCTAGGCGGGAAAGCTTGTTTGAGAATCATGATATTCAAAACTTGAGAGAGTAGAGTTACTACTGCCTTATTAGATCTAGAACGATAGCAAATCACTGGGTGGTAATTTGCTATCAATTACAGAGTGAATATCCGTTGTGCATATTGGTAAGTTCAAGAATTAAGACGAGGTGACTTATTGCTTATTTGAACGGTTAACGATAAAACTCAATATCACGACTGCAATACTAAAGCCCACAACACCAATCCAACCCGCACGTTCAAATACCTGAATTCCCACAAATGAACCAAACGCACCACCGAGATAGTAGCCAAGCATATAGATTCCGTTGATACGACTTTGAGCTTGTGGGTCAATTGAGAATACGCGTACTTGGTTCGATACTTGAGCGCTAAATACCCCAAGGTCGATGAGAATGATACCGACGATCAATCCAGCCAATGTGTCAGCGAAAAGCCCCGATATAATAAAACCAGCAGTAATAATAACTAACGCCATACTGATCATGTTTCGAGAGCCAAACTTGCTCACCAGTGACCCTGAAACTTTTGCTCCAATGACTCCAGCAAGAGCAATAACACCAAACATTCCTGCCTGTTGTGCATTGTAGTTAAACGGAGATTCACTGACATGCAGAGCTAACGTCGCCCACAGCGCATTGAACGAAGCAAACCAAAGCGCGCCAGTTAAAGCGGAAGTACGCAGTGTCGCATGCTGCTTGATTAACGTGGCCATGCTCGCAACCAGTTTAAGGTAAGGTATTTTCGTTGTCGGCGTGTTCGTCGGTAAAAAGGCATACAGCAACACACCAAAGACCATCGCAATAATTGCTGACATCATAAATACCGCGCGCCACCCAAACTGCTCACCGATGAACCCACTGAGTGTACGCGAAAGCAAGATGCCCACAGTTAGGCCTGTCATTAATGTGCCAATGACTTTTCCTTTCGTTTCTGGAGTACTTAGTGACGCTGCAAATGGAATCAGCTGCTGAGTGATGTTGGCACTCAAACCAATCGCAAAACACGCAACAACCAGAGCCACTAAGCTAGATGCAGTAAACGCGACAAAAGATGACAACACCAACATGACAGACAAGATCGCTATTAGGCGTCTGCGGGGTAACGTGTCTCCTAAGGGCGATAAGAATAGCAATGCCACGGCATAACCAATCTGACCGGCAGCTGGCACTGCGCCTAGCTGTTCGCTTGTTAACCCTAGCTCTGCGCCGATCTTAGGTAAGATGGGTTGGTTATAATAAAGGTTTGCAGCAGTTGCCGAGACTGCGCTCGACATCAGTAATAAACGTCCTGTGCTCAACACTTCTGTAGTCAATTTTGACATGGTGACACCTTAACTTTGGTTCATCGTTTTAATGAATGATTTCGATGAGCTAAGTCTAAGGTTAGCGATTGAATAACAAAAATAACCATTTTATTTAAATTCTATACGAATCTGGTATAGATAACTTTCTAAGCCATGTTTTGTTGAATCGCCTCAATTTCACTCTGTACGACAGCAACAAAGACACTGGCTGTAGGGGATAGAGTATGCGAATGGTGTGTCATCACTAATGGCATTTGTACGTCCACAGATTCAAGATTAACAAATACACATCCCTCACTGCGTAAATCACGAATTGCATGCGGTGCGATAGATACACCTAAGCCAGAAGAGACTTGGGTTAACACGGTTTGCATGTTGTTGGGTTGTTTTTTTATATTTGGAGAGAATCCAGATAGGTCACATTGAGTAATGATGGAGTCAAATAATCCTACCGCTTGTTCACGTTCAAATAAGATGAAAGGGTCTTGCTGCAGTTGTTTCATTTGAATGGTGGAGTATTTAGCCAACTCGTGGGTGACGGGCAAAACAGCAACAAGCTTATCTGTATAAATCGTCACCGAGGTGTAATCATCAACAAGCAGGTTCGGCAGTGGGCGAGAGAAGCTAATATCGATCTCTCGTTTGTCCAGAGCTTCGATCTGTTCAGAAGCCGTCATCTCAACAAGATCAACATCAATATTGGGGTTTTCAGCAATATACTGTCGAACTAAACGAGGCAAAAAGCTCAGAGTTGCGCCTCCAAGATAACCAATAGTTAAAGTACCAATACAACCAGAAGAAGCTCGAATCGCGGACTGTTTTGCTTGTTCCGTTTGTTCGATGAGTCTAATCGCATCTTTAAGTAAGTGCTGCCCTGCGGCGCTAATGACGACTTCGCGAGATGTACGGAAAAATAGGCTCACTCCAAGTTCGTGTTCAAGGCTTGTGATATGGCGGCTAATGGCAGGTTGAACGGTATTTAACTCTTTTGCAGCTTTTGAAAAACTGCAATGTGTCGCGACAGCCACAAAGCTTTTTAGTACTTTGATTTCCATATAGCCTCAATATAAACCTAGGTGATAAAAAAGCGCTAACTTGCGCCTATATTGCTTTTATTATCAATCACAAAGACCTTGCTAGCAAACCTTAGGGTAATAACGTTTGCAAGGCTCTGGTCACTTGTGAGAGTGGGGCGATAATCCTACGTATTCAGCTTTCAAGCTTTCTGTTTTCTAGATAATTCTTTTTCAAACTTTTAGTTTTCGAGCTCTTCGTTTTCGAGATTGCGCCGAACTAAATCGTGCATTTGTTTTACAGTCATCAGTGCTAACCAGGTAATTTCTTCTACTGAACGTTGACCCGTTGTGGAAGTTGGGTTGTGGGCTTCAATCACAGATTGATAAATTGAATCGCCGCAAGCCTCTTCTATTGGCATAGCTCTATATAGTTTGGTTTATTTGAAAGCTAATCTATGAGGTTTAAGACAGTAAGATAGGGTTCAAAAATAGACAGCTTGGTAGTTGATGGAATCAGTACAGAACGAGATTCGACTTAATCCTATCTTCTCGCTGCGATTGTATTCATTGATCGAGTGGTCAAAGCCATAGGCTGTCGACGGGGCCATATATTGAGTTATGCCTTGCTGTGTCGCTGTTATTTCATCATGGCCATGACCGCAGAACACGTCACGAACGCGATATTTTCGAAGCACTTTCATCACATCAGTATCGTTCTCTAGGCGGATCGCTTTCATCCAATCTGCACCGACTGGAATGACAGGGTGGTGAACAACCACGATAGGATCATTGGCCTTTCTCAATTGTTGTTTTAGCTGAGCCATGCCGCGGTTATCAATACGCCCTGAACCAAGTGGGTGGCGGCTGTCTAGCGGCTTGAAGCTTGAGTCTAGGAACACAAACTCTCGTTCACCGATGGTGGCTTTGTCGGTGACATAAATCGTCGAGCCTTTTAGCTCTGTGCGCATTAAGCGAGAGTCATCATGATTACCCGCAATCACGTAAATGGATTGGTCGCTAATGTGTTGCCTAATGAATGCCTCTAATCGAACGTAGTCGCCAGACTTTGGGTTACAACAAATATCACCAGTCAGAAAGATGGTCTTGCATGCCGTGTCTTTGTTGACGTATTCCAGTGCTCTGCGCAGGTTCTCATAGCTGGATTCATCGGAAAGGTGGCAATCACTGATTTGGTACACGGTATTCATTGTTATTGTCCGGTAATTCGATACGTAGAATTAAAAGTGATAGAAAAATGCCTGCTAAATCAGCAGGCATTTTTTGGTGTTATTTCGCTTTTGATGCGGCGTGGTGTTCAATCATGAAGGCAATAGCTTCATCGTTTAAACAAGATTTACTCACATATTGGCGCTGTTTACCGATATGCAGGATAAAACCAAGATCGGTCTGCTCAAGTTGGTCGATGTCACTCCACGCGATGGTGTTGGTCGCTTTGTGGTTTTTGTAACTTACTCCGTTAGCGTCACCTTGAAAGACAATTTTGCTGCCTGCGCCTGAGCTGATTTTTTGTCGCCATAACCACCAGGTTCTTTTGCAGTACACACTGAATGCTTCAATCACACTCAAAACAATAAAGAACCAGCCAACATAGCCGTTAGGTAATAGTTCAAACTCCAGCAGAACCACACCAAAAATAAGAAACAGTATTCCTTTTAAGTAGGCTTTTGGAAATTGAGTCGGAAGGCTAGTTTGATCATAACACTCCGCGAAAAACGTCTTGTCGAGTTTGTATTCTGTAGTGAAACCGGGTTCTTTAGACATGTGAGGCTACTTTATGGTTCTCTGTGAATGGGCTGTCAGTGGGCAGGTGTCCCACGCTGCAATTTTGCAACTTGATTATTGTATCGCTTCTCACTGTTTTTATTTAGATATTTTGGCTCTGTTTTGTAAATCGATGATACTTAACGGGTCTATTCTAACTTTAGCTATCAGACTAGTGTAGGGGCATCTTTAAAGTC
The DNA here is from genome assembly GCF_041467655.1 of Vibrio sp. 10N.247.311.49. Lineage (NCBI taxonomy): Bacteria > Pseudomonadati > Pseudomonadota > Gammaproteobacteria > Vibrionales > Vibrionaceae > Vibrio > Vibrio sp. 10N.247.311.49. Next base: position 546,980 of record NZ_JBFSVA010000001.1, read on the forward strand.
ACCTAAAAAATTGGTGATGGGATGGATAGACCTGTGGAGTCACCCGGTTGTTGGGACTACTGGCATTTTTGGATAAAACTTTGATCTCATTTTGTTGGTTGATGGAGTCTATAGTGATTAGTGTGCTTTATCACTGCTGTTGAGGGTGCTCTAACAGAATAAATATATGAAGCTTGCAAAGTTCATCACCGTTCACTCTGAGAGGCCATGCCCAAAGCGATACCTTGGGCATGGCCTTATTCTATTTCAGTTTTAGGATCAGTACTCGATGAATAATGACACCTGCTTAACGTTAATGAAGAAACTTCTTTCATAGGGATAAGAGGTAAGAGCAATATCTAGTTTGTTCAACCCAGACACTCTCTTCTCATTTAATGCTTCTAATAGTTTAGAGTTGGTAAACCTAAGCGTTTGACCTGCTTCTACGTTGTTGAATGTAGTAAGTGGATTACTCCATGCTGCACATATTGTAAAAGACTCACAGAACGTGTCGTAATCCAGTGTGTTTGGAGACCAAGTTTGATTAACGATATGCGCAGTTACATTGTTGAATGGAAATTGAAGAGTTGAATCTCCGAAATCAACAATAAGCGTTGCCTGTTTAATTTTCCCTCGAACCTCACTTAAGTCAAAACTCGCTAGTGTTTCGTAGTCGTATGGGATTGAAGCCCCCGCTCTTAAGTAACCACCGACACGATGTTGCGTGACATGTGTTGCCGGGGTTGCTTGCCAGTTTTCTCTTTCCAAACCGAATAGGTTAGAGGGGAGGGTCACATTCACTGGCGGACTGAAATCAGAGGCTTGGTATGGTGGAGTTTGACCGAGAACTCCTTGTCGATAGGAGTCAACGCCACTGTAGATTAGCAGTGCGTTCAGTTCATAAGGACCATCGGCTTGCTTAAACGTGTCACCAGGAACGGTAAACTTGATGGTGTTTTCGCCAGCCTCAAGCGGTTCTTGGAAACTCACTAGCTCTAAATACTCTCCGGCTGCACCAACGATATTTACCGAACCTGTGTAAGTTCCACTGCGCGTAACATGGATAGGAAACTCAAAACTCAGCGAATCAATGTAGGTTCCATCTTGCGACATAGTCGGTGTGGTGACTAAACTCCCCGTGACTTCAATCGGTTCGCGGCAACGCTCAAAAGATGCTAAATCAATAAATTCTTCAAACTGAATTCGAGGGGCTGAAATTCGTATGTCATCTTGAGTGATTGCGTAGATGATCGTCGGGTTGGAGGTCAAAGTAGACGCTGAATCAAACGCGCCAAAAATATCTTCAGTTGAGTACTGTAGAGTGACGATTTGCTTCGCAGGTTTGAGTTGCAGACGTTTGCTTGTGTTGAGCTCGTCAATTCCATCGGTGAGGTAACCATGAATGGCAAAATCCCCCGCGGATTTAACATCAAGTTCCAAGCGCTGCTCTAAGGCAATAACACAGCCTTCAGAGGAAAACAGTGGAGCGAGTGAGAGGCTGACAAATTCAATGTCAGAGGGTAGTACGTGGATTTTTTTACTTGTCTGGCGAGTGATAGTTGTTCCATATTCTTCAAAAGACGTTATGCCTTCAATTAGATAATCCCCTTCAGCGGGTGGAACGAAAATATTGCTGTAGACACCATCTTTAGCAATAGCATCGAAATTGACACCCTCATCTTTAAGCGTCAGGCGTGTTTTTATTCCAGCTTCATCAATGATCACTGCGCTGGTTTGGGCACCTGTGATTGGATTCCCTTTGTTTGTCAGTAATGCAGAAACGGGAACTGGTTCACCGACCACAAATTGGTTTGCAGCTATCGCCATGCCAAACGCAATAGGGGATTGGATCGCAACCTGAGCAATAATTACTGTGTTGTAACTTGGGTTTGGAAAATCAACGACGATCTTCCATTCGCCAGGTTCAGGGTTAGTTACTTCAGGCAAAAATAAATAGCTGCCCGGTAGCGGCGGACTTTGTGTGTCACCTGAAAGTATGTTCGCTTGCACATCATTGGATGATGTTGCGACTTGCCCGTTAGGCTTGACTAAATATACGGTTGCATCATCCAACGGCACGATGATTTCTGCTTTTAGGGCTTCCGCTTTGTCGATGGTAAATAGCATTGTGACTTCGTTATCGTTACTAGTCACTGGTTGAGATAGTGTCGTGCTTGTACTCATCCCAACGGGTATTGCATTACTGGCGATAGCCGGTGTGATGAAGGTACAGAAAAGACTGAACACCATCACTAATTGCTTGATGAATTTCATTGTGGCCACTCCTTAGCGCATTGAAATAATTTGTTGTAGAAAACGTTCAACGTTTTGTCCCGTTTTCATTGTTGAGTGGTTAGCCAATACGTTACCCAATGCATTGGTATAACTTGGGTTAGCGCTTGCCAAGGTCACAACAACATCATTTTCTTGCGGTACTGTTTGAATGGCTTGGTAACTGACTATGGTGATTGGATGAGCTTGTGGTCCATGCACACTTGGCATTGTGACCGATTGAGTTTGAGTATCGAGGTAGGCCGCAGAACTAAAGCTTCTTAGCGCCTGCCAAGCGGTAACGCCTGCCCAACGCGATCCCCACGGGAATAGGCCAACGATATCAGGATCTTTCTCAATAACACCGTCTTGGTTGAGATCGGCATTTGCCCCAATAGAAAATGTATTTGCAATATTGCCGCGAGTACGCATTTGGATCGCGTTTGATGCTGTATCCGTTGTTAGATCACGGATACCAGGCATTTTAGGACCCGCAAACGGAATATTTGGGAGTTGCATGTACTTGCCAGCGTAATTATTTGGATCGGTACTGACGTTACTGTAGATATCGGCGTAGTGGTCCATTTTTATCACCGACAAATCTGCTGCGACGCTACCAAGGTGAGGTGTGGAGAAAGTAGAAAGGGAGGTTATCTCAAAGGAAGGGCTAAGTGCTTTGAGGTTTTGGGTATCTAGCCCGCCTTTACTGTGTGCAATGACGTGAACTTTGTCGGATTTCAACTCATCGAGAAAACCCTGAATTTTGTTGTTCAAGATATTAGCGTTAGTCGCTGTGGTTCCATTTTTGTCAGCAGAGAAACGAGTATAACGAATGCCATAGTCATCAAGTGTAGAAAGCACGCCTGGAGCCGTATCATCATCCCAAGTGTCTGATTGTGCAGCAATGCCATGAGCAAGAATCACAGGAATGGCAACATCAAACTCGATTGAGACCCAATCGACAGACATACACCAGTTGTCTCCCGTATTGCCAGTATCAATATCGACGCGAATCTCATTGTTTTGGCCGAACTTGATATCACTGATATCGACTTGAAGGTTAGTATCCGTCCAACGGTTATCAGCGCCTTGCAGCGTACCTAAAGACTTTCCGTTAAAAGATACGATATCTATTTCTGGAGCAATATTACTGACGTTGGCATTGGAGTCTATGTCGAAGACCGGCATGCTGATCCTTGCGTTAGAACCGATAACGCCTTTTTGCTGCATATCGCCCAGTTTACTCGGAGCAATTCTCCCGTCACTTTGTAAAACGTTGGGGCTGACAACCATAGGAACAGGTAAAGAGATAAGTAGAGGTCCGCCAGAAGCATAGGTACAACCGGTATCCAGACCAGGACCAGAATTGACAACATAAACGCCGAGTACTTCTTGCGGTGGGGCTATCCCAGAGCTTTGTGAACGCATCGAGAAATTACGCAATTCGTGTGAATCAGGTATATCTTCGGCACTCGCGAAACTCGGAGAAAGTAATAAAACACTGAGCGTGGCGCTCGGAATGTATAGTTTCATTTGTTTACCTTTGAGTATAGGTTATCCAAGAATTTGGTTGAAGAAAGCTCTATCTGTAGTTGTAAGGTAAAGGCTTGGAGTTTGATGTGAAATTTATTGGGTATAATTTCGGCTTGTTACTCAATTGATAAAACTGCTGCTCTATTTTTTTTCAAAATAGGAAGAGTGCGATCGCAGTTTCTGGATTGCGGAAGTTATGTCCTTATTTTCAAAAGGAGGGGGATAGTGCTCTAATATTGTTAGAACAATCTAAGTTAGTTTATGAAAGAGTAGCTAAGAATAGGAAAATCAAAGTTGGATGTAGGTTTGTTACAGAACTACATAGAGCGCGCTGTTCTGAATGGCTGACTACTAACCTAACTGGCTGTGCAAAGTTAGGTTAGTAGAAATTATGTGGCTGTTAATTCAGATTTGAGAGATAAGGGCTAGTGTCTTTTAGTAAAAATGGTAAAGGTCGCAATAAACTGAGGTTTGTTATTACATCGTTCGCTACATAGTGAAAACAGGCGACATACCGCTGTCTTGTCCACTCATTAGCAACAAGCCAATTAAGACAAGTAAAACACCACCGAATAGCTGTAAATAATGACCTGCGGCTTTTAGTGAAGCACTGTTATTCTTGTTACCTGCTGCCAAATAGCGTTTTACCAAGTTCTTGCCTGTTAGTGTCATTATAGCAATCGTCGAGGTTGTGAAAGCAGTACCAATCGCCATGGAAAAAGCACTGACAACACCCATCCAATATAGGCCAACCATGTTTGCGAAAAGCAGTACCATGATGGCTCCGGTGCACGGTCTTACGCCAATCGTCACTATAATTCCAGCATATTCTCGGAGCGTTGAGGCTTTGTTGATTGCGTCTGCATCGGCTACATGCTGGTGGCCGCACCCACAGTCGGCATGAGAATGATCTGCATGAGTGTTAGCTGCGGCTTGCATTGTGCTAGTAGCGTCGATTATCGGAGAAGGGGCTGATATTGATGAACGAAGTGCCATTGGCGAACGCGCTGAAATTGTCGCAGCTGTGTCTGTTGCGAGTGTAGTGATGGCTTTCACTTTCAGCTTAGGCTTACGCATAGCGGTGTAGATGTTTTTCAAAGCCTTCCAACATATAAGTGCGCCGACGACCGCGACTAAGGCAAAGCTTAATGAAACAAACATATTCGCTTTGTCATTCACTACTCGCATGGAAGCACTAAAGCCCCACAGCAACACGCTTACTAGTAAGATTGCGACCAATGCTTGTAAAAAAGCGGAGACGACCGTAAGCACTAAACTCGCCTTGGCTTTGGTTGGGTGAGTCGCTAAGTAAGTCGACACGATAACTTTGCCGTGCCCAGGCCCCAAAGAATGAAGCATGCCATAGATAAAGCTGAACCCGATAAGGTAACTGCCTGCGCCCCAAGGGTTGGATTTAGCTTCATAGAGCAGGTCTGCAAGTTCTGAATTGACTTCTCTTTGCCATTGAATGCTAGAGATAACTAACGATGGCCACATGGACCACAGTTGATACGCACCAATAGCAATAAGCACGAACGCGCCAGCACCAATGAGGTAGTGATTGATTTTGGATTGATTTTTCTTCATTTAACAAGAACCTATATCTGAAATCTTTCTGTTAATTAGTTGCCATGCTTAATCAGCTAGACGCTGACTTAAAGGCTGAAACGAACCACTGCGACTAAGAAGCGGGAACCGCCGCACAATGAAGCTCAACCGATTGTGTAAACAGTTGGCCTAGCGTGTTATCTGGATCTGCATCGACAGGTAAAGACATTGCATAACTCATTTGCTCTGGCGTCGGGTTAGGCTCGATTAATTCTAAATGGCATTGTCTTGCTAGTTCAGGTGACAATGTCACGTCGCTGTTGGATAGCCACGACATGTCGACAAAGTAACTAGGGTCAAAAATCAATACGCGAAGCGAGTTTCGTGTCACAGGCTTAGGTTTAGAAAGTGGTAGGTCAAATGTTAGAACCATCTTGGCTTTATCACGCTCAAACTTTGCGTTCTCAACCACCTGATATTTGATGGGCTCTTCACCATCATAAAAGTACGTGAAGTAGTGCTCGTACATCATGTTTTCGATTACAGACGCAGCGAGCTTTTTGAATGTTTCAGTTTCTGTATCGGCAGAGACGTCTTCTCCATCCAACATGTACATCGAGGTCATTGCATCAAAAGACCACTCCATAGAGAGACCGGTGATCATGCCATTCTCTCCCTCAATATGAGTTTTCATCTCTATCCAAGAGTGAGGGTGGGCATATAGATTTGGCGCAAAACACAATAATGCTAGGCCAACAGTCAAGCCCTTGAGAGAGCGAAAGCATGTCGAGAAACGGCTTACATAGCGTGTGGAGAGGCGATTGATGACATCGATTAGAATAAATGGCTGTTTCATGAGAAATGATGGTAATTTAGTGTGATGTTATATTATAACAACTCGATGCGTTGTTCACTTCAAATTATAAGCTTGTTTACATTGAAGCCGACTGCAATTCTTGATTTTCAATCCAACCTATTTTTCCTATAAACATCTTTGATTGGTCCCTAATTCGACATTATTCAGACTAGTGTGTGACGTTGAATAGTCGATTAAGCTCTCGGTTGTGCGAGGCCTTTTTGTAATGGGTTTGAGCTTGGCTCTTGATAATAGGCATTAACAACGCAAAAAATACCCCCAGTAAAAATACTACCCCCTAGTATATATGGTTATTTGAAAGGTAACTGAGATAGGCTGAAGATGACGGTAAGTTTGGGTGCTTGTGATCTTCGTTATCGATCCAGTAAATCTTATTTTTCACATGATAGTTATTGGCATATGCCAATAATGGGGCGTATGCTGAACTCCTGATCATCAATAACAGGAAGTTACTATGTTATACGCAGTACCTTGTCGCGACCTTCATGTTGGCAACCACTTTGCTCGTTCCCCACAGATCGCGATTGTCGATGAACAACGACAGATAAAACAGATTGTTCCTTTGATTGACTCCGACACCTCTTGCAATAAAAAGAAGCAATGGATTTCGGTTCTCCGTTCTTACGATGTGAAATCTGTGGTGGTTCGTTATATTGGTAAGAAGATGCTGGCGCACTTGTTCAATAACGATATTCGAGTCTTGGCATCGACAGGTAAGGCAGAAATCGGGGCTTTGGATTTCGACAATCTACGGGAAGTGACCGATCTCGATTATGGTCGCGAGCCGAGAAATAGTGGGTGTGGCAATAAAACGTGCGGCGAAAACGGGCACAAAAAACAAGCTTCGATTCTAATGGTACAGCCTAATCAGCTAGGTGCTATTCGAGGGTTCCGACAATGACCTTTTTGTTGACGCTATTGGGGTTTGTCGGAGTCGTTACATTGATGGCGATAGGCGTGATTTTTTCGCGCAAGCCAATCAAAGGCAGCTGTGGAGGATTGGCGCAGTTAGATATTGAGCGTGAATGCAATTGCAAGGATGTGTGTGAAGGGCAAAGCAAAAAGCTGTATCAGATTACTGAGCCATCAAGCTAAGTATCGAAGTAAGCATCAGAGTTCTCGCTCACTGAGTTAAATAACTTCTGGCTAACACGTTAATTAACTACTTTGAATCACCAACGCGTGACCATTGACGATGCACTTGGCGACTTTAGCTCGTGCACGCTTGATAATGTTGCCGAACGTTTGGCGAGACACCTGCATTTGTTCAGCGGCTTCAAGCTGGCTCAGGCCTTCTTGATCAGCCAAGCGCAAGGCTTCGAGCTCTTCCAATAGCAATTCTTCTTTATGAAGCTCGTCCATAGGAACACCATTGGGCTTAAAACAAGAGTAAGCCGTACGGGTACACAACTGGCGATGTTTTTTTGGTCGAGCCATATCAATCTCTAGCAATCTATGGGTAAAGGTAAGTATGAAGGTTTTCATTCCACACAATCATCGGCGTTGCCAAGTGTGCAGCCAAGGTTTTTTCAACGACAGCGCCATTTGTTTTGAAGCTATTGGCGAGCATGACACTTTAACTAAGCATGAGGCAGTAGCTAAATATAAAACCAGAGCCAAGATTGTACCAACAGATAAAGCTGAGGGCTACGATGGCATCATGCAAGGTGGCATTGTCACTACATTGCATGACAGCGCGATGTTGCATTGTCTATTTCAGAATGATATCAAGGCGATGACGGTGAGTTTAACCTCTCGTTTTCATCATCCGATTTTGATTGGTCAAGAACTGGAAGTTCGTGCCCAGTGGGTGAAAAGTAGACGTAATATCTACTTCCTAGAAAGCCAAATTACTCAGTGCGGAAAGTTATGTTCGTCGGCACAAAGTCAGTTTATGTCAGTTTCTAGCTATCAAACTTAAGCTTGGTATAGCGGTGTTGTTTTATCAGTTATAAAAGTCCAACTACGGTTTCATAATCACTGAAAATAACGTGTACGAAGAAGAGATTAACCGCGCCCTGTTGAAGATTCGTGAGTCACGAAAGTGGCGTAAAATCTTGGTCGATTATTTCGCAGATTAGTAATCGAAATTAGAGGCTTATTCAAAAGCTTTTGGACTTTCGCCGTTACAGTTGATCTGAATCTGAGGCCTTGATCTTTTTGAAGTATTTAAATGCACTCCAAACCGCGTAAGCCGCAACCCCTACAATCAATGCCGAGCGAAGGAGAATAGGCGCGTCATGCTCAAGTTGACCAACATGAGGAACAATACTGGCAAACAATCGACTGGTAAAAAGCAGCCCCATTACTAACATAATTACTTTATTCATGTGACCTGCCATACAATTGAGTACGTTGCACAGAACGAGTTTTGGGGCGATTACACGGTTAACACGCCAGACAACGATTCTGCTCGAAATAAAATCATGCGCTTCTCAAACGTAACCGTCAATGCGATATCGGCGTTTAGCCAGTAAATTAAAATTCCGTTTTTGGAAGGGGGCTGTTCTGGTGCTGGAGTTTCGAGTTCGAGACTGTGGGAGGGCTATGACATCTTCCCGTGAAATTGATTTTCCGGATTTAATATTCTGATTTATGATCGCATGCATTCTAGGGGGGACAAATGTCCTCCTTTTTATTTGGAGAGGCGCAATAAAATAGGTGCCACTAAAACAAATAATAAAGGACACATCTATGGACCTATTCGCTCTACTTGATATCAACAATACTTTAGTCAATATCCCAATAGGGGATGGCTACGCAATGAGCTGGATTGAAGCATTCGGCACCGTGTTTGGTTTGTTGTGTATTTGGTTTGCAAGCCAAGAAAAAACCATTAACTACCTGTTCGGATTGCTGAATGTCACCTTATTCGCGGTTATCTTTTTCCAAATTCAGTTATACGGACTGTTACTTCTACAACTCTTTTTCTTTTGCGCCAACATTTACGGTTGGTACGCATGGACACGTCCTAATGAGCAAGGTGAAACGCTAGAAGTTCGTTGGTTGAGCCAAAATAAACTAGTAGCAACGGCCGTAGCGTGTGCGATTTCTATTGCTTTGTTAACTATGTACATCGACCCATTCTTTTTTGCGCTAGCAAACATCGCGGTAGATAGCCTGAATCTATTTGGTGCGGATTTAGCGGAGCCAGTGCTTGAACCGGATGCGTTCCCATTCTGGGATGCCACGATGACCATTCTATCTATTGTTGCTCAAGTTCTTATGACACGTAAGTATGTTGAAAACTGGATACTGTGGATTGTGATTAACATTATCAGTGTTGGTATTTATGCGACGCAGGGTGTGTACGCAATGTCTGTTCAATACGCAATCTTAATGTTTATTGCGGCAAACGGTACTCGTGAGTGGGCACGCACAGCTAAACGAAACAGTGATAAATCGTTAACTCAAGCAACGGCTTCTTAGGAGTGAAGATGGCAAAGCAACCTCATATCGGCGTTGATGAAACGCAAATTGCTCCGTTAGTCATTGTTTGTGGCGAGCCTGATAGAGCGAATCGAATCGCGAGCTTGCTTGAAGATGCCGAGATGGTTTCTGAGAACCGAGAGTATCGAATCTTCACTGGTCAATATCAAGGTAAAGCGATATCGGTTTGCAGCACGGGCATTGGTGCACCTTCAATGATCATTGCGGTAGAAGAGCTTAAGTTTTGTGGTGTGACTCATATCGTCAGAGTAGGGTCTGCAGGTGCGATGCAGTCACATATCGGGCTTGGTGAGCTAATTATTGCAGAGGGCGCGGTTCGCGATGAGGGTGGTTCTACCGCTTACGTTAAGCCGTCGTATCCCGCCTATGCAAGCTTCTCTCTGCTTAAAGAGCTAGACAAGTTCTTGCAGCAGCAAACAACACCTTACTATTTGGGCACGGTACGCTCACACGACAGTTTTTATACCGATGACGAGCAGGCGCTTTGTCAGTACTGGAATGGCAAAGGCATTTTAGGTGCAGACATGGAAACATCCGCGCTGTTTACCGTGGGACGCTTGAGAGGGCTTAATGTCGCTTCTATCTTGAACAATGTTGTCTTGTATGAACAAGATGTAAAAGAGGGCGTTGGGCAATATGTCGATGAGGCTGAGGCAATGATGCAAGGAGAGCGGCTAGCATCTTTAGCGGCACTGGAAGCATTAATTGCACAATAAGGTTCTGGCGAAAAACAACAATAAAAGCGACGGGAGACCGTCGCTTTTTTATTGGGTTCTCTCCTGTGGTTTAAGTGGTTACAATCGTTTGAATATAAACAGCAGTAATGCAATGAGAGAGTAAGTATGAAGATTGCACCATACTCAAGCGGACGCTTTAAAAACTACTTAGAAAAAAAAAGCTCTGAATTTAGAGATCTCATCTACCAACACCAAGTTAACTCTCGTTACTTCAATCAAAATGATGAAATCCTACGTCAAGGTGAGCAGCTTCAGTATCTTTATGTAGTGCCCGCTGGAAGAGTCTCTATGAGTATTTCGGCGGCTAATGGGCGACGCTTTCAATTGGGCGAAGTGAATTGTGATTACCATATCTTCGGTGAGATGGAGTTTTTCGCGCAGACCCCTTGTCAGTGGAACGTAGTGGCTGATGAACACATGCAAGTTGATGTTATTTGCATTCAGAGATTAGCAGAAGCACTACTTGAAAATCCGGGGATGATGTTCTTCTTTGCCTCTGCATTGGCGGAAGATTATCAAGACTCTATGGGTATTTACACTAACCGTCTTTTACACTCAATTACCTACAATATTGCGTATGATTTATTGGTTCAAAGCGAGACAAATACTGTGTTAGGCGGTTTCGATAAAGTGAATCAAGAAGCGGAACGTTTTGGCACATTGAGCAGAGTGTATCGAAGAGCGGTTAAAGACCTATTAGACAAAGGTTTCATCAGAAAGGAGATCAAGGGTTAGAAATTGTCGATCAGCGAGCACTGCAAGCTTTTATTGACTCCTACGAATAATAAAAGAGCTTGGCACTTACTTAAATGCCAAGCTCGGTTTTTCAATGTTTACTATTAACTACTCGCATCTATTTATGAGCGACTTTCTCTCAGCAACTAGCCCGTAAGTGTCCGCGCACCATTACCGGCGACTAAGTATTAATCCTTAAGCTTTTGCATACATGAGTGTTCTATAACCACCGATTAAGTTGCGTGCTTTAAAGCCGTTGTTGACGAGTTGGCGATAAGCCACGTTACCACGTAACCCGACTTGGCAGTAGATTACAATCTCTTTGTCTTTTGATAGTTCGTCCATGCGGTGACGCAGTTGGTCGACAGGAATGTTGATTGCGCCTTCAATAAAGCCACCATTTTCTAGTTCGCCAGGGTTACGAACATCGAGTAGGAGTTGGTTGTCGCTTAATGTTGCAATCTCATCGAAATGAATAGGTGTCGCGTCACCTTTAATAATATTGTTGGCAACAAATGCGGCTTGGTTAATCACGTCCTTGGCACTCCCGTAAGGTGGTGCATAGGTTAATTCAAGGTGTTGAAGCTGATCAACGGTCATACCTGCACGTTGAGCTACTGCCATAACATCAATGCGTTTATCTACGCCATCTTTACCGACGGCTTGCGCACCTAGTATTTTCCCTGTCTTAGGGGCGAATAACATCTTGAACGAGACAATCTCAGCGCCAGGATAGTAGCTAGCGTGGCTTGCGGTATGCACATAGACTTTTTCATAGTCGACGCCTTCACGCTTCAACTGTTTTTCGTTTTTCCCTGTTGAGGCAACGGCTAGGTCAAAAATCTTACAGATAGCTGTGCCCTGTGTACCTTGATAGATTTCATTGCGTCCGAGCATGTTGTCGGCAGCCGTACGACCTTGACGGTTAGCAGGGCCAGCAAGCGGAACTAGAGTTTGTGCACCTGTGACAAAGTCTTTTTCTTCGACCACATCACCCACAGCGTAGATGCTAGGATCGCTAGTCTGCATCATTTCATTGGTGTAGATACCACCTAGTTCGCCAATTTGAAGTCCTGCTTCTTTTGCTAACTTAGTCTCAGGACGCACACCGATAGCCATGATTAAGATATCAGTAGTTAATGACTCGCCATTATTAAGTGTTAATTCTAATTCACCCTCTATGTGTTGGTGCTTCTCGCTCTCGCCTGAATCAAAACTTGCGATGTGTTCGTTAGGTATATATTTCACAGACTCAAGCGCGACGCCGAGTTTTAGGTCGATGCCTTTGTCACGAATCTCCGCATGGGCAAAGCCGGCCATTTCCCGGTCTACTGGCGTCATTACTTGGTCAGCCATCTCAATCAACGAAGTCTTGATCCCAAGCTGATGAAACGCTTCCATCATTTCCAAGCCGATAAAGCCACCGCCAACAACTGTCGCGTGCTCAGGTTTATTCATTTGGATTGTTTCGATGATGCGATCCATATCTGGAATATTGCGTAGTGAATGGGTGAGGGGGTTATCGATTCCTGAGATGGGAGGAACGACGGCACCGGCTCCAGGGCTGAGTAATAAGAAGTCGTAACTCTCGCTGTAGTGATTACCATCAACAAGATTTTTGACTGTAACGGTTTTATTGGTGCGATCAATAGAGGTAACTTCGTTCATCACTCGTGCGTCAACGTTGAAGCGAGCTAAGAAGCTTTCAGGTGTTTGTAACAGAAGCTTGCTTCTATCCTCGATATCGCCACCTATGTGGTATGGCAATCCACAGTTGGCAAATGACAACTGTATAATAAACAACTCAGCTGTTATCATTTGGACGAGAAACGTGTGGAGGTAATGTGGGACGCTATTTTTTATATCACCGTGTATCTAAAAAGATTCAATCAATTGAAGGGCAGGGAGTTGAGCGCCAAGTAGAAGCAACGCAACAGTGGATTGATATCCATAATGAACTGAGAGTTAAAGAGGGTAAAGAACCTTACACTTTTGGTCGTCGATATGAAGATAAAGGTAGGTCGGGATATACGCAAGAAAACATACGAAAGGGTCAATTAGGGAAGCTATTCGCTGATATAGAAAAAGGGATTATTGTACCTGGTGACATTATTGTCTTTGAACTGATAGATCGTTTTAGTCGCGCTGAACCAAATGTGGTGCGCAGTCATTTTGAGAACATTATGAAGGCGGGAGTCAAGGTTGCAGTCACCAAATGGAACACCGTCTTTGAAACAAATATGAGTGGCCCAAGTGGCCTAAGCGCAAGAATTATGCTCGAAGTGGGTTTGCACTTGGCAAATGAAGAGAGCCGAGTCAAAAGTGAGCGTATTCTTGCAACAAATAAAATCTTAGCTGACCAAGGTATAAAAACAACAGCCAAGACCCCGATATGGCTGCATAGAACAAAAGATCGTAAAGATTTAAAAGTTGTACGGAAAAATGCAGATGTAATCAGGAGAATCTTTGAGTTAAGAAAAAAAGGCTTTGGAGCCAAAAGAATAATTAATGAGTTAGGCCCCATCAAATTAGCAAGATACACATACAATGAAGAAGGTGTACTTATACCTTCAAGCTATAACAGGCCTTTGTCAGAATCTTCGGTTAACCGTTATCTTCGTGATCAAACGGTAACTGGATATAGAGATGGTGTTTATTACTGTGAGCCCATAGTTGAAGAAAAGCTCTTTCATGCTTGCCAGCAAAAAATACGCAAATCAAAAGGAGGTAAGGTTACTAAAATTAAGAACGTCTTGAGTGGATTGGCATATTGTGAGAAATGTGGCAAGAAGATGGCGTTTGGAGGGGAGAGCATATCACCAAAAGGTAAGATCCGCTCATATATTAAGTGCAACAACAAAGCCAAAACAGGTGGATGTGATGCAAAAAGTATAAGGTATGAACCACTAGAACAGTGTGTTTACAACCTACTGCATACATTGAATGATAGAGAAGAAATAACAGTAGACATAGGCCAGCTTGAAATGGAGCTTGCTTCAGCTCAGGAGCAAGCAGCAAATGCTCAAAGTTATATGATACGTTACCCAAATGATTCCAGTTGGGTCGGTATCTATGAGGCGCAGAAGACAAAAGTCTACGAACTGAATAATTTGATAGCAGATGCTAAAGCAGAGCGTTCGGGAAGGCTTACCGAAATGAACTTGGACTTGTCGAGACATGAAAACAAGGCCTTATTCAATCAAATCCTAAAGGACTATGATGTTAAAGCTGTACTTGGTTATGAATCGACAAGCGATAAGCCCAGAGTGAAGTTGGTCATTGGGGCTTGGGGAGATTTTGTAGTATCTGCTACCGTTGATAAGAGTGTAAGTTCTCGAAGAGTCAGGGCCGCAATGAAGTTAGGTGCAGAGGGGATAGATTTTGACCAACGAGACAGAGGTCACATCCAATTTAAAGAACCAGAAAAATTTGCAAGTGATGATGCTAAACGAATGGCCTTTATCGATAGCCTCGCTATAACCTTTTCTCAAACAATGAGTGACGAAGAGAAGCAGTTAATCTTAGACAAGGTTCAACAGCAAAACACGCACCAAGGCAGTGAAGATTAGGTTGAGTCGCTTTGGTCTATCTTCTAAAGAATAAGTTGATAGACCTTACCTACTTAAAGTTGAACTAGTCATCTTTATCTTTTAAAAGCATGAAAAACAGACAGTTAGATGATTAACTGGGAAGACTCTAGGGCACTATGTGTGATGGGAAACCCATAGGGGTAAGTTTTGAAGAGCGTGTATATTATCCATCGACAAAATATAGAATAGAGTTAGTTATTAACCCTATGAGATTGATACTAAAGGATAAACCGCATCCCCCCAAAGCTCTTCAGCTCCATCCATCATAATCTCAATAATTGTCGGAACAACATTTTCGAGTAACGCAGTGCAGTCGCGGATTTGCTCTCTGTTTGCCGAACTGTTGTAGGTTGCCCCACCGTGCATCAATTGATTGCGAAGGGTATAGAGTCTTGAAAAAACGATACTCAGAACGGTGGCAGTGTCACCCCCTGACAGAGCTTTGTTTGCGATAGATTTAGCCTGAGACCGTTCTTTCTTCCACTGCTCCTCAGTGATAAGACCAGAGTGAAACTTCCAAAAGGACTGGAGAATAAATTCATTATCTAGAATCAATCTAATGGAAGATGAATATTGAGACCAAACTAGTTCGGACAACTTATTTCCGCTATCTAAAGATACGATCTTGGCAAGAAACTCTTGGTATAGGCCACGTTCACCGAAATCAGCCTTGTATTCGAAATCCTGAGCATATGCGGCGTTAAACGCAATCCAAAGAAAGATGTATTTTGAGTCGTGGTCATCGCACATTTCCGCCTTTTTGAGCCAACTAAGTGCGCGATGGACGCGTAGAGATAGCGCTTGAGGGTAAGTGTCTCGTTCTTGGCGGTGGCGCTCTTTAAGTACCTGATACATATGCTTTCCCTGAAGTTATTTGACTGTCTTAATGTTACCCTTGTTGGTATCTTATGCAAGTTGGTTGTTATGGTGTTATGAGTTAGAGTAACCTTGTAATGGATTCAAACTGTTAGCCTAGATATACAACAGGTATAGCTTTCAGAAGTGTAAGAGAGACGGTTGTCAAAAATGGAAAAAATATTAATGAGGACAGTGAATGGGTTTCTTCTCTTTACAAACTGAGCAAGCTATAGAGTACAGTGCTATGCAAGACCTACAGCTTCGTTGTCTGGTAACACGTAAATGGTTCGATCTCACTGAAACCGCAAAGCAACTCATAAAGTCAAAAGATGCCAAATCTATCGCGAAAGCAGAGAGGTTATTGTCCAAAGCATTGAAGATCGCTCTTAAGGAGCCATTGGCAAGAGCATCAACTTGCCATGATTTAGGGGTCTTGCACTTTTCATATCACACTGAACTACCAGGTGGTACTTACCATAACCTAAATAAGGCTATTCAGTATTTTAATCGAGCAATAGACACTCCTCAAAGGCAGCTTATCCCTGAGAAGCACGCTTCCAGTCTCTCGCAGTTAGCCGTAGTCTATCGGAGGGCTGCACATGATTATCTTTGGCCTGATAAAGATTTAGATTGTATAGAAAAGGCCAAGGCACTTCACATTCAAGCTATTGATTTATTAATTAATAGTGAGATTCCTAAGGTGATTAGAGATGGCCAGCTTTCAAATATCCACTTTAATCTAGCGAGCGTTCTTTTCGATCAAGGACTTAACCAGAAAGCATGTGAGTCACAAGCGAAATCAGTTGAATTGTACTTAGGCTATCTGAACTACAATTTGCCACCTTTTATGAATGTTATGGCTCCAGAACAAGGTCTAGGACTAAGTTTTGCGAGGTTGATGCATTTCTCAGACTCCCCAAAACACAAAGAACTATGTGAAACCATTTTAGATATAGCACCTCGGTTCGGAGTTGACCCTATTAAAATTATGACAATTAACCCTGAGGTCGATATAGCTAGACCTGAGCAACAAATTGATTACTTGGTGCGAACTGCAAAAGCCAAACCTTCACCAGAAAACTTAAAGCAGCTATTCAAAAAGCAATATGAATTGATGGAAATTAGGCGAACTTGCAAGAGTGATGCAGAAGCCGATGTATTAGCATCTCTAGTTCAAAGAACATGTTCAGGACTTGCTCGTATACTAGTGGAACAGAAAGGTTTAACCGCTGCATTCCAGTTACTTGAAAATTGTAGTGCTCTACGTTTTTGTGAAAGCGCAAACAAACATTGGCAAGTCCCAGAAAAAAAAGTTTGTTTGCCTTTACGTAGTGATTTACTTCAGATGGGGTCTACTTATTTTAATCTGAACGAACTTGCGCTGATGTTAGAGCATTTAAGTGAAGAGGATGTTGAGGTAGCACTAACTGAGGTTTTTGAAAGATCACAGAAAGATTCAATCATAGAAGAAGTGGGGGAATCTACCTACTTCTACGAGCCTGCATTGTATCCTGCGGTGCTTAAGGGGGCGCTAGACGACAAAGATTCGATTGCATTTCTACGACAAAAATCAAATGACTGTTTAACTGACTTTCTTAAGATTGAAAGTTTAATTGACGAGCTAGACCCTGCATTTTTGAAGCGGAGAAACAGTGACTATTCAGTTCAAATTGAGCACTTTGAAGAAGCCTTAAGCAAGAACCCTAATTTGACTTTGGTCAGAATTGACATTGAGTCGAATTATGACGACGTACTCATTTTGGTCGCTATGATGAATGCTGGAAAACTAGTGGTAACAGGTCATAGTGTTAGCTTACCAAGAAACTTAGTTAATGATATTGGTGCATATGTAAAAGGAAACGCTGATGGCCTTAGAACTTGGGTTCTAGATTTCATAAACTGGCGTGAAATATTACCTGATGACTGTAAACGCCTGGGATTGTTAACCTCTTTTTTTGCATCACAGATACCGTGGGCAGCTACTGGAATTGAGGGTGAAGAACTTTATACATTGGTTGATGAGATTAATTGGCTTCCAACAGTTTTATATCTTTGTAACCATGTAACGCACTTTAGCGAGCGCAGTGGTACTAGATGCATCAATGGAGGTGAAACACGTTTTCACAATGTAGCGAACAAACACGCTTCAGGTCTTATGACTGATGTTCAAAAAGATGACTTTGTTGAAGTGGTTAGTACCAGTGAAGTCATATCCTATTATGGCCACTGTGCTCATGAACTTCCTAATAGGCCTTATCTGAAAACGAAACACTTCGACATGAATGACGTAGAACTGGTTAACCAAGTTGCTGGAATGGAGCGCGTTGAGTTTTGGGCTTGCCAAAGCGGTAGTAATATACCGTTGAGTGTCTTCTCTATCCCTGTTAATGAAGCATTTGGTTTCGATATGCGGATGATAGAGTGGGGCGCTGTTAGCTCAATCGGTTCATTGTGGGCTTTACCTGATATTGTTACAGCACATATCAAATCTCACTATGACCAACTTGTGAATAATGGTACTTCACCATCAAAAGCTCTACTCGCAGCCCAACGCTGGTGGGTTTCACAAGGAGTTAAGGCTGAACTAAACAAAATGCGAGAGCTTGGACTATCGCCATATCTAAACACCCTGGGTTGTAATGAAACTTTGGCTGGACTGTTGGGGCCAATGAAGACAAAAGAATCGCGGAATGAGGATGAGTTAAAACGAGCCGAGAGGTTATTCCTTCACCCTTCTTCTTGGGCAGGTTTAAGGTTTTGTGGCATTGCAGAACAGATAAATCAAGCTGTTTATTTAGATAAAGTAGATCTCACGGTTGATGAAGTAAATCAGCTAAAGAGCAGCTTAGCCAAACAAAAATTAAAATCTGGATTTATAAATTATGTTTGACGTGTTTGATGATTTATTGCCAATAATTGACTGGAGCGTTGAAGGTCGCAAACAGTATCTTGAACAGCATAGACCATGTATTGAGTTGGTCTTGTATGAGGCATTGGAGGTATTTGATGAGCGAAAGGTATCCTTGACGTTTGGTAGCCAGGCTAATGCAGTAGCTCGGATAATTGATATGTTTTTATCTGATGGTTTTGAAAACGAAAAGCTACCTAGCGGTATACCGCTTGATATCAAGTTGTTCAGTCAAATAGATTACTGGTGCAAACTCAAATCAGGAAAAACATTTTCTGGGCTTCAGCAATTGATAGATGAAGAGGTTGATATAGCTGATAGTCAGGCTGAAGTAGGTACCTTTGAAATCGATTTGCATAAAATCTCATATTGCCTTGCAATTTATAGTGGGATGGTAGCAGCAAATATGGTCTATTTTTGGTTTCAGGCCAATAAGAAGTTGTTGGATGAACTAGGCCAAGTAGAGCCTCCCATTGAATCCGAATTTGAGGGATGTATTGACAAAAGCGCTACCAGATACAAAGTGGACTCCTCATTTAGGTATCTATGTGTGTACCTTGATATCGAGTCGAAAATCCCAGGTTTTCACTTGTACAAGAGTAAATACTTAACAAAAGGGGAAAACAAGCCGCAGTACACTGCGAAGAAAAACGAGAGGGAGTCTCATCTTACAACTAGTGAAGTTAGATCGGTTGTGACAAAAATCATTGACTACTTTTGTAGGGTACACAGTGATGAACCAAGCTCTTTATGCATAGCACTGTTCAAATCTGTAGGAAATACAACTCTATTGGATCAGTATAAAATTAAGAGCAAAGATTATCCAAATATTGATGAGCTAAAAGATAAGCTCACCGCGCTCAAATCTCCAACGAAGAAGGAGGCAGAAAATGCCGTTGGATAAACTTTCATTGGATGAGATGGTTCAAGGTCGAAACAGAAATACTGATGACTGGAAGGAACTGGTTAAAGATCCAGAGCGTGAACGAGTCTGGAGTGAAGCTGTTAGGCGTAGAGAGCATCTTGATCAGTTTTGCTATTTTGCTGCCAAATGGCCACATTTTGTGCGCTATTATCAGCAAGCAAAGTGCTTTGTTAAACAGTCTATAAATTCTCCAATAGTTTCCCTGGTGCGTGATGATGATCTATTGGGTGCTTTAGCTTTATCATTAAATGATACGGACAAGGTACAGGAACAACTTTTGCTCACCGTTGAGTGGGGAAATCAGCAGCTAATTGAGGTTCAAGGTGAGCAAACAGTGTCGTTCAACACTGAATCACAGGTGCAAATACACTATAGATACGAGGACTTAGAAGGCTGGATAACTTCTGATGATAAGTGGGAGTTTTCACCTGATGAAGGAGCTGTAATGCTCACATTTATACATGGTGATGTGATAAATGATGATCTAACAGATAGTTTAAATAAAGCAAAATCAGTAGGTTACATTGTTATGTTGCCTTTGTTGAAATAAAAAGCGAAAAAAATCATTTTTCTATGCGTATAGACGTACCAACACAAAAAAGGTACGTCTAAATGCAAAATATCGTATTCAAATACCAACCACGCAATCCTGAGCTGACCAGCTCTAACTCTGACTGTATTTGTCTTGTTGACAAAAAAATCTGGCGCGATCTGCCAAACTCTACTCGTCAAAAAACACTGAGTGTAGTGAACTCAATTGCTGACGGTACGCCATTTACTGTGCTTGGAGGCAAAAACATTAAATCTAATCCATCCCTGATTCGATTCAGAATAGGGCGCGGCTTTCGCTTAATCCTATCTAAAGGGAACAAACGACTTACTTTCAAGCTATGTCGACGACAAGGCTATGAGCAACAGTTTAAGCATTTTTAATAGTGTTATTAATTGGTTATGAGAGTACGAAGCTTGAAAAAGTGAGTTTTATAGCTTTGTGGTTGTCGCATAGTTAGGACTATGGATTTAGTTATGAGTAAGAATAAAAAATGCCTGCTAGTTACGTTTGATTACACCCAAAAAGGTAAAAGTGCGACTAGTTTTGCAGCAGGGGTGCTTCTATCCGAGTGCAGGCAGCACAAGGACTACGGTAAGAAGTTTACTGCTGAGCACCTGTCAATTGATATGAATAAAAATAAGGCACTTAACCTATCAGCAGGGGAGATAGCAAACAGAATTAATGAGCAACATAAGCTGGAAGAGATTGATGGGTTAGCTTTAGGTTGTTACGTATGGAACACCGAGCTAATTGAGCCCTTGATAGCGCAACTTAAGGATAAAGGCTTTAAGGGAAACATTATTCTTGGGGGATACCAGGTTCATGAGTCGAGCTGTGAAGTACTTTATCCTGGTGGCGATATCTACTTGCCCAGCTATGCAGAAGCCACTTTGCCAGAAGCGTTTATGCAGGACAAATTGATCCGCAAACTTATTTTAAACAACAAGTTTGAGTTTGCTTCACGTCATTCACCATATTTAAGTGGTTTGATTGAGCTTGATGAATACCAGCCAATGGCGCACTGGGAAACGCAACGTGGTTGTTATTATGCGTGTTCATTTTGTGCTCACCGTGATGTGACTGGCAATAAAGTACATGATTTCTCGATGGAGACCATAAAGAAGGAGCTGGACTTATTCAAAGAGAAAAAAGTTCGGCGAATTAATGTGTTAGACCCGATCTTTCGAAAAGGACGCAGATCATACGAGATATTGGAATACGCGATTGATATTGGATTAGAAGCAGAGCTCGTCTTTCAAGTACGTTTTGAGGACATTAATGAGCGCTTGTTAGCGTTGTTTTCAAAGCTAAATACTCATCTGGAGTTTGGTTTACAGACTGCCATCAAGTCGGAATCTATAGTAATCAATCGACGCAACAATATTGAGAAAGTATCTTCGGCCATCTCCATGCTTCATGATAAGAACATGTCTTTTGAGGTCAGTCTAATTTATGGGTTACCGACGCAAACGCTCGAAAGTTTTTTCGAGAGCGTTGATTTTCTTAGGCGTAGAGGTGTTTCAGATGTAAAGGCATTTCCGTTGATGTTATTAGAAGGCACGCAATTGGCCGCTGATAAAGAGGTATTTGGTATCAAAGAAGGTCATATCGACGACTCGGGGATTCCACATGTTATCGAAAGCGACACTTTCACAAAAGATGAGTGGAAGGCAATGAGAGATTTAGCCATGAAGCTAACACGCCTAGAGGAGTCAGCATGTTTATCGTAATCGAAGGCCTTGATGGAAGTGGCAAATCTACAGTGTCAAAGTACTTAGCAGAAAAGTTAAATGCGAAGTTATTAACGACACCAGGAGCGGGTTTTAAAGAAGTACGAAAACAACTGGATACGGTGCTCGAACATAATACCAAAGCGAGGCAGTTGTTCTATATGGCTACCGTGCTCAACGTAGCAAGTGAAGCTCAACGTTTGATAGATTCAGGCCAGAACGTTGTGGTAGACCGCTATTGGTTGTCGACGCAAGTGTATCATCATTGGATGAGCAATGGACAATGCTACACACTTGATGAGGTCGAAAGTGAACTCCTCGCACCAGATCTCACTGTCTACCTTGATTTGCCTGTGGATGAACGCATTGTAAGAATTAATGATAGAAACCACTGTACGCTCGAAGACAGGCAAACACTGACTGAGCAGGCAAATGATGAATTGCGAGGTCTTTATGTTGGTATGTGTGGTGGTAAACCCGTAGGGGACTGGCTCATTATCGATGCTTCCAAGAGTGTCGATCTTATCGCCGATGAAATATTGAGTAGTCTCTGCCACACCGAGTAGCTTGGTGGAAATCGGGCGCATATGTTGTCCGATTACCACCCGCTGGTTCCTGTTACAGAAGGCTGTTTTTGTAGGTTAGAGCCCTCGCGTCCAATGAAAGTTTCACTTTTTTAGGCTCGCTTTGATAGCCCCCCTTTGGCCAGATATACCCTAATGAGGTCATCAAGGCCTTGAAGAGTTTGGTTGCAGCAGTCTGCGTGCAATCTTTTTGTTGCTCGCTATCTGGTAGCAAGTGTTTAAATGTATCCCAATTGTCGAAAATTTCTGTGGCGATGCCATGAACTTGCGGGCGAGAAAGTACAAGTGTGTCATTATCACCTTGGTAGTCTGGATTTTGTAGAATCTGTGACTTAATGAACTTAGCTGGCTCAACAAGGTACTTGTTTTGGTTAACCCCGTTGGGATTCCAAATTTGTTTGTACAGTGCTTTGTTACAGAAAGCCTCATCAAATAAAATGTCCTGCTTGGTGATCTCCTCTAGCTGATAGTCGCGCATAATCTCGAACTTCTTGAGCATTGCCAGTTCATCAAAACCGACTTGGTTGCTCATGAGTAGACTTTCAGCCTCGGCTCGCGTGATCAGGCGTGCCGCCAAAATAGCCTTAATTCGCGCTTCGAGATCCTTAGCCTTTAGGAGGTTGAATCGGAAAACACCTTCTTCAAGCTGCTCTTTGCTTGATTGTTGCACTTGGACATTGAAACCAAGCCGCTTTAGGTTCCACATCATGCTAAGAGGTTGATTCGCATTGAATAGTTTTTTCTTGTCTTCAAACTCATTACGAAGGATGTCGCGGTCGGAGTCAGTGTCACAAAGCAGAGTAGGGACATAATTAAAATGGTCATTTAGAGTCAAGTAGAACGTAATATTTTTACTTGCACGGAAACGCCTTGAGAAATTGACCAATTCATCGATCCCCAGCACGAGGTCACTGACAACGTTAACATTGTCTGTAAATTCTGCTTCGCATGAGTAGCCAGAAGCTAGGCACGGTGATGCAATGATCATGTCGTACTTGGTGCACTCTTCTGAAGGTGATGTCAGAAAACTCGCTTGAGCTTCCATGTTCTTGTTGCTGCCAGTTAGTACCAAAACCTGTTTCTTAAGTGCAACTTTTTCACAAGCTTGCCCACTCTTATCAGTCAATCCCATGTCGATCATTGTCATGCGCATTGACCTTAGAGAGTCGAAGAGAATGACATTTTCCCCTTTGAGCTTGCTCGATGTGTTGCCAAAAGCGGCAAATTTATTTGCGATAGTGACGTTGATGTTTCTGTATGGGTTTTGCGTCGCGCGGATGATTTGGATGCTTTTACGATGCTTACGCAACCAGCGTAGGGTGGTATCTGTAATATCGGCATCGGCAACAACGACCTTGGGAACCTTCTGGATCGCTAGAGTCAGTACGTCAAATACCTCGTCACGCATCGTGTCGTTGTGCCCACAGACATTAGTCATAACCTTTTCAAATTCATCAATAATGAGTATGTCGCAGTTCAGGATGACTGAAGCTAGATGATCTTTATAGGCACTGTTAACGACAACACCCAGTGACGTTGCGTTTTCGATCTCAAATAATGAGTCATTCTTGTAATTTACTGCTCCAACAGATTCACAAAGCTGCTTTACGAGGGGAATTAGGTACGAGAGATAAACTACCTTTTTGTTTTCAGTGGCTGACCTTATCAGTGGCTGCAATGCAAATTTTGTTTTCCCTGTGCCTGTTTTTCCTAGCAATACTGTTGTATCAAATTGAGTGTCTTCGATGAGGTAGCTGACATTGTCGAATGACTCAACTTCAACTAATCGGTCGAATTCAGTCACTTTCGTAGCATCACTAAGCATCGACTCATAATTGGCCTTTGTTTTGTTTAAGGCGTTGAGGAGCTTCTGGTAACCATTCGAACCAGCATCAAGGTAGTGCGATAGGCAAGATTCGGAAGTTTCGAAATGGAGTGGAATTTTCTGAATCAGATTCCTCGAGATTGAGTCAGCAAGCGTTGTACTTCTGAAAAGTTTGTAGCCTTCGAGCAGTGTTTGAACTGTACTGAGCCTGTCAAAATGGATTCCAGTTGCTAAATCAAAAATTGGCAAACGAGCATTTTCCACGTTCTCTGCTAGTGCCTTTTCAGAAAGTTCAGGGTGCATCTTAGAATCGATTACTATTTCAATGTCACGAATATTGGCTTGCTTGTAAGATCTCCCGATCTCAAAAAAATTATTTTTTCCATACATCGGAGCGACGATTCTTCGGTCAGTACATTCGTAATTAATACCATTGGATATGAGAATAGAGATTTTGTTCTCCTGAAGATTTTTGATTCCGACATGTTCGCTAGTTGTTGATTCGTTTAAAATTTTCATAGTGTAATTTCTTATTGTTATGATTTTTGGGTAAGCCTCGCCTGACGTCAGATACGCGTTATCACAGTAACTGAACGTTAGAACAAGGGATTGGATATTGATTGAACTAGGTCTGCTAGGTAAGCATCGCTGTGCCCATCAAACTGTTGAACCTGTTTGAGAGCATTGCATTGAGTAGCAGCAAGTCACCTTGATACCAGCTAACCCAAAACTTCGTTTTGAATTGTTCGATGTGGCTCTGTAGGCGGCGTATGCACTTAAAGTTAAACCATTTGTTTAGCGTGAACGAACTACGCCTAAAAATGGGGGAGCTTGATTTGGTTGAACGATTGCTCTCTCTTGATAAGACTGTTAATAGTGTGTTTTTTGTTGTGTTCCTGAAAAAATTTTTCATGATTACGTTTCGTTGATTTGAGCGAATCATACATGCCAGATAATATAGTTTCCATTCGCTACTACTAATAAAATCAATGAATTAGTGGTGCATCTTCAGGATTTGACGTGTAATCAATGGTTTATACCAAGGATTTTTTTCAACAAAAAAGCCACTTTCTCTGTTTTATTAAAAAAATGACAAAGTGGCCTCCCAAGGCGTCGCTTTGAAGCACATCGATTGGTTCATGAGCTTCGCTCATGGATCGCGTCCTTAGTCGCTTTAATTACTCTCAATTCGGGTGAGTCGTGTCTGAGGAGTGGTTTGTAAAGTGCGGTTCGGGTTTTACGAACTGAAACGGTTTTGCCTCTTACCTTGCTAGCCGAGCTCAACCTCACAAATAATAGTGAGGTGATTTGACCTACTTTTTCTTATCTATGTAATGTCTAGGTTAGTAGACGTTTACCAGATAACAACGATAGGAAAGCTATGGCTAATGAAAGAACTAAATACATTTCAGAGTATTAATGAGCGTGATGTTGATCTATTAGTGCTAGAGGAGCTCAATGTTTCCGACTCATTTGCTCAATGGTTTGTTTGTCGTGTTCGAGAAGAAATAACCTCAGTTAAAACGCTCGGTGCTTGGCACTCTGTCATAGATACTAATCTAGGTGAGTCAGACTTAGTTTATATCTATCAATCAGATGACTTATCTTCCCAAGCAATACTTATTGAAAACAAGATTGATGCTTCAGCTCAGGCCCAACAAGGAGATAGATACAGGCTTAGGGGTAACAGAGGTCTAGAAGATGGTTTTTGGCAAGATTTTAGAACATGTATTATTGCCCCAAAAGCATATATCGCTCGAAATTCTGAGCCGTACGACGCTGCCATTTCATATGAAGAAATAATGGTTTACCTTGCTGCCCAAGGTGATAAGCGAGGACTCTATAAGGCACAGACATTAAGAGATGCTATTAAAAAAAATAGAAGAGGTTACGTTGCTACTGTTTGCCCCAAAACAACAGAATTTGCACAGCAATACTTAGCTTATGTCTCAGAACATTTTCCTCAATTGAATCCTGAGCAATCAAAACCTCGAGCTAATGGGCACGACTGGATTCATTTCTATCCCGATCCAGTAAATAAAAAAGTACGAATCATTCACCAGATCTACGGCAAAGTCATTAAGTTGCAGTTTCTAGGCCAAGCAGACAACTTTGACGATATCAAAAGTCACTTTGAAGGTTTGGAATCCAGTGGATATCGAATCATAAAGTCGGGAAAATCAGTAAATATAGAAACACCATTGCCTGAAATATTAATCGCAGAACAGAGTTTTGACTCTGTATTAGAAGAAATCAGTATTGCTCTAAACAAAGCCAAGCAGTTGCATTCGTGGATGGAAAACTACCATTCTGTGTGACCCTTAAAGAAAGGGTGTGTAGAAAACTTATGTCCAAAGACGTGCTGGCGTCGATCTCGGCAAACACGTCTTTGCCCCAAAATCATTTAGAGTAAATACTCATTTGTCACCTACTAGTGTGACTTTGCCTTATACGAGGTTATCTGAAGGTGTGTATTGGGTTTCTATTGCACTAAATAGCTTTACTGCATTCTAATACATGAATTTTTGATTCAAGTGATGAACCGATTGTAAATTGCAAGCATATGAAAGATAGCGCATTATGTGTGTAAGGTGGCTCAGCGCTACATAGGTAGGCTTACACGACTGGAGAGTATAAATGCTTGTAAAATATTACGGTTTGGATTTCGATGATAGAACTAATAGTTGGTCACCCAGAGTAGAATTTATATCAAACGGTTTATTTCGCATGACTCAGCCCAAGTACCTTAATGATAAAGGAAGTGAGGCGAGATTATGGCCATATTTTAATGAGTTTTCACCAGCGGATTATGCATGGGCAAAAAAAGAACATGATAAAATGCAAACCGATCCTTCCTATGTCCCATCAAATGAAGAACTAGAAAACCTCTTCCTAAAACCGTGTGGCTCTCGATATGGAGACCATTTCCCGCATATGCTAGCTCAAGAAGGCTTCAGCTCAATGGAAGATTATGATCGGGAGCAACTGACTCAAACGGCTGAAAGAGTTAACTCATTTTTAGTTGAGGCATTAAGCTGCCAGTTAGGGGTTTTATCCCTGTCGAAGTCTGACACAATTGAACTTATGTGGACACATTATGCTAGTGAGGGTAAGGGACTAGCTGTTACTTTCAATGAGAATCATGCGTTTTTCAACCAATTTCCCCCGAAAGATGTTAGTTATACTCCAGATAAAAGAGCCTCTCTTACATATTATAAAGGTATGATGAGAATGAATGGTGCTCCGTTAAAAAATTTCCATGTTGCGGATTTAGGTAATCCATTAGGAGTTATGCAATCTCTTAATGGCAATGGTATTGATGTAATTGAATTCTCGGAACGGCTGCTATATTCGAAAGCCAAACAATGGTCTTCTGAAAATGAAACTCGAATTGTATGCCCTCTTATGTTTTGTGAAAAGAAAAAAGGGCCATTAGTACAACCAGACTTTGGAGTTGAATTACCTGATGAACTCTCCCCTGTGCTTGAGAGCGGCCATAAAATCAACCTCAAACGAATACCATTTGAGGCATTTGAATCTATCATTTTTGGTTACAGTATGAGCGAATTTGACAAATCTACTATCACGGAACTGGTAAGGAAAAATGAAAACTTGTCTCATCTAAAGTTACGCGTAGCCAAACACAATATTTATGGAAACATTGAGATCAGTGATCTCGTTGTGTAATACGATACTTTATTAGCAAAAATTCATAATATTTGAGGTGCTATGTTTTATATTTTCCTTGATACCTGTGTTCTTCTAGACATTTCAACAAAAAAGCATGACCTTCCTTTGGTTTCTGCACTGGAAGAGTTGGTTACATCGGGTGTGATTACACTTGTGCTCACCGACCTAGTTGTCGAAGAGTACGAGAGGAACAAGGAAGATGTAGCAAACAAAACTGCCAAAAGGCTGTCCCAAGAATTTAAACAAGTCAAAGCAGTAGTAAGTGAATTTGCAGACGATAAACAAGCGGAAACAATAGACGTATTAAATGACATCAATGCGCGTTTGCCACTGTTAACTGATGCCAACTACGTGACCATTCACAGGGTTGAGAAGCTCATCGAATCAGCAAAAAAAATCAGTATTAGTGAACGATCTAAAGTAGCCGCAGTTCAGCGTGGCTTAGATAAAAGGGCACCATTTCACATTAGTAAAAACTCTGTAGCAGATGCGGTCATCATCGAACAATTTTATGAGTTCTCACAGAGTGTAGATAATGAGTCAGCTTGCTGTTTTTTCATAACCCACAATCACAATGACTTTTCTGCAAAAGATCACCGTCAACCACAT
The DNA here is from genome assembly GCF_041467655.1 of Vibrio sp. 10N.247.311.49. Lineage (NCBI taxonomy): Bacteria > Pseudomonadati > Pseudomonadota > Gammaproteobacteria > Vibrionales > Vibrionaceae > Vibrio > Vibrio sp. 10N.247.311.49. The sequence goes on from NZ_JBFSVA010000001.1 coordinate 575,382, forward strand.
TCTGATTTTGGTAATATTTTTAATGATACGAATGTTCTATATTTTAATAATCTAGCATCAGCAATTAATCAAATTGACGAGGATTTTTTAGATGGTATTGAATTTGAGTATGACTACACAGAGGAAACCAGAGGTCTAAGAGAAATCCTCGATGCGATGGACGAGCTAGTAGATAAAGTTTGGTATAACAGGCACCAGAATCGCATTTGGGGCATTGAAAATGGCGAAATCGAAGTTGTTCCTGAGGGTACTGAACGATATGGCAATAATGTCATTCACGAGGATATCCTTAAAGGTGCTATGAAGTCTGCAAAACGTGTTGAAGACTCCTATGACAATGTAGGGCCTTGGAGCGACTTTGAGTGGGGCATGATTAATGGAAAATTGTCAGCATTACGTTGGGTGTTAGGTGATGAATGGGATATGTTAGACAGCTAAGATGTATTAGCTCAATACCTAAGGTTTCAACATATATTTTCTCACCAAGGGGATCGTGTTAGATCTTTATATCTAACGCATTCCTGTCCAGAGGTTTCATCGACCCGAAATTTTACTCGTGGCACTTTTCTTAAAAAGTGCCAGCTAGCTCAGATCTACCCCAAAACAAGCCAGACTAACAATCGTTTACATTCTGTGAATGTGCGTCTGTCCTACTTAAATTTATCTAAATAACCAAGTAAAACGTTATTTAATCGAATGCATCACTTTATCTCTTTTTAAGATATTTTGAGTTCGCTAGTTTATTTGGGATGCCATATGTGTGTTTCACATTAGTTCCCTTAAAAGTAAACCAAACTTTTTTCTCACCGTTGTCATAGACAGCAATAGACAGATTTGGATGACTGTTATTCTTGGAAGAATATGCTGAACACGTATGGCTTAGCATTAGATGTGCTGCTAGAGAAGGGTAATTCTCGAAAGCGTTTTCTAAATCACAGTGAAGCAACTCGAATTCGCATGTTCTTCTAAATTGGAAGAATCGATTGAGAAGCTCTGAAGTCGGTTTAATAGATAAAGGCTCTGCTATCAGCATAGAAAGCATTGAACATATGTATCTTTCTTCTGTACATAGGTAATTGCCATAAGTAGCAATTCCATGGTCTTGATAGAACGGAGATTTGGGCACTACATACTTCAGCCAACTTGATACTAGCAAGTATGAACATGCAAGCCAATTGGTAGACCAGTAACTCAGATTATATTGCTCTTTAAGTTCTTTAGGGACAGTTAAAAAATCCTCGACCTGTAAGTGATGATATGCCAGTTGCAGGTGGGTTCTGAAGGTCTCGTACTTAGCTTGCGCAAACAGTTTATGTTCTTGTTCAGTAATAGCGTTTTGACATAGCAATAAGTTTTTATGGCAGTTATCGATAAGAAAAAACCTAGTATCTGTGTCTACTTCTGAATCTGAAAGTTTAATTTTTAGATCATCGATTGAAGTGACATATGACTCTAGGGCGATGGAAGAGTTATGTTTTATTGTCTCTCTATGTCTGTCCCAGATGCTAAAACCAAGTGTTGCAATGGCTACCAACCCAACGAGAATGTTTGCAAAATCTCCAGTAGATATTTGGTTGTCATGCATGTTGGGATAACGATGGAGAGTAATCATGACCAGAACATAAATGATTACTCCTGACCAAGCTATGTTCTTAAAACTTATGTTCATTTATAGGTTCGCTAATGGTTGTAGTGGATGAGCGAATTTGGCAAAGTCACTGGAATGCTGACCTTTGCATAAGCTCGTAAAAGATCTCTGGATATGTGTGGCTAGTCTGTTTCGTATTGACCGTAGTTTGGCAACTTGAACATATCTCTTGTTTCAGCTCTTTCTTGCCATTTAAAGACACCTTTCCAATCGAAATGCTCTATTAGGTTTTTCGCCAATTTATCATGCTTCAAGAAATACAATGATTGAAGAATATTGCTGAAACAGTTTGTCTTTCTCAGCAAATTCATAAAATCTTCTTCAAAGTCCTTAGGCTGTTTATCTACTGACAATGAGGCTAAATGGTGAGCATACTTAGCTGTATATTGTTCAGAAAAACCAAAACTCTTTGCAAAGTAGAATAGAGCCTGAAACCCAGCTAACTTATCTTTTGTTATCCACTTAGAGGCATCTTCCAAAATATCTACTTTGATTTTGCTTGTTCTCTCAATGTAAGCAAACAAATCAATCGAAGCAGAGGAAGATATCGTTGCACCTGCCAAGGTCTTCCCCTTAGCATCCTCATGATATTGGTGCCAATAAGTCAAGAATGTAAACAACTCCTCTCGATTTATACCATGCAACTCAACATTTAGCCCTAACATGGGTGCTAGTTCGTAGTGACCTTTAATGATGTCGAGCGCATCACTAAGTGCTCTATTCGAGGACAGGCCGTAACTCCTTTTTAAGGCATCTTTTATATCCTTAAAATGTTCTTCTCGCCATTCACTATAATCTGGTAACTCACGTGCCAACTGAAATAACTGGACTCTTGATAACCTTGAGGTGAAAGAGCCTTGTTCATATTCCAATACTAAGAAATCATTCAAATCAAGCAAGGTATCAAGATGCGCTTCTAGGGCGTTAAAGCGCTCTTTTAACACTACGAAGTTGATGCACCCAACTTCAACGAGGTGCTTTTGACTTTCTGTACTTACTGGATAACGAAACGTTTGACCAGTCGCATCTATATCTGCGATATCAAGAATAGTTGGTTCTATGTTTTGGTTGATTGCCCGATAGCGCGAATCAAACTCCTCAGATTTAGTCTTGAAAAAGTCCCATATCCTACCAATATCGTGAGAGCCCGAAAGATCAAAATCGAGGTTTTTTCCCGCAATCTTCTCAAGTCTCTGCAACTCAGTTATTGCCCCTTTCAAACGAAGTTCTACCGAATGCCTCATGTTAAAGCAAACTGGGTAAATAAAATCGTCTACAGGGTACTTGATGTCGTCTTCGATAACTTGATCTATAAGGAGATTCGCTGCTTGCGAAAATCCCATAGCGTATTGAACATACGACGGATTACCGTTCTCCCCCACACATGCATTCGCCCACGATGGTTCTGCACATATAAAGGTTTGATTTTCTCTTTTCACTACTCTGCCCAATGAATAACAACATGATTGCATAATACTTATATAGGCTCTCTATAGTCAAAAAGGGCCAATAGAACAGTGCTGTAGAGTCACAATATTAAGTAGACTCAGTAAAAAACAACCACTAAAAGTCCTAACCTAATAGCAATTCAAAATACGTTATCAACGGTGTGATTTTACATCATCAATAGTCATTCCCGTGAAGCATGGCTTCCTTGAACGCCTAGCATAAAGCTTCTCGCTGAACTCTCGGTATAGCTTGCTGCATTCCTGTTCGTGAAACAAATAAGGTCGCGTCTTGCTTTTTACCTGATGAGGTTTCCTATACTTTAAATAATCCATTTTCTGCTAAATTAGCTAAGTCACTGACACGTTTCTGTCCAAAAGCTTCTCAGGTTGATTTTTTGCCCGTGGCACTTTCTTGCTCGAAAGTGTCCCATTCATCGCTATAAGTTGATCAAACTTTATTATCCTCCGACAGACGAAAGCCGTCATTCAATCTTGCTTACTAGCCCTTAAAGTAACCGATAAGTAAAATATCTGATTGCATTTTGATTATATTGAGCGCAAGTGTAAAATAGGTATTTAAATCATAGACTTTCGTGGCGTTCATGGGCTTTAGAGTTAAAAAGGTAAGGAATCACGTTCTCTGGGACAAAGAAGATGACGATCGCAATGCGTTTACGGTTATCATCGGAAATAATGGCTGTGGCAAAACAGAGCTTTTGATTGATACGTGCAACAAGTACCACAGTTATTACACTAGTGCCTTGCTTGATAAGGATACCCATGTCGCATCTGCTGTTCACTATCTCAGAGAAGACTTTTCACCACACAATTGGAAAACAGTGGAGCGTGAGTATGGACACCGTTTACCTAGAAAACTGATTGCAGCCTCCACTAGCCAGTTTGAAAAATTTAAAGCTAATTGGAGCGTTCGAAATGATGTAGTGCCGTCAGGTTTCTACGCATATATTGGCTCTAAACCTTATATGCCATCGTTGTCTCCATCGACGCGTATTGCATCAAAAGCCATTCAACAGTTGTTAGGGGCAGAGTATTTCGAAGAACGTAAGCACAAGGCTCTGGTCGGGTTTTTATCGAAGTTCGATTTTGGTCAAAAGTTGCTCCTGAAATTCGAACTCACATTCCCTAACAAAGATCTGGAGAATATCCAAAATCAGTCATCAACTGAGCCTGAAACTCAGTTAATTTTGAAAAATGCCTATATCGAACACGATGAAATGGAGTTGGTTGAACTACTGGGTTACTGCGAAAGAATTGTAGAGGCTCCTGCATTTGCATTAACCGTGGGTAATCAGAACCTTAATCTTATCCATCTGAAGCACTCTGAACAAAATCCTTTCTCTAAGCTCATCATTTCAAGAATGCTCAGAGCAGGATTGATTACTCTTTCAAGCATACAAACGATGAACGATAAATCGCTGATAAACGACCAATCTACTGTAGATATCGAAAGTTCCGCTATCTCGTCTTTATCAAAGCGTAGTTCTGGTGAACAATGCTTGTTTCTGCTGTTTATGGGCATTATATCGTCGATCGAAGACAATGCGCTGATCTGTATCGACGAACCTGAAATTAGTCTCCATCCCCAATGGCAGGAACGCTTCGTTGATATATTAAGTGAATCGTTTTCAAGCTATCGTGGCTGTCACTTCCTTATCGCAACACACTCACCGCTTATTGTATCTGACATAAGCGCAAAGAATTGCTGTGTGTACGATATGGCAACAAATACATTGGTCGATGCGACGCCATATGGTGAACGTTCCTCGGACTATCAACTGGCAACGCTATTTCACAACCCTGGAAACAACAACGAGTATCTCTTAAGCCAAGTTATAGAGGTGCTGGATGACATTTGTCAGTCAAACGAAATTGCATCTGAGACAAAGACTAAGGCGCATTGGTTATTAAGTTATGAACCTCGCTTGCCAGATGGAGATAAGGTAAAACGCTTGCTATCCATTTTAGAGCAGACGTTAGAGGCATTTTCCAAATGATGAAGCCCTACGAATTAAGCGAAGAAGAGTCCCAAATCGTTAAGAGCGTCCAATGTGATGCTCTCTCCCCTCAGCAAAAATGGGACGACCGCCGTGTGACGACAATGAAGTCGAACATCAAGAAGCATTACATAGCTGAACAAGATAAAACCTGTGCCTATTGTCAGGTAAATATGCACACAACTCATGGTATGGTGTGGGACACAGAACACATCATCGATAAAGACAGCTCACCGCAATGGATGTTCGAACCATTGAATCTTTGCGTTTCATGTAAGGATTGCAATGGAGCTAAAGGCACCAGAACATCCACAAAAGGAAAGACGTATAAGAATTTTCCTCGCAAAAGTGAAAATTATCGCATTATTCATCCACATTTTGATGATTATGATGAGCACATTAAAGTTGCTGTTCCTGGCGCAGTATATCTATTCCAAACAGATAAAGGGCGAAACACGATAGAGGTCTGTGGGCTTCTACGTTACCACAAGACAGGAGGGAGAAACAAAGTCGACCCTGGTCTAAAAGCGGCACTTCTTGCAGCTGCGAATGATCAGAGTCCAGAGATGTTAGACTATGCTTTCGAGCTAATTCAAAAACGTAAGGCTAGCACAGTTGAAGATAGCAAGTGACCCTGAATCAGAGTCGCTTTCCAATCTTGAAGCACTAATCGGGCAATACTCGATGGAGCTTGATAGTGAGGGCTATCTGAAAAGAAAAGTGTCGGAGCAAACTTTGAAGTGAATACCATTACAAACATATCTAACTCGAAAATGTCCAAGGACGTGTTGACGCCGATTTCGACAAGCATCAAGGGGTTCTGATTAATCTGATTCAACTAAGATTGCTAACCCTCCACCGTACTCTCAGTGAGAGCCTGATTGAATTAATGTGATTATGAGTTTTGACTACAATTAAAGTTATTTGTCAGGAAGCGTAAGTATGGATGGCTTCAGTCTAGTGATACTGTTTATTGGTGGGGTATTGATTTCACTTAGCCTTTCAAGCTTTCGTCGTACAGCGGAAAAAAATCGGCAGGAAGAGATAAACCGCAGCTCCAGGCGAATTAATCAAAAGGTGAATGAGTATCTAGAACTCGGAATTAGGCCTATCGATTCAGAGATTCACAGTAAGCGCAATGAGTATATGCTTGAAGAAGCAAGTTTTGATTTATATCGATACAAGTCGACTGGTCGAGTCGCAGGGCATGGGTTCCGATACCGAATGAGAATTGCTAAAGGGTTGACGTACAATGCTGGAGTGGGACAACTGCACGCAAATAAAGACTGGCAGAAGGATGATAAGACCCTAGTCACTATATCTAATCAAGCAATAATCTGTACATCAATCACGAGTTCTAAACGATTTACCTGGACATCATTGGCAAAGTTGGAAGTCTTTGCTAATGGGTTTGTTTTGACACCCTCAAGAGGGGCGGTGTTAATGTTTGAATGTGAAGAGCCTACATCTATACACCATTCTGTTTTAGCCCTACTTTGTATGGAGCAAGAAGAATCTGGCACTTTAGCTACAGCGCATATTCTACAGGGAGAGGATGATAACGGTAATGAAGAGTCTCAAAGTTCAGACTCCTCGCACGACAAGACCTTCCATACAAACGATTTTGCAAATGAAGATGGAGTTAACTCTTTCCATAAGCGAAGTGCTACTTGCGACGTTCATGGTACTCGCTCTGAAGATCATGAAACGACAAGTAGATCTATGTCTTATGAGGTTGTTAGAGAAAAAGAAAAAGTTACGAGAAAGCTGAAAAAATGGGCAGTAAATCAGCATCAAATTAATGCGCAGATTCTTAATGTGTTCCTTAAGTTGAGGCGATATGGGAGTGAACGAGTCACAGTATCAATGATGCGGAATCAACTACCGAACATAAAGAGTTTTCAATCAAACTTTGATCAAATGACGTCCATCTCTCCAAAAAATCATGGCAAAGTATTTGATGTATCAGGAGACGAAGTGACGATTTGGTCTATCGTTGAAGCAGAAGTACTCGAATACGAAAGAATAGTATTTCCTGATATTGATTTTTGATTGATCAATTTATTTGGCTTGCAATCATATGGATATTGGCACAGCTTTGTCCAAATGTTTAAACAGCCCTCAGTCTTCGATATTTCTTAGGTGTTTCATTAAAAACTCTGTGAAATACAGCGGCATTTCAATGTTTTGAGTCTCGGTCGTTGGAGAACCTTGAGTTCCTGTTAGCTTGATAGTTTTGTGCGGGCTGCACTTGGTTATGTAAGACGGCAGTGATTTTGCGCGAGTGCGATTACTACTTTTGATCTCCACGGGAATAATGCGACCAAGCTCGTCGCTGATGATGAGCTCCATCTCGGCTCTAGCATCGCTCCATGAAAAAGTAGGTTCAATGCCCAACGACGCTAGTTCCTGGTGAACAAAGTTTTCTGCAATATACCCCTTGTATTCATGGCCTTGTCGTTTGATCTCAAGGTAGCTCGTGTCTAGCACATGGTTTAGTAGCCCAACATCTAGCAGAAACAGTTTGAATGTATTATCTTTTTTATAGGCGGAGAGCGGGGGCTTAGGCTGTCCCTCAATGGTGTAGTTCTTTAACACCAATTGAGACTTTTGAAGCCAAGCAATGGCGCTTTCGTATTCTGTATAACGGGATTTACGTTCATGGACACCTTTAAACTTGAAGCGCTTTACTGACTTGTCATGAACTGATGAGAGTTGGGCTGGGATGCTTCGAAATACAGACTCAAGTAACCTGGCATCAACGCTGCCAGAGTGTTGTCTGAAATCATGCATGTAACCTTCAATTAGTCTTCTGTGGACTTCAGAGATGGCTTCTATTCGTTGAAGAATGCTGGTTTCTGAGTTTTCGAACCATGTATTAACGGCTTCAGGCATGCCGCCGACGTAGTAGTAGTCATTCAGAAGGTCAGTTAGTTTGGCGTGTGCTACTGGCGAGTTATGCTGTTGTTCAAAAGCGTTTTGAAGTGCTTTTTGCCCTGATGCCCAAATAAATTCTCGGAAGCTCAAAGGCCTCAAGCTGTGCTGTTCGACTTTGCCTACAGGAAACGATGCAAGCTGACCAATGGTCGAGCCACAAGCAGCGATATATGCCTCAGGGGTTTGCTCTGCGAAGTATTTGAGGGAGGTAACGGCTTTTGGGCATTCGCCAATCTCATCCAGAATGAGGAGATCTGTGTCTAAATTGAAGGATTCTCCAGTTAAGAGCTCAACGTTGGTAATGATCACATCTGGATTTAGAGAGCCAGTGAATGCTTCCATCAACTCTGGGTTCTGCAAAAAATCGACCCTTAGGGTCTTTTTAAACTCTCTACCCAGTAGTTTTTGCAGTAAGAATGTCTTGCCTGTTTGCCTAGCCCCTTCAATGAGTAAAGGCTTCCTAGCTGTCTTGTTTTTCCATATGAGTAGTTTTTGAAGAAGTTTCCGATTCATCGAGGCATCCTATTTAACAGCTTTGAACATAGCAATTACACTTTAAAGCGCATAAAAGTGCAATTAAAAGCGATTATTTGCGCATAAAACTGTGTTGATGGTTCTTTTAAGTGCGCTTAAATCTAGGGTAAGATTTCATATTAGGTATCTAAGCTTGCCCTCAGGTCGACGGGCTATCTACAAATCAAGCCTTGTCTGGTATTTTACAATTCTAGATTCTGTGTTTAAGGTAACAGAGATGCCATACTGCAAAACCGCCTTAATTGTAACCGAGCAAATGAATACGCGATCGGTGCTAGACCAACTGGCCCAAACAAAGTTCAATGCTCCTTGTGCTGTTCAGTGTGAGTGGAATCCTGATCAATTTGCTATAGACAATGGGATGAACAACATTCGTGCTGTGGTTGACAATGATAGGGGGGTCATTCGGCTGCATTGCCGTTACTCACCATATATCGAGATCGGCCAAGTATTAATCAAACAGTTCGCATACGAACAAGGTTATTCAACTGAAAGTTTGGAATGCTAGCTTGCATGAAAGTGCAATTGTCTAGCGTCGCTACGATGATGCTTATAAGCAATGCTGATAGCTAAACTTCCTGCTCCTTCAAAAAGGCCACTTTGCCTGTTTATATATAAAAATGGAAAAGTGGCCTAACTCAAAGATCGCCAAAGCAGCGCTTTGAAACCAGTCGACCCACTTCATGAGCTATGCTCATGGTTCGGTTCTGAGATGGCGTAAACCTATTCGTGAATGAAATATTTAGGTTAGGGAGATAACTAGATAACGTTGTTAACCTGCCAATCGTCAGTGAGTTAAAAGGCTACGTGTGCTAGGCTGAGCGCCAAGTCGATTGATAACCTCAATATGTCCACCGAAATCTCGGACACTTATGGAGTCGATGATCATACAACTGGCAATCTGTAAGAGATCCAGGTGTTTGTTTTGGCCTTTGAATGCGTTAATGATCTTGCCTTTGAGAGAAGTATCGAACTCAAATCGGTATTGTGGATAGTTGTCTGAATCTTCGTAGAGAATTACGAGGTACTGAGAGTGGCAATCAAAGACTGATTTGTATAGATCGAACAACTCTTCAACACAATCTGAGTCTTTTGGTCGAAATGTGAATTTGTGATTTTCGAATTCAAAATCCTCTAGTTGGAGCTTATTAATAAGCTTAAAAATTATCATATAGCAAATCAGCTTAGGGGCTTGTATATAGTTTACGCCATGAGGTTGTTTTTCAGTAATCCGTAGTGATGAATAGCTATGGCGTGAATAAAGTAGGTATGCAGATTGATTAAGTTCAGTGGTGTCGAATTTTATCATGTAGAAAAACCAGTAATGAATAGTTGGAATGGCAGGTATTGTTAGACAAATAGAACCTGCCCTTGAAAGAATGGTCAGTAGAGTAGTTAGCGAAGTGAGTCTAGTAAGTAGACGTTTGAGTAACCTGGTAAGAGTACTGGTTGTGCCTTAACGTCTAAGGAAAAATCATCCCCGATAACGAGTGACTTGAAGAAGTTAAAACCGAGTAAGTTGTTATCAATCTTTTTGATGGATGAGCCTGTTTCTAAAATGAATTCTTCTAGGGTGATCTTCGGGTTTTTAGTAATGATAGATACTGCTTTGATTATCACTTTTAGCTTTTCTGTGGTTGTGTCAAAACTGCGGGCATCAAGTTGCATCTCAAAGCTTTCTATCATGTCTAACTCTTCCTTAATGTAATCAACCGTTTTTTTAAGAGAGTGTGGGTTTGGTTTAGTCATACATTTCCCCTGTTGTTAGAGACAAGTGTCGAAATTCGGAGCAAGAGGAAGCCCACCGCTAGGTGGCCGTGTGTTGAGGAGGTTTAAGGCGGGGCTGTATAAGTAAAGGTTAAGTTTGTTCATCGCGGTCTCCAAATTGTTAACAAAAATACCATTCAGCTCACTCGCTAATGCGAGCAAAGCTTATTTCTATTTTTATTAGACTTTTTGGATACACGAACCTTTACAGATTTGTATATCTGAGCTGCACAGTTACTAGTTGTATTTTTTGTTTTAGACAATTTAGAAACGTGACTATATTGATGATATGTGATCTAGAACACGCTTATTGGTCATTTTGACAAAGTGGCAATAAATCTGGCTTACAAGATGCGAGGGTGTAGTAATTGTTCATTGCTTATGTGAACTGTGGCATTATGCACTGCTGTATAGAGGTACAGGAATGTTGAATGCTTCAGAAGATCATAAAATCAAGAGTCAATTTACTTGGAAAACAAAAAGGAATCGTGTTTGGTAAGCTTTCTTTAAAGGTGGTAGAGAAGTCATCCATAAGAACAATCAAGTATTCCGATATCCTTGGTTTTTGCACAATAAAACGTTCGCTTCTTGGTTATGAGCTTCAAGTGACAACTGATAGTGGTGTGGTCGCTGTTTGTGGCTTGAGCCATAAAAAGACACCCCCGCAATTCCACGCTATTAACAGAGAAATTCAAGTAGCAATCGAATCTAAAATAGCGGATACCTACACTCGATTCTCAAAAGCCGCAGTTGGCCAATATCTGCGTGAGTCGGCTATCTATGATGTTCAAGCTATCATTGAGCCAATGGTTCGGTTATTCAACAAGGCTCCGAATCTTTGGGAATCACATTTATCAGGCGAACCGCTACAAAAGATTAAAAAGTTATCTGAGTTAAGCCCAATTTCAAGCTCTGCAAACTATCTGAGAGAGTTGCACGTTGGTAGAGTGCTAAATGCCCGCAAAACGTTCTACGATAGCATTGAGAGCAATCCACTTACTGAAGAGCAACGATTATCAGTAGTTCAGCACGATGACTTCAATATGGTTCTTGCCGCAGCAGGAACAGGCAAGACATCTGTTATGGTCGCAAAGACAACAGATATTCTTGAAAGAAAATTGGCTAAACCTGAAGAAGTAATGGTGTTGGCTTATGGTAATGCCGCTGCAAAAGAACTTCGTATTCGTTCAAAAGAACGACTGAAAGCAGCGAATATTCACCACTATGATCTCGATAAGCAAATTTCTACGTTTCATAGCCGTGGCTTCCAGATTATCGCGGCAGCACAGAAACAATCGGTGGAAGAGTTCCGTAAGTTGAACATGAGCTGGTTAGTAGAAAAGCCTGCATTGCTTGAATTCATTAATAATTGGCTCGTTACCTTCATCGAAGAGAGTGAGGAAAACCTTAACATTTTCATTGAGACTGTATATTACGCATACAACCCATTCCTGTCTGAGTCTGAAGAAGCCCACCAAGAAGCATTGAAAGGCAAGAAGTACATCACGCTGAATGGCGTTGAGGTAAAAGGTTATCAAGAGGTACTGGTTGGCAACTGGCTATTCAAGAATGGCATTGAATACGTGTATGAGCCTGATTACAGCAATCGCCTTGGTATCAATATTGGTTTTCCATACCGCCCTGATTTCTATGTGAAACCTGTTGAGGGAGCAATCAGTGCTCAGATATACATTGAGCACTTTGGGATTGATAGAGATGGCAATACGAGGGCTGACATCAATAAAGCTAAATACAACCAAGGAATCAAAGACAAGAAAGATCTCCACGAACGGATGGACACTGAGCTGGTTGATACCTATCACTATGACTGGTGTGAGGGCAATCTTGAAACCGTACTAGAAGCGAAGTTGAGGGCATTAAATGTAGTCCCTAAGCCAATATCGAAAGAAGAAATTCTAGAAGCCGTAAGAAAGCAAGACTTCATCAAAAATGCTGTTAATGAGCTTCACGATACATTATCTGCCGTTCGTTCAGAGGCGATAGAGGGTTATGAAATCCAGCGTCGTTTGGAAGTAGCAGAAATCCAAAATGCCCGTAGTCACATGGAATTAATTGAGGGGTTGAGACAAGCCTATGTAGGTGAGTTGCGTAGCCGAAACCATCTTGATTTCGACGATATGATCCTTTTGGCAACACAGTATTTGAAAAAGGGCATGTTTAAGCCTGAGTGGAAATACATTCTCGTTGATGAGTTTCAGGATATCTCTGTTTCTAGGTGGAATTTCTTGATGGAGTTATTGAAAGCGTCAGGCTCAAGTCTCACTGTAGTAGGGGATGATTGGCAGGCTATATATGCTTTTGTTGGAGGCAAGCTCGAATACACGACAAGGTTTCAAAATAACGTTGGTAATCATGCCCTGACCAAACTGCAAAAGACATTTCGATATAACAATAGTATTGCTGATACCGCTGGTGGATTTGTAATGAAGAACCCAGAGCAATACCAGAAGCAGATCGTCACGCATACTCTAGTTGAATCATCAGAAGTCTTTCTGATTGATAACTATGATGCCAATGAAAAAGATCCTATTGAAGCTACATTGAATGCTGTTGAGAAAGCGATTAAGGAAATCTATGTAGATGATCCTGGTGCTTCGATAGGTATATTGACTCGCTACCGTAAGAGCAAAACAGCAGCAGCCCAACGTTTCACCAAGAAGCGTGGGTTCAAGAATATGAAGTTTTGGACGTTGCATGGTTCGAAAGGCTTGGAGGCTGATTACTGCTTCGTTCTGGATTTAAACCAAGGATACTTCGGGTTCCCGACCGAAAGGAAAGAGAACGAGATTGTAAGTGCGTTGATGCCAACCGTTGATATGTATCCGCATGCCGAAGAACGACGCTTGTTTTATGTAGCAATCACTCGTTCTAAGAAGCGTTGCTATTTGGTTGCTGACCCGAAAGAACCATCAGAATTTGTCCTTGAGTTACTTAGTCCCGAATATGATATCAATATAGTGTCGGAACACTTTACTCCTGAGAAATTAGCTGCAAGGAAATGCCCTAACTGTAAGACAGGGTACCTCAAACCAAAGAAAGGTGAGCGTGGCACTTACGTATGCTCAACAGGGCTAGGTTGCCTTACTAAAGCGGTTGACTGCGAATGCTGTTCTGATGGTCTAGCAGTTAAGAAACCGAAGCATGGAGAGTGTCTAAGCTGTAAGGCTAAGTTCCTGCTCTGCCCTCGTTGTAAATCACCCAAAATTACGAGACTCGGTAGATATGGTGTGTATGTAGCTTGTTCTGGTTATAAAGGTGAGGAAAATGAGGATTCGTGTAAGTTCAGGGGTAAATTGTCTCCTAAATTAAAAGGCAAAATTGAGGCGAATGCACGCATCCCTTACTCTGGAATTTTGTAGACTAATCATACGATAATTATTTGTTACCATATGCGACATGTAACTTTAGGGTATTTTCTGTAGGAAGTATTGCTGTGACAATTTTAGTCGTATGCTTAAAAACTTAAGTAGATTGCGTTCGTTTGAAGCTCGACTTTAGAAACAGACTGCTATTGTCGGATAAGACTATACTGGTAAACACACTTCGTCACCGAACTTTGGTTTCCACTTAGATAGACTTCAAGCAAAAGCGTTTAAACATCTCAAATGTCAAAATACCAAGAAAATCATCCATGATTTTTAGTTGTTTTCCATTCATAATTTTTCGTGGAACAAGGAGACTCTAGGCCATTGCTCAAGCCAATACTTAGCTTTATCTGCCCTCATGTTTAAAGTCCTTTCACTAATTTCACTAATTTCGTTAACTTGTAGGGTATCGACAAACTTACTCACGGAGGTTTTTTTGTCAAAGGTGTTCTGCCAAAGGAAACAAATGCCAAGCAGCAAGTTTTCCAATTTGCTTACCTTCATCGTGAGTCTTTCTTCTAGAGTTTCCTTAGCATACTGACCTTTACAAAGTAATCCCGCCAAATATAAGCTCAGTTCTTTTGATGTGCCCTCTGGTGCATAAAAAATGCAAGTTTGTAAATTTTCTGAAGGAAGTTGAGCCATAATCGCAGGCTTCATCCACTGCGAACTATCAAAGTGGCTTAGATACATAGGAATTAACAGTGCAGAATCCGCCAGTTTTAGGTCTTTAAAGTACATGTTCCTTTTAGTTATATACTCGATATTATCGCTATTTTCATGGCTAAAATAATGCTTCATTAACTCCATTGGGTCTGGTAGTGCGTCCCCAAACATCCAAGGGAACAGACCAACTGGGTTGGAATGAAATAGTTCTTTCAGGTTATTGAGTAGCACATCGTCTGTATGTTCACTATTCACAGGAAGAGTCAACAGTTTAGACAGATAGTTTTCAGGGTGGCTTTTTTTCAGTTTATTTATGCACTCTCTAACTTGACTGTACCAACTAGCATTTTTCATAACTGAAAAGTAAAACATGATCATGTGACATATGACCATTTTCTGAACTAGTGCAGGGGCCATTTGCTCAAGTTGTTTTTGTTGAGTTTGGGCGAAATCGTTGGGGTGGGGATTTAGATATCGATGTAGAGAATTTTCTCGCGTACTTAATCGATTAAGCTGAGGAATAATACTTTTACTATCCAACTCATGTTCGTATATCTTTGGCAGTTTATCACTATATTTTTTGTAGTATTTTGTCGGTGTACTATTTTCATAGTAGCGACACAATGCATGTAGCATTGGTGCCCACTGCGTGTACTTTTTGCCATCTAGTAACGGGTGCGGTACATCTTTCAAAGGGTCTTGGCCTAAATCAAGCTTGCGAGCTATCTCTATAAGGTGCCAGTGAATTTGTCCAAGACTAAACTCTTTATTGTCTAATGTAATATTTCTCTGCTTAGTGAATAAATCGTAAGAATGAATCCTAAATGGAGTTATGTTGTCTTGAGTTTGTCCGTACTCAACTCTTATCAAATTTGACGTAAGTTGTCGTTCATTCACTAACTCATATAGCTTAATTATCGTCGGGTCTGTAACTGTAATAAATAGTTTTCGAGAATCAATGTTACCTAATTCGGTACGAACTTGATAATAAGCACGAACAATTTCTTTTGGCTGTATAACTGAGTTAGTGGTGGCAGCAGCAGTCAAGAATAACTTGAATGGCACTTTGGGATAATTTTGGAGAAGAACATGAACACATGAAGCCAACTGACCGCTGAACGGTGACGTGGGGTCGAGATGGCTCATCACAATGCATAACGCATCATAACGTGGGTCAAATGCTCGCTCTAATATGCCATAGTAGTGGGGTCTATCGACGAGAGGAATCTCAGCTAGAAGTCGTCTTAAGTGAACTAGACCAGATTGTCTCCTAAAGTCTAAACGTCCAAAAATTAGGTTATACGCGATACCTGCTTCGAAGCACTCCCGCAACACATTTTCAGCCTCACTTAACTCTATTGAAATCTCTTTCATACACACTTTACCCATAATGGCAATACATTGAGTGAAAAATAATTCGGGTGGTTACATAAATTAGCAATAATTACTATATCCACAACCCTAGAGTTTTAACTCTTAGGGGAAAATATACAGACTTCCTTCGAAACATAAAATGGTTCGTAGGGCGCTCTAAGGTTGTTTATATAAATAAGAGAGAGAAATCATGAAAGAAGTCCTTTGTTCATTATGCCATGGTCGTGGTGGTGACGTAATTATTAGATGCAGTAACTGCAATGGTTCAGGTTATGACCCAGAAGAAGATAAACCGTTTGCACAGTGCCACACCTGCTATGGGGAAGGTGTTGAGGAAGTTGAAGTTTGTCCTAATTGTGGTGGCGAAGGCCATTATTACGATGAAGATGAAGATGATGAAAGACTGTAAGTGATTCTGTTTGACTGGCTTTGTTTCAGAGGTAAAGGCTACTAATGTCTTTACCTCTAATCTGAAATGGGCAGTGCCATTGGGCTCTGATTGACGCAATCCTAGAATTTTTAAAAGCTTCCAGTATCTAATCCGCCAAGCACAGTCTTACAAGACCATTCTGAATTTCACTTTAACTGTATATTGGGAAGCAGCGACTACATGATTAAAGTTGATCTATATCAATTAAATGCAATTTAATTTTTTTGCTTCCTTTCGAACTTACCTTCACAAATATTGACCTATTTAGACCGTAAATCTCTGAATGCTAGTGATTTCTTGGACGTGTGATAATTATTATAAACAATATGTCAAGGAAAAATATTATTTATAATAATTTCATTAAAATCAATGATTTGAGTTATTTGTTTCTTTGGGGTTACTATTTATGTCGAAGGCAAAAACAATAATAAGAATACAACTATCACAACAATATAAAGGATTTTTGCAATGACAAAAAAATCAAACACAGAGATCCGTAACGTAAGGGAAGAGCTCGAGAAAGCACAATCAAGATCACGAGCCAGAACGTTATCACTGGATAATTTTTACGAGAAGGTCAGCACGCTTCAACAGACTTTGGATGACGTACTGTACAAGCATGATCAGCGAGGCATTGAGGCTAGTATTACAGTCTATACCAAGGTCGCTAGTGCCTATAGTGGTGTGCCACAGGCCACATTCGTCGATTTAGTTCGGAACACTAAAGGCTGGAAATTGGTGGGCGTTCGTCGTGATACGGGGATTCCAGCAGATATCCAGATCCACAATCTAGATAAGTACAAGGAGAAAATTGCTTACAAAATCACTCGTGATACGCAAAGGATCGTTTGTCCTGACATACAGGATTAATTAACAAAGCTCTATTCGTAGGGCATCAATTCAAAAGCTAAGGGGAATGCAACACTATGATTAATAAATAAAAAGGAACAATAATGATTCTCAATATAATAAAAAGAAACCGCAAATATTTCGCCGCAGAAACAGCAAGTAAACACAAATGTAAACTGCTTATTGATTCGAATTCTGAAAACTTAGAGCTTGGTGAACACTGCCTCGCAGTAGAAGATATCTCTGTACGATTTAAGTACGGAACCGACTTAATTTATAAACTTAGCGCTAGTGCGGAGGCTCAAGCAGAGCAGGGCATAGTGTCGCTCAAGTCAGATTACAACTCTCTTCTTGTCGAGGAATGCCGTTGGTTAGGTGGCTCATGGGACAAAGAGCAAAACGCATGGATATTTCCTGGTTTTGTCTCTGACGAGGTAGAAGAGTTGGACGAAATCTACAATAGCGCACCCATAACGGTAGAGATCACTGCAATCGAAGAAATTCGCGAATACGGTAAAGGCATTGAGTTTCTAGGTCGCCCTCTTTGTAGAGCTTTTGGGCGTGATTCAGGTGCTCGGATTGATAGCGATATTGCGCTCATATCTGGATATGCAACTTCGGGTGGTTCCCATAAGAATTGGGCGACTATCCTCAATGAAGACTCAGTCCTTCGTCTACAAATACCTTCAACGATCCTTGAGATACATCAAGACGATCGGTTTGACGTCAAGATAATCAAATAGTCATAAAAATTACTGGAAGCTGGCTGCATGTAAGCAGTGCGGCTGGCTTCTTCACACCACTAATAATTAAAAATAAAGGTAATCTATTATGAATGAAGTAGATATGATGTCGGTAGGTCAATGCTATCCAATTCAGCTTCCCGTACACGGACAAGGTGCCATTGCAGAATTGATGCGACCATCTGGTAACAGGCTGATAGTTACTATGCCTGATATCTCTCAATATGAAGAGAGCATCTTACGTCGTGGTGAGTTGCATTGCGGTCTACTTGAAAAGGATGGCGCTATTTTGTTGCTTTGGCAGTTCCGAGATGGCAAGACGAAGGTAGCGACACTTGATAGCCCTTTTGACGCGAGGTTGATCCCAGACATGACGATGGAAGAACTGACTACACCAGAATCAAGATATTGTATTGAAATCCATATTGTTGACTCTTCTACCAACGTTTTGAGGGGGTTACGCTCAATAACAATGCCAGCAGGGTTGTCTCGAGATCTAATGAATGCTGTGAAAAAACAACTAAGAAGCTATTCAAATGGTGAAGCCAAAATGAGTCGATGGATGCAGAAAGTTCCGCATAAATTAGCGAAGAAGACGCTGATGTGGAAAATGGGAGAGTAGTGAGTCGAAAGCCGAGAGGCATATACTTGTCTTTCGGTTGTCATAGTTCAATATGAGAACAGCGAAAACAACCTAGCTGATGAACTTAAGAGCGCTAGTAACATTTCTCTATCTATAGGCCACTTTCTCTATTTATATACAAAAGAGTTAAAGTGGCCTTTTCTTTACCCAAAGCTGCCGCTTTGAATAACTCGATAGATTCATGGGCGTTAGCCCATGGGATTCCTGTTCTTTCAATTTTCATTTAACCTCATACGCATGCAGTGGCATTTGAGTGATGACTTGGATACTATTCCTATGAATAGAAGAAGGAAACGGTACATGGGAAGTCGTAAAATTGCTGTTCTTATTGATTCAGAGAACACGCCACATTCTAAATTGAGCTCTATCATCGAAGAGCTATCACGCTACGGCCAAATAATCGTCAAACGTGCATACGGAGATTTCTCAACTGAGCAACTCAAAAACTGGAAACAGCCCCTCAATGAGCTTGCTATTCAAGCGAAGCAGCAGTTTGCATACACAACGGGTAAGAACTCGACTGACGCTCTCATGATCATTGATGCGATGGATCTTCTTTATAGCCAACGATTTGATGCATTTGCTCTAATCTCAAGTGATAGTGATTTCACTAGCCTTGCAACAAGGCTGAGAGAGTCTGAAATGTTTGTGATAGGGGTCGGTAAGGCAATGACACCCGCTTCGTTTAAAAATGCTTGTGATGACTTTGTCGCCATTGAAAACCTCAACGGGGATAAGCCACAGGAAGAGTCCCCGCAACCACCTCAACAATCCACGCAAATCAATGGCGTAGAGAAAGAAATTTGGCAACTGATGCACCGCGCATGGCAAAACTACCGTGATGAATCTGGCTGGGCCAAACTAGGTGAAGTAGGACAGTACCTCAAACGTTTGAAACCTGACTTTGATCCGCGTAATTATGGCCTGAAGAAGCTGTCTGACTTTTTCGACAAGTTCCCTAACCGTTACTCGACACGTCAATCGAAGCAATCTGGTTTGGAGTTTAGACTCGTGACTAAAGGTAGTAAGCAGTGAGAGCTACGTGGCCGTGCTTACTGGAGCTGTAGCTCGGAAGTGGATAATTCTGAGTTGCGTCTTTTCTAATTTAGAAAAGCATGAATTAACTAATAGTATGATAACTCGCTTAGTCGAGTGTTCATTATCACTGGAGCGGTTAAAAAATGGATCGAAAACAAGCACATGCCATTTATCATCAACTCTACACAAAGAAATACCCTGTTATTGAAGCTGATATCTGCCAATACTGTGGCACTGATGTCGACCTATCTGTCGACCATGTACCTGCGCTTACAACCGCTCAACTTTATTCCACAAGAAAAGATATCGATTTCATCCTTGTTGTGTCATGCATGGAATGTAATTCAATCCTCAGCAACGATCTGCTTCCGCTATTCAATGACCGATTTTTCACTGTTAAAGAACGCTTATTAAGAAGATACAAGAAAGATTTAATTCACGAATTTCGAAATGGCTTCAATTGGGATCCAGTATATCTTGCTGAGGCAGATCAAAAGTTCAATAACATGTTAGATCGAATTGGCTTTGGTCTAGTTCGGTTTGATGAATTAGATGAAGAGTCGCAGTCAATACTTGCTCTTGAGGTTGATTGCTATGAAGAAACTTTGGGGCAGCTGATCGCAAATAGAACAGGTGGCGGCCTCTTAGCTCATGACAACATCAAACATGAAGATACAGAAGACGACCACATAGAAGAAAAGTGCAGTTACTCTAAGTTTCTACAGGTCGTAAACTTTCAAAATATTCAGTCATTATTGCAATACGAATCTTGGTTGGAAGAACACTATGAAAATCTGAAGAATTATCTCTTACCTGATAAACCGACAGTTTTTTACAAAAAAGACTGGAGCGATATCTGGAGGGAGTCACAAGAACTCTCTGTGAATCAAATGCCAGATTCTATGGATGAGCGAGACTACTGTTCATTTAGTGAGTTCATTGAAGTTTGCGTTGAGCGAGAAATTGAATCTCAAAAAGATTATGTAGAATGGTTTGATGAAAACCTTTGGGGAGCTGTAATCTCACTTGATATGCCTGAAGCACCTGAACATATCTACGGCGTTACTTGGAAAGAGATATTAGAGCGAGCGAAATATAGTGAGACTAAAGATGAAGAAGAGTTTGATGAGGAATATCCTGAAGATATCGTTTCAAAGCTCGATATTTTTGAGTCCTTACTTTCTACTAACGAACTTGAGAAAGACTTGATCATGCTCAAGGGAAGGTTTGTGAAGTTTTTAAACGAAGCTGAACTTGGCACTTACGAAGCATACCTTGAATTTCTAGATGCAGTGAAAGACGATGGATTAGCTATTCACTTTCCGAAAGATCCAATCAAAGACTATGATGATTGGCAACTAAACGGCTTTTACGACAACTTGCCAAAGCCGAATACAAGCGATTTCAGTTCGGATTATATTGAAACGTGCCTAGAAAACTTGTCATCGCTTGTCACGCGAAAAGATTCTTTAAGCAATTCACTCTTACCAGAACTCAGCTTTGTTAGCTTCTTGCTGATGAGCAAACTCAAAAACGAGCAAGAATACGCGGATTTCTACGCATTAATTAATGGGCATGAACTACAAATTCATATTCCTCAAGCCCCTTCTAAAGCCTACCCTAACTGGGAAAGTTGGCCTGGAAATTTGTAGTTCGCCATGCGTAAAGATATTAGAAAATGTATCGCTAATCAGCATTTACAGTCGGCTAATGTTCTAGAACATAATGAGCCAGTCCCGAGCTAGACACGATAGCTAGGTAGTATAGGCAAAGCATTTAAATCCCCAGAGCATTAACTATGACTCTACCCGCACTTGATGACTGGCAAGTCTTGCCACTTAGTTGTGTAGTGGGGCGTTAGCATCTCACGCCGCATGCCCCATTTCTGTGCTATTCCTTGTGCTCCCAGAAACAAGGTGTCAGAGCCATACCGTTGGTTCAACGAATCATACACAGACATGAGTTTTGGGTCGTTGGGCATAGGGTTAAACAGATCTGACTGTTCATGTTTGCCATCGGTTAAGTCCAGCAGTCCTACGCCAATTTTATAGAAGCGAACACCTTCACAAAATAGCTCTTCTGCCAGTAAAGTGGCAGCTTTGGTGATCTGTGTGACATCTGAAGTAGGGTAGGCAAACCTATGTACCGCTCTTCGCGTTACGGCCTTCTCATCGAACGGCGAGCTATTAGCAAAACACAACATGACTTTACAGAGGCTGTTTTGCTGACGAGCTTTTGATGAAGCGATATTGGCATGCTTTGCTAAAGCCTGGCGCAATGATTCCAATTCGGTAATACGCTTACCAGCACTCCTTGTAGAGTAAATTTGTTTTTTGTCGGCCCGTGATTGATCCCAAGCTTTACATGGTTGGCCGTTAAGTTCACGGATAGTGCGTTCGACTTCGACGTTAAATTCTTTACGAGCGAGCGCTGGTGGATAGTCAGCGAGTTCTAGAGCTGTATTGATGCCCATAAACTTCAATCGAGCTTGAATTTTTTTACCAATGCCCCAGACATCATCAGAGTTTAGCTTTGACAGTATGGCTCTGCGCTCTTGTACGTTATCGACTACACAGACGCCGTCATACCCGTATATCTTCTTGGCGGCATGATTAGCGATTTTTGCTAGTGTAAGAGTTGGGCCAAAGCCGACGCAAACGGGTAAGCGACATTCTCGCCATACAGCTCGTCTCAGCTTCATTCCATGCGTTTTCAGGCATGGAATGGCAGGGTAACAACGTTCGAACGATAGGAAAGATTCATCGATACTGTAGATGTGTTGTTCTGGAGCGAATCGACCAATTACTTGCATCATTTTGGACGAGAGGTCGGCGTACAGCTCATAATTGGATGATAAGGCGATTACGCCTTTCTGTTCACAAAGTGCTTTAACTTGGAAGAATGGTTTGAATTTTTCAATGCCCGCTTCTTTGGCCTGTCGATTTGTAGCCACCACGCACCCGTCGTTGTTGGAGAGAACAACGATGGGTTTACCGCGCCAATCAGGGCGAAAGACTTGTTCAGCGCTACAATAAAATGAGTTCGCATCGACTAAGGCATACATTACTTTGTTCTCAGCAGGTGGCTTGGTCTATGACAACGTATGGATCTGATGACCACACCTTCTAACGAGAAGGAGTCACACTCGGTGATAAGTGAAGGTTGATATTTATCATTTGCTGAGAGCAATAGCTTGCGGTGGATATCAATCTGCTTACATATAAACTCACCATTGAGATTCGCGACGATAACGTCGTTATGTTTCACATCCACATGTCGATCAACGATCAGCAAATCTTGATCAAATATGCCAAGCCCTTGCATAGAGTCACCACATGCTCTCCCGATGAAAGTTGCACTTGGGTGTTCTACGAGAAGCTCGTCGAGATCAAGGGAGAGTTGAGTGTACTCTGTTGCAGGGGATTCAAACCCTGTGATGCCAGCGTGTGCGTTAATTGGAATAACTTTCATAAATAATGCTGTATAAATAAACAGTGTTATTTTGGTGTAAAAAAGTCATTTTGGCAAGTGTGTGTGAATTGTTTGCCCAATATCTCAGCAAAATCTAATCTAGCGCTTTGATGGCGGGCTCAGTGATTTCGTAAACTTACTATTGGCGTTAGCGAGATACTTAACCGATTCTGTAGGATCAAAACTCGAACATGGAAACGTCCTACAATGTGACTTTTGACTCAATTCAACAATGAACAATGCCTCAATGATACTTTACGGCATACAATCTAGATAATGTATAGCAAAACGTATCATCATTTATGAATCCATCAGACCTAGATAAGCTTAAAGAACTATCAATATTTACCACATCAGACGCCGCAAAATTTGGCATATCGCGTGCAGCTCTTGGTCGCGCTGTGGACAAGGAACTTCTGGAAAGGCTACAAAGAGGGCTTTACGGCTATGTTGGACGAGAAGAATCGGAGATGCAGTCGTTTGCTGAGGTTGGAGCCAGAGCGAAAAATGGCATTATCTGTCTTCTATCCGCTCTCAAATACCATAATCTTACTACCCAAGCCCCTTTCCAAGTCTGGCTATGCATCAAGAAAGGTGATAGGGCACCTCGAATTGAATATCCAAAAATTCAGATAATTAGGAGTAGGGACACTGAGGAATTTGGTGTTATCTCCACAAAGATTGATGGTGTCCCTGTGCTGGTTACGGACATTGAGCGAACAATTGTTGAGTGCTTCAAGTTTCGCAATAAAATTGGTGTTGATGTTGCAATTGAAGCACTTACAGAGGCAAAGCGAGCCAACAAGTTGAACCAAGAGAGGCTCTGGGAGTATGCTAAACGCTACCGAATGACGAATGTGATGATGCCCTACATGCAGGCGCTAAGCTTGACGCTCTGACAGAATTGGAGATTAACGAGAGGGCCGCTGGCTCTCTCGTTTGTTTTTAATTGATGCCGCCGTTGGCGAAGGGGCGAGTTTATTTCTTTCTGCCTTCTTTGACTGTTCTCCCACATGCAATCTCATATGCAATGCGGGAGTTTGAAACAGTGTTTGTAGTTGCCGATGATGGCAGTCCGTCCAGATTGGCTTCATCGCAGTTTGTGAATCGTGCCGCTCTGTCCTGATCAAGTTCTGCCTGCTTCTCTTCTTTTGTCTTACTTGCGTCTTTCCTGATCCTGCGATTGTTGATGTTGTACTTGCTATCAACAGACTCGGCGATTTCATCATCCTGATATTTTTCAACATTGAAGCTCTTCGATGCGTAGCCCATATTCGCAAGAATAGATTCAAGCCTAGCAACTGCCTGCTGAATGTCTTGTGCTTCATCTGCTCGTAGTTCCACGACGCCTAGTTCTTCAATTTCTCCGATCCAGTCACACAACTCATGTATTGGTTTAGCGCTGTTGTAAACCATGCAACCGTCCGTGTGCTCAAATTTGTCTCTGCGTTTATCCAGAGTCTTTGCTGAGATTTGCTTTTGTAAGATTGCGTACTGAAGAAACGGTTTCATTTCTTCAAAGTACCTTGGTTTGAGGTGCATGTTCATCCCATGCGCCTCAGGATTGTAATAATCTGTTGCGTATAGCTGCACAACCTCCATTCTGCTCACTGGCATTTTTGTTAGCTGATGCAGTGGAATGGTGATGATAGGCTTGCTGAGAATAACCTCATCGCCCCTTTTAATTAGTGCGCGGATGTGAAGACTAACCGCCTTGTCTTTTATTGTTGCCAGCTCTTCAATATCTTCGATATCTGGAAATACCTTGCTGTACGAAATGGAGTATTCGCTATTTTCAGATTCAATCTCAGATGGGGTTTTTAGTTTATTTCGCAGTGCGATTGCTTGTTCTTCGATAGTCATTTTAAATGCCTTTATTATTATTATTATTATTATTGGCTTGAATATATGATTGCATTAACTCATGTTAAGGTCAAGGATATTTATGAGTAATTGATAAATTAATCTTATGTATTATGTGATTATTTTAAATGTTTTTGTTAGGTTTGTGGTTTTTAATAAATATTGAATAAAAAACCGATTGGTTTACTAAATTAATTAATTTGTTATGTTGTGTGATCTTTATATTTTAAGATGCTTTAATGTGGTGTTTATAATATTAAATGTCAGCAAGTTGTGGGAGAGATATATCTACCAATTAATATAATTGACGCAAGTTACAAGTGTCATGTTGGCCAATATTACTTCACTTTAAATCAATGGCTTAAGATGGATTGATAGCAAAAGCAAAGCCACCCGTAGGTGGCTGGAGTTAGAAGGAAATACTTGAACTCAAGTCATGGTTTTTGGTAGGGGCTACGATGTCGCCGCCACCAATGCGGCTCAGGGTATTTTCCAAATCGTCCTCATGGAGTATCTGAGGCTGTGCACTGTGCTTAAGTTTGAAGTCACCTTGCGTTTGGTAGTCGCCCGCATGCGTTTCAATTTCCATCACAATAATGCCAAACATTTGAAGAATCCTTTCTATGAATTCGATGAGCATTTCTGCCATACGTTGATTAACCAAAGCATTGAATTCGCCCTTAGTCATCTTTGTGTTGTTCGACCATTGCTGGTTGTACTCGAACTTATGCCAGCGGCGCTTGGTTGCTTTTACGCGAATGACAAATGCGCGAAGCTTGGGGTTGAACGTCAGGAAGTCTTTCTCACCAGATTGGTTAAACAGTCTCTCGTAGACAGGCAGGTTGACCGAATTGATAGCTGCTTTGACCTTGGCTTCATCCTTGAGCTTGTAGCGGCACACCACGTTGCAGTAGGCGTTATCCTCAATGAGCTGATTGAAGCCGAGCTTAACGTCAGGGTCTGCTTTCATACCATATTTTCGAGCGCCTTCTTCCATGTTCATTCTGCGAACCAAGTTGGCTTCCTTGTCGCTCAACTTAAAGCACTCAGACTCCATTAGCTTTTTAAAGTTATACATGCCGCCATGGCCCATCTTAGAGCTTGGAATGTATTTTGCCGTGTTAGTGCCATTGTTGGCAGCTTGGCTCTTATTGGCGTTCCGAGACAGTCTGTAGCTAATTCCAGAGGGGTGTTTGTCGCCAAGTTTTTTGTAGCTAAGACTTGCAGCCACTCCAGCAAGTTCAAGTTGCTCTAGGAACTCAAGCAGGGTGGGATGATAGTCAAGAACTTCATTTTGCTTAATGACGCTGCTAATTGCCCTTGTAATCCTTGCTTTTTGACTTGTTTGCCTTGCGGCTTTCGATTTGTCAATCTTGCTTTTATCGGTGTAGTTTTCTGTAACATCTTGGTCAAGGCGCTCGCCTGGATTTGGTACTGCTTCGAGTCCGAACCATCTTTCGTACTTCCTCATTAATTTGGTGGCTTTCTTTCGATCTTGCCAATGATTCAGTACTTTTTTAGTTACAGCATCTGTACCGCTAAACACAAGGTGTATGTGCTCTTTTTTAGTGTCACGGTGTATAAAAAAAATGTACTTAGCGCCTTGCAGCCCTAGCTCTTTAACGTAATCTCTGGCAAGTTGAAGCCATTGCTTGCGCGTTAGATGTTCGCCTTCTCGGAGGCTAATCATCTCGTGAATCGGATCTTTTATTAAGCCTTTCTGGCTTTTCACTGAGCCGATTTCCCTACCAATATGCGACCAATCCATTTGATGGTGCGGCAGGAAGGGGGTTAGTAGAGTCGGCAGTGGAGAGGCGATATTACCGCTAGTCAGGAACTCGGTTTTTGAGCTCAGAGGGTCGTGGTCATTGTGGTCTTTTGTTTTGCCCGCTACATAGTTTGCTCTGTTTAGGCCATTGAGCTGGTCAAAGTCCTTTGTAGTTCCTGCGATGTAGTTGGCGCGGTCTTCGCCTTTCTGTGTTGCGCCGTTTTCTCTTGGCACGTTCTTGAATCTTACTCTGATCATCTTAGTTACTTTTATTATTATTTTTGGTGGTAAATGGAGTAGGAAAGGAAAACTCGACTTGCTTTTGATTTGCTTGCAAATCAAGTTTGCTTTAGTTGTAGTAGCTTACGGTTTTTATTGAATTGATAGCTCGTCATTTAGTGCTTTGTTATCAGCGAGCTCCTGGAGCTGCTCTGCGCTAAGGAACTGATTTGCGATAACGATAGCTGTCTGTTCATCGAACTCTCCAATTCGATGCTGACGATGCTCTGTGACGACATTTTGAATGTCTTGCAGAAAGTTGAAAATGTTCATCACTTCTTCGTTATTTAGCTTCTCTTGCATTAACGAGTACTGAAGAAGACTGACGACCTCACTCATGGTGTCTGAAAAGAACTGTTCAGAAGCGGTATTGGGCAGACTTGTCTCTTCTACTCTAAGTTGCGGAGTTAAATTGAAGCAGATGTGCCTTAAGTAGTCGCTTATATGCTTGTAGCCGAGGCGCTTTGCTTTTTCTCTCAATAGCTTCTGCTCAGCTTGGGTCACATTCGCAGTAATCTTTTTTGTCTGCTTCTGTTCTTTGCTTTTTGTAGGTCGACCACGCTTGGAGCGTTTTTTAATTGCGATTTCTATTAGTTGTATGCGTTCGAGCTTTTCTGTATTACTCATTTCTTCACTTTGAAAAGTGTCAGTTCGCATTTGTTCAAGTTCTTTTTTGCTGAGTCGAGCTATAAGCTCTTCGAAAGTTAGTTTAATCATTTTTGTAACCTTTATTATTATTATTTTTGGTAGTGCTTTTAGCGCAGAACCGTAAGGTTCGAGCACCACAGGCGTAGCCGAGGACGCCTCGCAGAGCAAGCAACTGGGATTTTCGAGGAACGAGAAAATATCAGTACTGGCTTGTTGCATGATATTTATTGAGTGCGATGACCTTATTGTTAAGTATCGGCCCGTACTAAATGAGTGTGATGTTTATTTAAATTTCTAAAGAGCGGTTGGGGTGTTTATTTATGACCATGTATATATGTTAAGGTTATTATTGACACTAATCAACTGACATATATATTATTTTCTGGTAGATTAATTGATTTTTTGTTTTATGTTGGTTACACACAAAAATTCATCAGTAAATATGAGCAATTAACAAAGTGGAATATACTTATGTTAGAAAAGCCATTTCATGAAAATGGTTGTTTGTGGGGTTTAACTTAATGCAAAGTAAATTAATTTAGTCAAGTTACATAGATGCGCTAACAAATGTTAGCTCAAGGGTTGAGGAGCAATATATAGAGTTAGAGTGGGGTATTTTAATGGTAGAAAGAAACGTAAGAGTTCATATTTCCGCCGTTGGCGAATGTTTCGAGTTTGTGTTGTTGTGTTGCTTAGCTTGCAGAACAGCGATGTCAGATATGGCTAGCCTTTAGCCTATAACTAGTATGCCTAGCCTAGTGACTATGCAGATAGCTTTGATTCTCACAACATTTCGCCCATTGTGGCGTTTAAAATCTAGGCTCAAATATCCATTTGCTACACCATTTTCTTGGAGATGTGCGCATCAAGAGACTGACTGATTGTTACAATCAAAAAAAGAGCACATAGAGTGCTCTAAAGGAAAAGGGCAGTGTTTAGCTTAACTTAAGCGCTGGCGAACTTGTAAGTGCGATAACCGCCAATC
The DNA here is from genome assembly GCF_041467655.1 of Vibrio sp. 10N.247.311.49. NCBI lineage: Bacteria > Pseudomonadati > Pseudomonadota > Gammaproteobacteria > Vibrionales > Vibrionaceae > Vibrio > Vibrio sp. 10N.247.311.49. The sequence continues at coordinate 603,874 of NZ_JBFSVA010000001.1, forward strand.
AGGTTACGGGCCTTGAAGCCGTTATTAACTAACTGACGGTATGCAACGTTACCGCGTAACCCAACTTGACAATAGATAACGATCTCTTTGTCTTTTGGTAGCTCGTCCATACGGTGACGCAATTGGTCTACAGGAATGTTGATCGCATCTTTGATAAAGCCAACATTTTCAAGCTCGCCAGGATTACGTACATCAAGAAGAACTTGCTCGTCTGTCAGTGAATCCATTTCATCGAAGTGAATCGGAGTGGCGTCACCCTTAATGATGTTGTTTGCTACAAATGCCGCTTGGTTGATTACATCTTTGGCACTGCCATACGGCGGCGCGTAAGTGAGTTCTAAGTGTTGGAGTTGTTCAACAGTCATACCCGCACGTTGGGCAACCGCCATCACATCAATGCGTTTGTCGACACCATCTTTACCTACCGCTTGCGCACCAAAGATCTTGCCTGTTTTAGGATCGAACAACATCTTGAATGATACAATCTCGGCACCAGGGTAGTAACTAGCATGGCTAGCGGTATGAACGTAGACCTTTTCGTACTCAACACCATCACGTTTAAGTTGTTTCTCGTTTTTGCCCGTTGAAGCAACCGCGAGGTCAAATATCTTACAGATAGCGGTGCCTTGTGTACCTTGATAGGTTTCACTGCGTCCAAGCATGTTGTCGGCAGCCATGCGACCTTGACGGTTAGCAGGGCCAGCAAGCGGCACCAAAGTTTGTGCACCTGTGACAAAGTCTTTTTCTTCGACCGCATCACCCACAGCGTAAATGCTAGGATCGCTGGTCTGCATCATTTCATTGGTGTAGATACCACCTAGTTCACCAATTTGAAGCCCTGCTTGTTTTGCCAACTTAGTCTCAGGGCGCACACCGATAGCCATGATTAAGATGTCAGTAGTTAGTGACTCACCATTGCTTAGAGTAAGATTTAGTTCACCTTCAATATGCAGGTGTTCGGTATCTTCACCAGAGCCGATGCTGGCTATATGCTCGTTCGGCACGTACTCGATAGCTTGAAGAGCAACGCCTAGTTTAAGGTCAATACCTTTTTGACGAATTTCAGCGTGAGCAAAGCCCGCCATTTCACGGTCGACAGGTGTCATCACCTGATCCGCCATCTCAATTAGCGTGGTTTTAATTCCCAATTGGTGGAAGGCTTCCATCATTTCTAGACCGATGAATCCACCACCGACAACCGTTGCGTGCTCTGGCTTGTTCATCTGGATCGTTTGAATGATACGATCCATGTCTGGGATGTTACGCAGCGAATGGGTTAGTGGGTTATCAATACCAGGGATTGGCGGTACGATAGGGCCTGCGCCTGGACTAAGGAGCAAGAAGTCGTAGCTTTCAGTATACTCGCTATTATCTAATAGGTTCTTAACAGTAACCTGCTTGTTGTGTCGATCAATGGATATGACTTCGTTCATAACACGAACATCAACGTTAAATCGAGCTAAGAAGCTTTCTGGAGTTTGCAAGAGGAGCTTACTTCTATCCTTAATGTCGCCACCTATGTGGTATGGCAAGCCGCAATTGGCGAACGAGACGAAACTTCCTCTTTCGAACATGATGATTTCTGCATCTTCACTCAAGCGACGAGCACGTGCTGCGGCTGATGCTCCACCAGCAACGCCACCAACAATAAGAATCTTTGTCATTACCTAACTCCAAATTTAATCGAAAGTACTTAATAAACCACTCTCTGTAAAAAAGTGGTTTATTATTTACTTTTCTAAAGAGACGAATGGTCCTCGTTCAAACATTATGATTTCGGCTTCTTCACTAAGACGACGAGCGCGTGCAGCAGCTGAAGCACCTCCAGCTACGCCACCGATGATTACAATTTTAGTCATACGTTTACCTATTACTGTCTCTAAGTTTAACTATACAAATTGCCGAGCATAGAGCTTGTATCTTCTTAATGATCAGTACTGGCTGGTCGCCGGCGATTGAGTAGTTTTCGAAATACCTAGATACTATAAAGATGTAAATTAGCATTGTCTAATATTTATTTTAAAGCTATCACCTCGGGATTGAGCGTTTGGTCCAAGGGCTGTGATTAGACTAAAGCACGCTAGTAAAGGTAATACGCGTTAGCGAGTCGAGTACAGGTTAGCCAAATTAACTGTCATGAGCATAATGAACAGGATCATGGATGTGCTGACTGATTACGTTCTTCAGATCTTGTTCATACAGATCTAGCCAGGCATAACGCTCGCGATACAACTTACGCTTTTGACGTTTTAGAGCTTCAAGATCTTTCCTGCTCGGGTTTGTCGGGAGACGATAGAAATAGTTATCATGCACCTGTCCATCGTGCTCTTCCCACAGACTGTCGTATTTAAGGCTGATGTCTTTGTTTTTCTTACCGTAGCGTAATGAGTTCGAGACATGACCAGACTCTTTTACCGCATAGATATTGTCGATACCCAAGTTAATAGCGAGCAGTCGTAGTGTTTCTACCATGAAGGATTTAGGTCTTAAACCGTAAAAAGCTTTGGTGAATGTGCGGCTAAATCCATTGTCATTGGCGCCACCCTGTATACCGCCGATGTAGATGTTGTTGTCGAAAACAGTAAACGAAATGGTATACATTTTTTCGAGTTGAGAGTTGGTCAATGAAATTGTCAGTTCACCTTCTTTTCTCGCGTTTCTTTCGAAGCTGAGATTAACCAGATAAACGTTGTCATCTATCTCAAGTTTTAAAAGATTGAGCCTTTCGTTATAGATTTGGTGTCTAGCTTCTGTTGCGAAGGTGTTTTCAAACCAGTCGTAGTGTTTGGATAAGATATCGATCTTTTCTTTATTGCTAAAGCCAGTACATAAGTAGGGAGTCACAAATTTAGAAAGGAAGTTGGGTTGCTTGATAAATAATAACTTTCTCTCTTCAGAGTTGAAATTATTACTCATTTTTCGAGTAGCTGAATAATAAAACAGGGCTCGAATAGTAAACTTAACTATCGCTTTGTACTTACCCTTATTTTTATGGGTATTTGCTTCAATCCCCATGCGAACGACATTCATAATCACCTCAAAGAAGAAGGATTGCTCGAACATAGTCGTGTCATGAACCCTTCCAATAATCTCACCAATAACAAGAAAATGATGATAGTGAAAAAGGTGATTTGGGTAAGTATGGATATGTATAGCTATGTAACTCAATCAGTTACTTAGCGTTCAGATTTTGGACAGATGTGTTTGTCGCTTTAGTGGGGAGGGGTATCAATGTTATTTATTAGAGGCGCTTGCTCCTAAATCAAAAATGCCACTACAAATCTGCAGTGGCATTAGAACGATAACAAACTATCACCTTGCTTAAACCTAAACTTTAGTTCTTATATAAACTAAAGTTCTAACAGTTTAGCCAGTTCACGCTCTTCGAGAAGCTCTTCAATGCGTTGACGAGTCTTAGGCGTTTCGGCTTGCGCTTTAGTCGACTTGCCTGCTTTTTTGCTTCGGCTCGTTTTCGCTTTTTCCTTAGTCGTCATCGTAATCTTCCTTGTGTTTTTTGTGTTTTTTGTGTTACAGGTTGCACGTCTCTTTTAGTGCCTTGCCCGCTTTAAATGCTGGCGTCTTTGATGCGGCAATCTGAATCTCTTCTCCGGTTCGCGGGTTACGACCAGTGCGAGCAGCTCGAGAGTTAACTTTAAAGCTACCAAATCCAAGGATCGATACGTCATCACCGTTCGCAAGCGAAGTAGAGATACCTTCAACTAGCGCATTTAGTGCTGTGCCTGCTTGGTCTTTTGAGATGTCTGCAGAAGTCGCGATGTGTTCAACTAATTGAGATTTGTTCATAATCTATATTCCTTATTGAGTACGGCTGGCGTCTACCTTTAGCACCTAGCTTATGCGATCTTATCAACAGCAATTGAAATAATGTCAGTGAGCGGGTAGAGCTTTGTAAAGTAACCAACAGAATTGACTATAAAAGCATCTGTCGGTTCAATCAATGCAATTCATTGATTATTATTGGTTTATAGACATGTTGCCCAAATTTACTTGAGAAAAGAGCATTAGGGTTGCCCGTTCGATTCATAATCCAAATCGAAGCTGTCATCTATCACGTTGATAACGAAAGAGTAAAAACAAAGAAGCCCAGCTTAATTGCTGGGCTTCATGTTGTGCTGTCAGAGCGATTTGTTAATTCAGAACTATTTAGTAATAAAAATTTGTTCTGTTTCTAGTGATGTCATCGTGCGAACTTGACGCCAAATGTAGTAGAAAATACCTAACATCATCAGCATGCTTGGGATGGCGATTGCTGGGTAGCTGTAAAGTGTCAGCTTGCCAAGTTCTTCATTAAAGGCAGCGGTGCCAGCAGGGCTAGTCACAATCCAAGTCGCTAGGAAGTAGTTCATAGCTGAAGAAAATGCGAAAGTACTCGCGAATAGGTAGTTGGATGTCATTAGACAACGATCAAACTTTGCTTGGTTACCGAACTGCTTTAGGCGCTCTTCAATAAGAGAGATATTTAACAGGGCCGGTGTGAAGATAACTTTCTGGATAAACGGGTAGCGGGTGAAGGTTGAGCCAAGAACCGCCAAACCAATTAGACCAGGGATTAATGCTTCTTTTAGTGCTAACCAACGAGTGTCTAGCTCGAAGAAACCAATACCGCCCGTCAATAGCACGCTTACAAAGCCGAGCGCAGCGATGAAGTTGAACTTCTTATTGCGGATTAACTCCATGCCACCGTAAGCAATAGGGAAGGCTAGTGCGACAAGTAATGCTAAGCCTGTTCCGAGATGCTCATCTCCACTGAACTTCATTAAAATGAATGAAGGAAGAAAGACGTTAAACACGACTTCGAAAAGAGGACTCGATTTTTTGTTTTCTGTGTTACTCATAATTTCTAAATACATTATGTTATGGATTTATTCTCACTGATTGTTGTTTACCTCGCCCAAGATGTAAAGCCTTAAGGCGTCATGCTGTGTAACGACATGTGACATCAACGACATCTCTGAGCCTATCTCTCGTTGAATTCAAGACTTTACGCATTCTAGTTCTGGATGCTTTTAGGTCTCCCGACCGAACGAATCAAGCAACGTTTCATAATCAGACTTGTTTGCCAAACTCTCAATGCTTATAAGTGTCAGTACGTCTGCGAATGGAGAAAGGTGTAAAAAATCGATGATGTTGCGGCTGTCCACTTCATCAAACAATTCAGTATGTCGAAACTGGACGTAATCTAAAGCTACATGGAGATACAAGGTGGCCAAGTTGTCGCTCAAAAGGGATTCTAGTCCTTGTTCTTTTATCTCTTGGTCAAGTTGCTCTAGGGCGGCAACCATACCTTCTTGCCCTCTATGGATAAGCGCATTGTCACTGTCTGCATAGCGAATCAATGCCGCGGTTCTAAACGCGATCTCCATTAACGTCTTTGCTGTTCCTAACGTTTGCATTTCATTGGCACGACTTAACGTTACCTGACGTAGCGTTTGAGGCTGGTACGTTTCAATTAGGTATTGGCAAATGCACAAGCTTTCCGTTAGTGCTGTTCCGTCTTCAAGTTTGAGTGCTGGAATTAAACAAAACGGATTGACGCTTTTTAGGTTGGCCGGGGAGCTCCATGGATCAACCCAAACAAAAGACAGAGGAGAGCAGCGTGATAGAAGCGCAGTTGCTGCGACTACGCGCGAAAACGGGGAGGTTTCATTTAAGTAGAGTTGCATGATAATCCTTTATTGTATTCGTCAGATGAACTCTGGAAGCTAGCTTAGAACTAGGTCATGTGTTCAGGCTTAGAGTGAGTTACAGTCATTAAGGTACACACCGCAGACAGCACCAAAACAGCAGTACTAATGGTGAATAACACGTCGTATGAAGCCATATGATTTAAGTAGTACGCCATCAAAAGCCCAACCACACCTTGTGATACAGCAAAAGAGAGTGTCATTCCTGCCCACGCTTTGGTATGCAGTTCATAGCCTACAATCTCCAACGTGTAAGTCGACACTAGAGTTACCGTTCCCGGCGTGAAAATACCAACCAGTAATGAAGAAATTAACAGCGCGATAGGGTGTGTACTAATAAGCGGTAATGCGACGCCTAAAGCCTTGAGGCTAAATGCAATACAGAGGGATTTTTTAAGCCCTAACTTGTCTCCCAATACACCGGTAATCAATGGTCCAATGGCGGCGCCAATACCAAAGGTAGCCCAGAATAAACCACCGCTGCTAAACGACATACCCAGTTCGCGCACGATGTAATCTACCCAAAACAAGGTATGGGGTAAGTAGCCAATAGCGTCGAAGGTATACGCTAACAGAATAAGCGCAACGCTGATTAGTTTTGGCTTTGAGAGCTGAGAGAAGGAGGATTTTATATAAGGCGCTTTAGACGTGTTAGGTTGGGTTTGCCATGCATTCCAAGTCAGTATCGTTGTGACTAATGCGATGACTCCCATGCCAATCCAAGCCGACACCACACTAAAATAGATCAGTACTGGGATTAATGTGCCTGATAACATCGCACCAAGTCCAATGCCTGAAAATATGACACCGCTGACACGCGCCTTCACATCGGGATTAAACTTTCGGACAATCACTGGTGGGGCGACAACCATTAATAAGGCACCCGCAATTCCAGCCAACGTTCGCCAAACATAGAACCATGTTAAGGGCGCCTCTTGTAGCGCACAGCCTAAGTAACTAAAACTGCTCATCAACATAGCGAATCGAATTAACTGCCCAGCACTAAAGTAACGCAGCAGTATGTTGGCAGCAGGTGCACCCAATATGTACCCAAGAAGGGTCGCGACACCAAGGTAAGATGCATCACTTTCGCTAAACCAACCACTTTGAATGAGAGCCGGCATTAATGCTATATAGGCAAACCTACCGATCCCGTTGCCTATTAGAGTGGCCCCCATTCCAGCCAAGCTGTCTCGATTAACGATGTGTTTATTCAGCATGAAAAGGGCTCTTTTTAGGTTTAGCTAGATGTTCTAGCACTAGGACAAGATCTTTGTTTAGTTTTGCATATTGACATCATTCACCATCAATATCACTAGGCGGTTAGTCATATAATTTGCTCATTTAAAACCGGTTTGAGATAGGTAAATAGCGAGTGTGTTTAAACACTTAGGTGGATGTGTTGTTCTGCCGAGGATAAGGCAATAAGCGATTGTTTTAATCACCGCAGATTTGAGTGATTAATTGTTAGACTAAAGTTGGACGACCGACCGCTTTAATTGAACATGAGTGACTTGTTTATCTAGGACTGTTTGCTGACTTGCCGGTTTTAACTGACATTCACCCACCTTAAACGATAGATGAATGTGAATTAAGAAAGATCTAACTGGGTAGGTGTGAACCCATTATTTATCGAAGAGCAGATTGAAGCTTAAAGGGATTTTGTCGGAAATCGCTAACCCACCAACGGTAGCTGATAGCTTGTTCAAGTTGTCTGTCGATATTCCAAAATCAGCGCCATTGACGATGATTGTCGAGGCTGAACTAACCATCACTAACTCTTCTGATGGAACGATTAAAACGGGAAAATCAATCGTTTTTGTTACGCCGTGCAAGGTAACCTCCGCTGCAATGGTTGTTCTTTTTGGGTCACCAGACAACATTGACGGTTCAACTTTTCCAGAGATTTTCACTTCAGGGAAAGTCATCGATTCAAAGTAGAGCTCATTGAGCCTCTGATCGCGAATATCCACGCCAGTACTCACACTTTTTACGTCCAACAATATGGCAAATTGACCCTCTTCGGTAAGACCACCAGATAAAGGCTTGATGGATGCGGGCTCAACAACAAACTGCTTCTTGATGGTTGCGAACGTGATATTCGATAAATTGGGGTCTAACGTGTAGCCCGTTTCCGCGAAAGATTGAGCGGAGATAACGGTGCATAGGAGGCCGAGTGTAGAGATTAGTTTTTTCATAAGTTGTCACCACATTGATGAATTCACAAGTTTAACGTTCTCGAGTCGTGCATTTTTGGAGTCTTTATTTGAACTAAAGATAAATTAGAAAAAGATAGATAGAAGCTTAGTTCAGCATTCATCAAATTACCTGACGAAGGTAGAGCATCGCCATATTATTGGAACCATGATCGGCAAAGTTACTTGTGTAAGTTTAGTTATGTTATAACATAACTAACAGTCACTATTACTGTGAACGACGTTTGCAGTATTAAAAGAGAAACGATAAACATGCATCAAGGAGATGACGTAATGAATGCCGTGTTGACCAAGCCTTTGATAACGAATAGCAATCAGCCACTTAACATTAATTCCGTTGTGAGTATCAAGGATCAGGCGAATCATAAGCCAGGACTTAGCGCTTCTGAGCAGCCAACGGTATTAGCGGATATCTACCAAAGCGATATTAATATAGCGGTATGGCAGCGACAGTTTGATGAAGATTTAACTATGGCAATTAGTGAATTCATCGCCTCGAATCCTAGCTTCAGTAAGTCTGTTAGCGTGTCACCTGAATATGCTCTCGATAAATTGGAATTTGCCACCGATGGAACCGCTTCCAAAGCGTTATTAGAAAACATGGCAGAGCTGGTGGATATGTTCTGTTGTTTGTTCGATCTTGAAGAAGTAGGGCTCCGTTTGGCGGTTCTGAATAAAGCGATGTGTCCTCGTTTTCATTTTGACCAAGTTCCTTGCCGTTTAGTGACAACCTATCACGGCGTTGCGACTCAATGGCTGCCAAACGAATCGGTCGACCGTTCTAAGCTTGGCCGTGGAAGTAATGGACAGCCAGATTCGGGTTCAGGCCTATACGCTCATGAATCTGATATTCAACAAATGGCTAATGGTGATGTGGCGCTATTGAAAGGGGAGCGTTGGAGTGGCAATGAGAATAGAGGCCTTGTTCACCGTTCACCAGTTACGTCATCAAATGAGACGCGACTATTGCTGACTCTAGATTTCGGTTAGTAAGCTTTTATGAGATGAGCAAGCGGCTCAAATACGGCTTGCTCTTATTCTTTTAAGCGAATACGCGGATACGGTGTCCGTCTGGATCAACAGCAAGGAAGTTGATGCCGTAAACGGACTCTTCTGGCGTTTGCTCAAACTGGATGCCTTTTTCTTTCCATGTGTTGTAAATGTTTTCCAGTGTCTCTTTATCCGCAAGAGGCATAGAGAGCTCAGTACCGCCACCCTTGATGTTACTTGCTGGTGTTAGAACATCTGCTTGCTTGAGTGTGATTTTAACATTGTCTGCAAAGTCTAGAACAGCAAAGGTCGGTGATAGAAGCTTTGGCTCGCAATCAAAGGCTTTAGAATAGAAATCCATGCTGCGGTGAATGTCAGTGACATAAAGAACAAATGAATCGATGGTAAACATAGTAGCTCCTGAACTGTTCAATTGGGTTTGCCGTGTTGGTTTCAGTTAACTCGGTTTTTGTGTTGAGCCCGGTTTGGGACCACAGCAATGTATCGAACCCCTGTGACAGTTTTTGTCAGTAGCGAATCACTTTATCTGCAATGCCTTCCATGTTCTGCCAATCTTTGATCAAGTCGTGGCGCGCATGCTGGTACTTTTGCTCAAGTATTTTCCATTCGGTAATTCTGTCGAGCCTGAAATTACGATACGCACTTCGCGTTTCACACCAAGCGACCAAGACATATTGTTGTTCGAATAAGCCAATCAACATTGGCCAAACGATTCTAGAGCTAATCTTAGCTTTGGCGTCTGTGTAATGAATCTCAGCTTTGTTCTGTTGCTTAATTGCGAACTTGATGTCCGACAGGTCAATGGTTAACTCTGCGACTTCAATGATTGAAGCAACACGCACGATATCTTCACTGCGTTTGGCCTGGTGGTCAGCAGGTAACACAGCAGAAATCTTGGCAATGGCATTTCTAGCTGACTCACTGAATTCCCCATTGGCTTGCTTCGCTACCCATTCAGCGCCAAGCCGTAACGCTTCCAATTCTTCCGTTGAAAACATCATCGGAGGGAGAGTGAAGGTCGGTTTCAACTGATAGCCAACTCCTGCTTCACCATCAATTTCAGCACCTTGTGCTTGCAGTGTCACGATATCGCGATAAATAGTGCGAGTACTTACATTGAGTTCTATCGCCAAGTAGTCGGCGGTAACTGGGTATTTATGGCAGCGTAATAGTTGGAGTAGGTCAAAGAGACGTTGGCTTCGGGACATAGAAAAACTCAGACGACAGAATGAACGATTAGATTAATGGATCAAAACCCGTAACGCTATTTAGGTTGTGAGAAATGGCGTGATCTGTGCCTTTACCAGTCCTAAAGTTTGACGCCTACCGTTGAACTTATTCTCGTTTCCAATTTGAAATTTAGAGTTCACCATTCTCTAAATCAATGGGTTACGATGCGTGCACTTACTCACATATATCAATATTTCAGTTCCTCATCGGTTTCTTAATTTATTTTAAAGCGTAAAATATATCCCGCTTGCAAACCTCTTTGGCAACCAATTTGTTCGCCACGGTTTTTTACTTCCACATTATAGGTTTCCTATGTTCAAGAAACTCTCGCTTAAAAATAAACTGGCGATTTCAGCCAGTATGGCCATTATCCTGGGGGGGATCTTGGTCGAGGCATTGTCTTTTCGTGCTTCACTGCAAAGGTTGGATATTGAAGTTGAACAGCGCTTAGAGGGCGCATCGGCTTCGTACAATCAATATGTATCGGATTGGATCTTATCCAAAGAGCGTGCGCTTACTTCTCTTTCGAAAGAGTCCAAACAAGAAAGCTTGGTGACTCATCTAAAACAGGTTCGTGACTCAGCCTCTTTTGATAATGTCTTCTTGGCATTTCCTGATGGTTCGCAAAAGAACGCGAACGGTGTTGTGTTGCCACCGGGCAATGATGATCCACGCGTATGGGGTTGGTACACCAATGCGGTTGCGAACCCAAGCAAGGTGTTCATGGATAACCCAACGGTTGCTGCAGCAACTGGGGCGAACGTTGTTTCATTAGGAGCAGCAATGCAACTGCATGGGCAACAGGTTGTGTTGGGTGGTGATGTAGAAATTACAGACATCTTAAACAGTCTAGAGCAGGTGATTCTTCCAGGTGAAGGTTACATGTTCATCGCGACCAACAAAGGAACGGTTTATACGCACCCTGACACTAAGTTACTGAACAAGAATATCAGTTCACTTGGGTTAAATTTCTCCGATGTACAAAATGCTCTGACTAGCGGTAAAGACACTTCTATCGAGTTGAACGGCAGCGACTATGTTCTGTACGCACGTGCGATTGATGGAACGAGCCTGATTACAGTGAGTGTTGTTAATCATGACTCTCTGGTTGCACCGTTATTTGATGCAGTGATTGGTCAAGTTTTAGTGACACTGCTGGTCGTCATTGTATGTACCATACTGTTTAACCTTTTGTGTACTATTCTATTCCGTCCGTTGAACCACGTTTCTCAAGCACTGGCGCAAATCGCGAATGGTAGTGGTGATTTAACTCAACGCATTCATGTTGAAAACCAAGATGAAGTGGGCGAGTTGGCTCATAACTTCAATACCTTTGTTGGAAGCTTACAGCAGTTGATTGGCCATATCCGTGGGCAGTCAGAACAGCTAAACAGCCAGTCAGAGCAAAGTGCTCAGCGTGCGAACCGTTCGGTGGATGAGCTTAATCATCAGCAGCAAGAAATCACTATGGTCGCGACGGCCGTAACTGAAATGGCGAGCGCCACGCAAGAGATAGCATCGCATGCCGAGCAAACAGCAAAAGCGGCGCAAGATTCAGCGACAAGCACTAACAGTGGTCACGCTCTGGTTGTGGATACCAAAGGTTCAATCAATAACCTAGCCAATGAAGTTAATGAAGCGGGTAGTGTGATTAGCGAACTTAACAAGCATGCTCAAGAGATCTCGACTGTACTCGCAACGATTCAAGGCATTGCAGAACAAACCAACTTACTTGCTTTGAATGCAGCGATTGAAGCGGCTCGTGCTGGTGAACAAGGTCGTGGCTTTGCTGTGGTTGCTGATGAAGTACGTGTGCTTTCGCAGCGCACTCACTCTTCAACAGAAGAGATCAAATCAACAATTGATATCCTGCAGCGCACAACGGCGCAAGCGGTTGAGCTGATGGAGAGCAGTTCTAAGTTGGCAATACATTCAGTAGAAGATGCCGATCGAGCTTCGCATGCGCTTGAAGAGATCAATACTGCAGTTGCTTTGATCAGCGATATGGCGACTCAAATCGCGACGGCTGCTGAAGAGCAAACACATGTGACGGGTGAAATTACCCAGAACGTGGCGACCATTAAAGATGTTACCGACCACTTAGTTGTGGGCGCACAGGACAGCTTAACTGAGTCGAACGAACTTAAGAGCCAAGCCGCTGGCTTAAGTGACAAAGTGGCGACTTTTAAGCTTGCTTAACTGGTTCGCTCACTGATGCCTGATCAGTGAGTGCACGTTAAGCAATAAGCCAAAGCGACGTAGATTACGTCGCTTTTTTTGTATTTGTGAGTAATCGAATTCTTTACTAATCTACTTCTGAAAACTCTTTCAGCGCACTCATTGCAGCTTCTGCTTTGTCTTTTTGAACGAAGATGTGGTCGTGATAGTAGCCCGCAACCACGTTAGCGCTAATGCCGTAAGAGCCAAGCTTTGTCGCAAACGCCGCCGTTAATCCAACCGCTTCAAGGCTCGAATGTACCGATAAAGTGATAAGGCTAAATACACCGTCGAAGTTTAGCTGAGCTTTGGTCGCAACGTCTTCTTCCAGAACCAGCGTTAAACCTTCTTTCTCACGAAAAGTTGAGATTGGATTGAGCTGAACATAGTCTGTTAACGCTCCGTCGACAGTACAGAAAACATAGTTGCCTTCAATGAGTTCTGGTGACATGGACTTTAACAAAATGTCTAAATCGGTAATGGCAGTCATAGTCAGTTTCCCTGCGTTAATAAGCTAATTGATGATGTATGCAGTCACGATAGAAGCAACTGACAGTTAAGTAAAATTAATGATTTTAATTCTGCATCAGTTTTACTAATGGCAAGTTTTCCTCCTTAGTGATGGCATCGTACTTCTACCAACTTGTCGATTGTTCCATCTCGTCAGATAAATGGTCGATAAAGGCTCTTAACAGCGGTGTGACTTGTTTACGCGTTCCATAAATAGCATGAACACCGAGCGTTTTAGGTTGCCATTCAGAAAGCAGTGGCACTAATAGACCATCACGCATCAAGGTTTCCACTGAAGGGAAGGGCAGTAAACAGATACCGTTGCCTTTGAGTGTGGCAGAAAGCAGAACCTCTGAGGTGTTTGCACTGATATTCCCTTTAATCGGAACCGATTCGAGCCCATTGGGGCCATTGAACGTCCAAGCGGTTTTGCCAAAGTAACTGAACGATAAACAGTTGTGGTGCGCTAGATCTTGGGCTTCTGTGGGTGTGCCTTTCTCTTTTAGATATTGAGGCGATGCGCAAATCACGGAGCGGCATTCACCGATCTGCTTCGCGACAATATTGGGCGTCAGTTCGTTGGTTATGCGAATGGCCAAATCGATGCGTGACTCAACCAGGTTGACGGTCTGATCAGTCGAGATAATGTCGATAGAAACCTCTGGCCATTTGGCGATGAAGCGACTAATTGATTCCATCAAGAAGCTATCGACAATCGAGTAGCTCGCAGTAATACGCAGCTGACCTTTTAAATGCTCTCGGTTTTGGTTTCTGATCCCAGCTAGGGATGTTTCCAGTGCCAAAAGTTCTCTGGCGACCTCAAGTGTTTCTTTACCTGCGCTGGTTAAACTCAAGCTTCGTGTTGTTCTGTGAAGCAAGCGTGTGTCCATCCATGTTTCTAACTCACCCAAATAACGAGTGACCTTGGTTCGTGAGAGATCAAGGTGCTCTGCCGCTGCGCTCAAACTGCCACGTTCCACTATGGTGACAAAGACATTCATTGCCTCGAGTTTATCCATTGTTTTATTGCCTAGAGAATTAAACCGACCTCAGTATATGTCCGAAAACTGCAATAGTTAAAGTCAATTTGATATCTATTTCATCTAAAAACAATCAAATAAGATATTTGGACATTCAACGAGTTGGCAGGTGTTCAACTCCAAGTATCGGAATAAAGCCATGAATACGTTATCGAAAAACCTGTTATCAAAAAGCATGCTTTTAGGAACCATAAGCCTAGGAACCGTGCTGGCATCAAGTGTTGCTTTAGCTGTGGATCTGAACATCACTAACTATAACCCCGGTGAGAACGCGATATTCCCTGCAAGCTCGGTATTGGTTTCGGGTGAGAAAGAAGTGATTCTATTTGACGCACAATTCAGTGTCGCAGACGGACAAAATTTGGTGGAGCAAATCAAAGCCACAGGCAAAAAATTATCGATGGTTTACATCAGCAGCGGCGACCCAGATTACTACTTTGGTTTGGAACCGATAGTTTCGGCATTTCCTAACGTTAAAGTCGTTGCCAGTGAAGCCGTTGTCGCGCATATCAAACGCACCAAAGATGCAAAGCTTGAATACTGGGGGCCTATATTAGAAGGCAACGCGCCCTCTAAGGTGATTGTTCCAATGGTGATGAACGACACAACATTAAGCATCGAAGGTGAAACCATCGAAGTGAAAGAGATAAATACACACCAAGCTTACCTATGGGTTCCGTCTGAAAAAACGGTGTTTGGTGGCGTGTCGGTGTATAGCGGTGTGCATGTATGGATGGCAGATACTGCATCGAAAGAGATTCGTAGCCAGTGGTCACAATCGTTGGAGCGTATGAAAGCACTAGAGCCAGAGGTTGTAATTCCGGGTCACTATTTAGGTGAAATGCCAACAGGAATAAATGCAGTTCACTTCACGAAGGATTATGTGGTTGATATTGAAAAAGCGTTGGCGAGCAAAAGTAATCCAACATCGGTCGAGATCAGTGATTACATGAAGAAAGCCTACCCGAAATTTGAGGCTACGGAAGGCGATTTAGAACTTGGCGCGAAAGTGCTAAGCGGTGAGATGGCTTGGCACTAGAGTTGATTATCTCGGTTGTCTCCCAGAACAGTCTGAAGATTGTATGCTAGATTTATTGGTGATACACAACTGGAGATATCGATGATCTGGCTTTCAGTGAAAGTACTACAGATTGGACTTGTCTATGGATACAGGAAGTATCAAAAAACGAAAAGAGCTCCAGCTTAGGTGCTCTTTTTTTGTTTCGGAGAGACGACTTTCTATTTCAAGTGAGAAAGAAAATCAGCATTTACCCGGTTTACAGTTAGTAGTCAGATTAGCCTAGTAGCCAGATCCGCCCTGCAACTCAATATCACCAATAAGCGAAAGTATGTTGAAAATAGAACCCATTACTCCTCACATCGGCGCTCGTATTCACGAACTAGAGCTTTCTACATGCAGTGCTGATGAACTCGATAAGGTGTATCAGGCACTTATTGCCCATCAAGTGATCTTTCTCGACGGGCAGACTTTGTCTCCAGAACAACACTTGATGATTGCACAGCGCTTTGGAACGTTAGAACCTGCACATCCTTTCTTCCCTCGCGTGGAAAGTGCGCCACAGGTGAGTGTGATTGAAACAACCCGTGGCAATGCGCCAAAGGAAAGTTATTGGCATACCGACTTAACGTGGCGCAGCTTGCCGTCGAAAGCTTCACTGTTGCATGCTCAACACATTCCAAGCATTGGTGGTGACACTATCTGGTGTTCTATGACTGCGGTTTTTGAATCTCTACATGAAGATATGAAAGCTAAGTTGAGAGGGTTGTCGGCGACTCATTCGCTTGTGGCCTTTGAAGGTATAGAATCAGAAGACATTGATCTCGATTGGCACAAATCCTTGATTAAAACAGCACAGGAGAATCCGCCAGTGGTTCACTCTGTTGTTCAAGTTCATCCTGAAACGGATAAAGAAACGCTCTGTATCAATGAACAGTTTACTCGTTATATCAACGAACTCGACCGCAAAGAGAGTGATGTTTTACTCAGCCAACTGTTTGAAATTGCGAGACGCCCTGAGTTTCAAGTTCGTTTCAAATGGGACAACGGCTCAATGGCGATCTGGGATAACAGGGTAACGCAACATTACGCAGTGATAGATTACGGGGATACTCCAAGAAAAATGCATCGAGTAACAGTGACATAGCAGTAAGCTGAACACAGTTATCAAAAGAACACCGCGCATGCCCATCCCTGAACCAAGCACTCGTACTTAAATTTAAGCGTCAGCAGGGTGCATCATTCATCTACGCTTAATAATAAAAACAAATGCTTTGGTACATATTTGATTGAAACCTCACTGCTCGGACGTGATGTGTAATATAATCGGCGCCAAAATATAAGTATAAAAACCAAATCATAGAATTAATAAACGTCAGGGCTTAGAGAGCAAAGTATTTCGTATGAACGCGATTCGTAAAGTTTACCAGTACGCAGAACCGAATTTAACCCTCGTGGGTTGGATGGGCTTTGTCGGCTTCCCAATTTACTACATTGTGTGGGAGTTTTTGTTCCCGCAACCCTACGAAAACTTAGCGCTTCGCCTGTTTTGCTCGGTATTGTTCTTTGGCATTATATTTCGCAATCGCGTCCCATTTGAATGGCGAAAATACCTTCCGGCTTATTATCAAGTTGCCGTAACTATCTGTTTGCCAGGTTTCTTCTTCTACATGCTGCTAATGAATAATTGGTCCAACGTTTGGGTTATGTCATTCATGTCGGCTATTTTCCTCCATATTTTATTGGTGCACGTGACGAGAGTGATGTTTGCACAAACCTTTGCCGGTATTGGGATTGCTACCTTGTGCGCTTGGATTGCACAAGGCTTCTACCTCGAACTCACAATGGATTGGACGCATGTGCCAATCTTTTTGTTTATCTACTTATTCGGCAACTTGTTCTACTTCCGCAATCAGGTGGAACATGAAAACAAGGTGTCATTGGCGAAGTCTTTTGGTGCGGGTATTGCCCATGAGATGCGAAACCCTCTAAGCGGATTACTTACCTCTATTGATGTCATGCAGTCCATATTGCCGAACCCTAAAAGTGGCGATCAAAAAGGGCAATATGCGTTAAGCAATGAAGAAGTGATTCAGTTGCGTGAAGTGGGCGATGAAGCGATGGAGATCATTCATTCCGGTAACGAAACGATAGATCTGTTACTGACTTCAATTGATGAAAACCGAGTCTCTCGATCTACGTTTAAGAAGCATTCAGCGCAAGCGGTGGTTGAGGATGCGATAGACAGTTTCAATTACAAGCGCTCTGCTGATAAATCAGCAATCTCTTTAGACGTACAGAGTAACTTTGATTTCTTGGGTAGCGACACTTTGTTGAAGTACGTGATGTATAACTTGTTCAAGAACGCATTCCACCATCGCAGCCCTGAAGATTTTCATATTCATGTCACCATGTGTAGTGATGAAGTGGCCAATCAAATAATGGTTACCGATAACGGATCAGGCATCTCAAATGATGTGATTCGACGCATTTTTCAGGACTTTTATACTACTGGCCAATCGGGTAATTACGGCTTAGGTTTGCCATTTTGTCAGAAGGTAATGCGCTCGTTTGGTGGTGAAATTAAATGTCAGTCTGAAGTGGATCAATGGACACAGTTCACGATGACTTTTCCGTCTTTGTCTTCCCATTCGGTGAAAGAAATCAAGAATGAACTGACTAAACTTAAGACTGTGCTAATGGTGAGTGACCAGAAAGTTCTCACCAATAAAATGACTGAGGTAGCCCGTTTTATGGGGTTTGAGCTCACGGTGTTGGATGTAGCATCAGCGCTTAAAAATAAGGAATACCAGTTCGAATTCGACTTGATATTCGTTGATATGGAGAGCTTGGATTTAAGAGCCAATTGCCTCGATAGGATTGAATCGTTACTTTCGTTTACTGAGGCGCGAATCATTTACTTGTATGAGCGTCATCCTATCAAGCGTGTACGTAACATTTCTTTCGAGCCTATTTGGGTGGAAACACAAGTCTGGCTACTGAATACTAAAGCGACCATTGACCGTTTACTGTTTGACTCCAACTGCGTGATGCCATCGGTTGCTGTAAAACCGCTAGAGGCCACCACTAAACGTACGATTATGGTGGTCGATGACAATGAATCTCTACGCCGATTTACGGCAATGTTATTGGAAAAACAGGGCTTTGATGTTGTGCAAAAAGAAGACGGACAACAAGCCTTAGATGCGTTGGATAGCGATGATATTGATTTAATTCTGATGGATATCGAGATGCCAATCATGGACGGTGTTGAAGCTTCTCGTCGAATTCGAAGCGCTAACAAAGCATACTCTTCAGTGCCAATTATTGCTCACACGGGTGACAGCTCGCCAGTCACTTTAGAGAAAATGGAATCGTCAGGCATGTCAGACTTTATCGTCAAACCGGCAGACAAAAACCGACTGTTCGACAAAATTGCTCACTGGATTTGATTTGTTGCACCGTCCGGTTATCCAGCTGAACTAGATAAACAGATAAACAGATGAACACAAGAAAAGAGCTCAGCAATTCGCTGGGCTCTTTTTGTATCGCGACATGATAGCGTCCATTCAGTCCTGCCGTTTATATTGATTATCGGAAGGGATCTTATCTTTCAAAGAATCCTGTTGTGTGAATTGCCCTTACAATCACACGAACTCTAATTCCGGATGATTGTACGCTTCATGACAAACGGTGAGCACATGGTCAATATCTCTTGGTGTCATGTCGGCATTGACCGAAAAGCGGATGATGTTTTTGTTCTTGCCCGTCGCGGGGCGGCAGAAAACCGCACCGAATACATCTCGTTCTTCGAGGAAATCACGAACACGTTCGGTGTTTCTTTCACTACCACACTCTAGTGCCACAATTTGAGACTCGCTGCGGATGTTAAAGCCAATCCGTTTGAGACCGGTAGTAAGCGATTTAGCGCTTTTGAATAAGGCTTCTCGTTTGTCTTCTGCGCCTTTTATTACCTCTAATGTTTTCTCTAAACGAACCACCTCTTGTGGTAACACGGTCGAGCTGAAAATAGCTGGATACGCGACAAAAGGTAAGGTTTCTGAAAGCTGCTTCGGCCCAAGAATAGCGCCTGCACGATAAGCAAAGGTTTTAGCCAAGCTAACGGTAATGAAGTCGACTTGGTTAGTGATACCCAATGCGTGAACTAAGCCAGCACCATTTTCCCCATGCGTACCCAGTGAATGCGATTCATCAACGACAACGGCACAATCAAACTCCTGCGCCATTTCGTAGATGTCGCGTAGTGGGGCGATGGTGCCGATTGTGCTGTAAATCGAATCGACCACAATAACGCCGGAGCCGTGGCGCTCTAGCTGTTTGCGCAGGTGATTCATATTGTTATGCATAAACGGGTGGGCGAGGGCGCCTGCAGCGCGAATGCCTTCCCATAGCGACATGTGTGCAAAGAAGTCAATGTACACAGGTGTGCCCGGTGGGCAGATGGTTTGCAATAGCCCAATATTAGCAGCCCAGCCAGACTGAGAAAGCAAACAGCTCTCCATTCCGACATAGTTCGCGAGCTCAGTTTCAAACGCAGGTTTAGACTGCTCATCTTGTAAGAAAATTGCAGACATCACTACGTTGTCATCTTGTTCGACAATCGCCGCTTGATGGGCCTCTTGGATCGGTTTGTTATGTGACAGCGCTAAGTAATCATTGCTCTGCATCACAACGGAATTACGCTGGGGGCGTTTACCCAATACTAAATGCTTCTGGCTTTGGTTCTGGGTAATCAGGTCTTGAATATAGAAGTTCAAGCGTTCTTCGATAAAGGAAGGTAGTGGTTTGTTTTTTGTTTTATCACTCATAATAGTTCTCTTCAAATACAGGAAAACGCCAGCGCTGACGGCTGTATATTGACGATAAAAAGTGATGTGTCATTAGCCAAGTTGCATAATTTTGTGGGTGCTTGCAAACTCAGCATTTAAGGGTTTTGAGGCGAGTGGGTTTCCTTACGGTTCGGGGCTTTACCCGAATTAAGATAGGAATAATAGCCTTCTTTTTTATGACAAAAGGCTATTAGAATTCGGCATTCGAAGGCATTTAAAAAAGCGGATTTTGAAAGGCTACGTGCTACGTGCTACGTGCTATTAGCTGTGAATATGGATAAGCTCGATTAAGGCATCCAATTGCTGCTTGGCTCCACCCTCTAACGAATACCCAATATTGATGCGTAAGCAATTGCTGTAAAGGTCGAGAGTGCTGAACAGGTGTCCAAGCCTAATATCAATGTTCTTCTCGGTAATGCCCTGAGCAAAGGCTGACTGGTTCAAGCTTGGGATTTGCAGCCAAAGCACCATGCCACCTAGTGGATTACTTATCTTCACATCTTGAGGAAGGTGCTGAGCCAAATAACTTAGGTATTGTTGGCGCAAAGACAAGATCTGAGTGCATCTTCTCCTCACGTGCTTAGCGTATTGGCCAGATCCAATAAAGTCAGCAACCGCAAGCTGAGTGGGCAGGGCAACGCCGTAGCTCGCAGCTGAGAACTGAGCCTTGTATTCGTTGATAAACCTGCCCGGCAAGCACCATCCCAAACGGTAACTCGGTGACAAACTTTTCGATACTGATCCACACCATAAGACAAAACCGCCTTTGTCGTAGTATTTCGCGGGGAGCGGCGTGTGTGAGGAGTAGGACAGTTCCAGATACACATCATCTTCAATGATCGGCACTCGATAGTGATTCGCTAATTCAGCCAGTTTCTGCTTTTGAGTGGCTGACATGTTGATCCCTTGAGGGTTCATATGAGAGGTAGAAAAGATCGCGGCATCGACTTGTTTATTTTTCAAATGCGCTTCCAGTTGTTGCAAGTCGACACCATCATCTAGAGACGGGATCTCGATGATTTTTCGCGACATTTGTCCGAGCAATTCCAGAATACCGTTGAAACATGGCGAGCTAATCGCAATGGTGTCGCCTTCTTTAGTGCAAGATTCAAGTGCGGCCTTAATCGCAGACATACAGCCAGCCGTAATCACCATCTCTTCAGGTGAAAAGTGCACATCGAGCTTGGCAAAATGAGTGGATAATGCCTGTCGTAAAATCGGCTCACCTTGTGTATCTGGGTAATGGTTAAGCCTGTTGCTCATACGCCTAATAGCGCGACGAAAACTTCGTTCCAGTTCAACGATCGACTGCTCATCATTAGTGGTGCTCGAAACCCCTGAAGGCCCATTGATTGAGTTGTGGGTCGAAGAGGTTTGCTTAACACTCGATATCTTACTCTCAAACTGTGCCCACTCTGGGGTTGAGTGAGCAGGTTTATGAGGAGAAACAAAATATCCCGCTTGCGGTCGAGAATGAATCCAACCTTGTGATTCCAGTTCTTGGTAGCAGCTCACCACGGTCGACATGCTGATCGCCTGTTGCTTGGCGCTACTTAGTCAGTTATGGCTTTGTGTTCGGTGTGGGTATCTGGGGTATGGCTTCATGGTCGATCACTGCTGGTTTATCGTCTGGGCTTTCATCGGTCTTGCTTTCAACCAACGTATTAATCGGCATGGCGGTTGGCGTGTGGTTGTTCAAGGAGAGTGCTTCTATTCGTAAATTATTGGGTGCGATGCTAGCTATGTGTGCATTGGCGGTATTGGTATCTGCAGCTACGGGTAATGTCACCGTTAATGGCGTGATCTTGATTATGATTGCGGCGTGCAGTTGGACCTTGATGGGCGTGATTGTTAAGGCATCGAAAACCACTCAAGCTTTTGCGTTCAATGTCTGGGGGATGCTGTTTGCTCCAGTGCCATTAGTGTTATTTGCCGTGATGTTACACGGTGACCAAATAATCTGGCAGGGCATCGAACAATGGGATTGGAACACGACGATTGCGGTGCTGTTTCAAGCTTACCCAACCACGCTATTTGGTTATTGGGTATGGAATAAGCTGCTAATCCAATACCCGTTAAGTACGACCGCGCCGTTAACCTTGTTAGTGCCTATCTTCGCATTGATTAGCGGTTACTTTATGTATGATGAGGTGCTGTCTGTGGCTCAGGTTGTTGCATCAATACTGTTTCTTGTCGGGATTGGTTTGATTGTGAAACCTGCGAATGTAACGAATACCAAAGCGACACAAACACTTGCTGAACAAAAATGATTGAAGAAAGCTGATATTGCATGAGCAGCTTTGAATGACAAATAAGACCTCGCACTTGTGAGGTCTTATTCTATGTCGAAGAAGTGAAGTTATTTAAATAACCAACTTACTAAGCAATCAACTAACCATACACGCAAGTAACTGGCTCTCAAGATCATATTCTATTTCTAGACCGATCATTTCTATTCTGATTTCGATACACTCATCGAGTTCTGATTCCGTCAAGCCATCCTCTGTTAAGTTGTAACCGAAAACCTCAAAAGAACATAGGCTTTTATAAGTGAATTCGAATTAAATTCAGAAATGATACAAATCTTATATTTAATAACGCTTATTTAGTAACCTTTGTTGAGTCCCATATCAAATCAAGTGGCTGATTTTATTGGGTATCGGAAAAAGTCTCAAAAATTATTATTTAGTTCGCTAAAGTTTTAAATTCTATTAATGGTTGTTTGTATGGAATATAACTCCATTTCGTTACTGTTGAGTAGATGGTTTTTAGCTATATATGTGAAATTTGAAGCGAGTTATCTTTCTGATTTGAAAGAATAATTAAATAGTTAAGATAAAAAAGTTGGCGAAAATCAGAAGCTTGGCATACACTTTCCTTGTAAATGACCTTATCTCATTGATTGAATAGGGTAAATGCTTTGGCGCTACTGGCGATGGTAGCAATGTTTAACATAGCTTTGAGGAAAGTTTTATGGCACTCACGAAGGCCGATTTGGCTGAGAACCTGTTTGAGACACTCGGATACAGCAAGCGGGATGCCAAGGAAACGGTGGAAGTGTTTTTCGAAGAAGTTCGTAAAGCGCTCGAAAATGGCGAACAGGTAAAACTGTCTGGTTTTGGTAATTTTGATCTTCGCGAGAAAAACGAGCGACCTGGTCGTAACCCGAAAACTGGTGAAGACATTCCAATTTCTGCTCGACGTGTTGTTACTTTTAGACCGGGACAAAAACTAAAGGCCCGTGTCGAAAATATTAAAATCGAGAAGTAGCCAAGCAATAGACCACGCCTAGCGTGGTCTTTTTGTATCTGCATAGAGTTTAAGCTAAACGCATTTCTTTAATTTTTAGTAACCTTTCTCAAACTCCATCTATTTACTGTCCGGTAAGAACTTGCTTTAGATGCGAAAACAGAGGCTAGGCCTCTGACTTTGAATCTTCACTCTAAAGGGCTTGTTGAACCTTACTTGCGATGTCTTCAGACACCCAAGGCTTCCATACCTGTGGTGAGCTTTCTAGAAAGTAATACATGGCTTCTTCGGCGTCGGCTTGGTTGTCTTCCATCCAGGCCAGCAACTCACTCATTTGTTTATTGGTAAAACCACGCTTTTCAAAGTATTGGTAGGCAAGAGGTTCGTTATTAGCAAAGGCTTCTGTGGTGATTGTGTGAACCGGTGCTGGTGGATACATGGTCACTTTAGGAGATTCACAATCAGGTTGTGTCGTACAGTTACGGAATTCCTCAATGTCAGTACCACTTCCGAAATCAACCTTCACCATTTCATACTTACCTAGCACAGGCGTAGGCGACCAGTAATATCCAAACCATGCTTTTTTGCGTTCGTAAGCTTTCGCTATCGTACCTGCTAAAGCGGCGCCTGAGCCGGGATCAACCATTTCAAAATTGTGATCTTCTAACTTAAGCGCATCGAACAGGTGACCGGAGGTAATCTGACAAGTCCAACCCGCAGGGCAGCTATAAAACGCAAACTTCTCATCATCTTCTGGGTGTTCAAACAGCTTTGCGTTTTTAATCACACCTTCAATGGTTGTAAGCTCTGGGTACTGTTCAACAAGGTAGTTTGGTACCCAGAAACCTTCTTCACCGCCGTTGACCAAAGACTTGCCCGCGTAACGTAGACGCTTATCCGCAACACCCTTATCCAACGCTTCTTTGATGCCATTAGTCCAAAGCTCTGGCGCAACATCAGGTTGACCTTTTTCAATCATTGACGTGCCCGTAGGGACGCTATCACCGGGGATTAAGTCCGCTTCACAGCCGTAGCCGTTATTCAAAATGAATTGGTCGACATGAGCAATAAGGCTCGCCGAGTTCCAGTTCATGTCTGCAATGGTGATCTTTCCGCATTCGTCAGCACTAGCGTGTACAGAAAACGCAGCAAGTAGCGCGATGGAAAGCATGGATTTGTTATTCTGCATTGACGTAATTCCTTTTCTTGTCAGAAGCTTATTCGCTATAGAAACAGAAATGTTCGACGGAGAAAAGAGACTGAGATCTAAATTTAAACGATCTGATTATTTGGGATAGGAAGTGGAGAGGCTACTCAACAAGTACTAAAAAGGGCTGCGAGTGCAGCCCTTGTGATGTTTATTGGAATAGCCTATCTATGTGTTAAGCCGCTTTAATGTGCGTTGTAATGTACGGTTGCCATGCTTGTTGGTAAAGCTCTAAAGATTGGCGTCGTAGGCTATTGATTTGTGCCGCTTCGATATCGTTGATTGGGCGATGTTCCGCAATTGCGTGACGCTCAATGCCTTGGATAATTTCGTACAGCTCGTGCTCAGGGCCACTTTTCACATCAGCAATCGCTTTTAAGTGAAGTTGAACCTCTGCAATGATGTTGGTTTTAGGCAAACGAACCAACAAGTTAAGGTCACGGTAACCAGAGTCAGCTGGTGATTTAAACTTGTTTTTCAGCTTTACAACGTCTGCTTCACGGCTTAGCGCTTCGTAAACTTCAACCAAGCTCTCTACATCGTTCGCGATGATAGTTGCACGGGCTAAGTCGGTAATTTTTGTCACATCACCATCAAGCTCAAGGGCGATTTTTTCTTCTGCACGAGCTTGAGATTTAACGCCAGCAAATAGCGCTTCAGAATTGGTTAGTAGGGCAGTACTTTTACAGATAGTCTCTAGTTCAGCTTGGCCTTGATGCGCTTTGCTGTACAGAATATCGAAGTCGGTGTAAGGCTGAGTCGGGCGTGAGTCGAAGGCTTTGATGCCGTAAAGGCCGCTCAAACTATGACGGAATACGTTTGAAGATACTTGGTTTTGCGCAGGAGTGCGCGTTTGATCTGTTGAACTTGTTGAAACAGGTGCTGCTGCGAATGCAGGCGCTCGGCTCAATACCAAAAGCATTAGGGCCGTCGTACGGAGAAATACACTCATTCAAACTCCAAAATACAAGGTTACAAAAAACGGGTAGTCAAAAGGGGTAACCAGTAACGCACAAGAGTAAAAACAGCTTAACTAAACTCACTACATATTAAATGGGGCTAGCTAAGACAGAAACCAACTCTAACGTTTAATATTGCTTTAAAATGTGAAGATATAGACAAATAATCCAACCGTTAGTTCCGCAATTATCAGAACTTTGAACTTAGCCAGTTTCTGACTTTATCGAAACCAATTTGGTACTTTAAACCAAGCTAAGGTTGCTCTTACCTCTCTATACTGTACCCTTGCATTATGACTGTTTAACATGAACGAAAGATGAATAATCCTGAATTTTGGCACAATAAATGGGCAGCCAACCAAATTGGTTTCCACCTCGAAGATGTAAACCCACTTCTGATTAAATTTTGGGAAAAGACTGAGCCTAGCTACGAGAAGAGTGTGTTTGTACCACTTTGTGGCAAAAGCGAAGATCTGATTTGGTTAGCGTCTAAGCATGAAGAGGTTCAAGGGGTTGAGCTTAGCCAAATCGCGGTACGCGCATTTTTCTCAGAGCATTTTTACACGCCGACGGTGACTCAAATCAGTGGTCAGCATGAGCTTTACCAATTCGATGAATTGAGTGTTTACACGGGAGACTACTTCACAGCGCCTATTCAGCCTGTTGACATTATTTATGACCGAGCTTCTTTAGTGGCATTGCCTGAAGAGATGCGAGTGCAGTATGTCGAGCGTTTGAAACAACTACTGAAACCGGGTGGTAAGATTCTTTTGGTAACACTGGATTACGACCAAAACGAAATGGCTGGGCCTCCGTTTAGCGTGCCTAAGCTAGAAATCGATCAGTTGTTCGCAGGTTATAAGATCACATTGTTGAATCAGGACATCGCAGACGATGAACATCCGAAGATTGCTAAGAAAGGTTTGTCTCGCTTCTGTGAAGAAGTGTATTTGATTGAGTCAGACGCTTAAGTTCAGTCTGCTTAGTTAAGCCAACAGATAACACCAACAAAAAGACGGGCTCGATAGCCCGTCTTTTTTATTGTTCAGATTTGAACTCGTGATTGTTCAGAATTGAATAGCAGGTTAGTAAATCACTTTTACTTTTGACGCGCTCTCAATTGCATCTTCAATCGCTGTCTCAGTGCTGTTGCGACGAGTAAGCGCCACACCAAGACGACGGCGACCATCGATATCAGGCTTACCAAACAAGCGAACTTGTGTTTGTGGTGCGTCTAGCGCCTCTGTAAGACCTTCAAAACGAATGTTAGTTGAAGTGCCTTGGCCTAGAATAACCGCTGATGCACAAGGGCCGTATTGCGTGATGGATTTGATCGGCATACCCGTAAAGGCTCGTACGTGCAGTGCGAATTCCGATGAGTCTTGAGACATCAGAGTAACCAAGCCAGTATCATGTGGGCGAGGGGAGACTTCATTGAAGATCACGTGGTCGCCTTTAACGAACAGTTCAACACCAAAGATGCCGTGACCGCCTAATGCGTTAACCACTTGCTCTGCCGTGTATTGCGCCGCTTTAAGTGCGTTGTCAGACATGACCTGTGGCTGCCATGATTCACGGTAATCACCGTCTTCTTGACGGTGACCGATAGGTGCACAGAAGTGAACACCGTCGACAGCACGAACGGTTAGAAGCGTGATTTCGTAATCAAAGTCGATGAAGCCTTCAACGATTACACGACCCGCGCCAGTACGGCCACCTTCTTGTGCGTAGTCCCAAGATTTCTGGATATCTTCTTCGGTTTTGATAACGCTTTGGCCTTTGCCTGAAGAACTCATTACCGGCTTAACAACGCAAGGCATACCTACGAACTCAACAGCAGCGGCGAAATCTTCAAAAGTGTCTGCAAAGCGGTAAGGCGAAGTGCTTAGTTTTAACTCTTCAGCGGCTAAACGACGAATGCCTTCACGGTTCATCGTTAGCTTGGTTGCATTAGCCGTTGGAACGACATTCAAGCCTTGTGCTTCAAGCTCAACTAACTTGCTAGTGGCAATAGCTTCAATTTCAGGAACCACATAATCTGGTTTTTCTAGCTCAATGATAGCTTGTAGCGCATCACCATCTAACATGTCTAATACATGGCTACGGTGCGCAACTTGCATTGCTGGTGCGTCTGCATAACGGTCACAAGCAATAACTTCTAAACCTAAACGTTGGCACTCGATGGCAACTTCTTTTCCGAGTTCACCCGAACCTAATAGAAGTACACGAGTAGCATTTTCACGAGTAGCAGTACCAAACATAGAAATTCCTTCCGATCTTTTGAACGATTGATTGAAAACGGGGTGATCATACTTATTTCAATGACAAAAGCAAACGTTTGCGCAAGTTGTTGCTTTAATTACAGGCATAAAAAAAGCAGCCCTGTTAAATAGGGCTGCTTATTTAAATTTTTGTTAATCAGATGTACTTAGATTGCTAAGTAAGTCACTGGAATGTCGGGATTAATCGCTTCTAATGTAGATTGCGTATCCGCTAGGTGACTGATGCTACCTTCTGCGATTTCAACCAAAGCAGCACTTTCAATTTGTTCGAAATCGAAGCCAGCCAGTTTAAGTTGAATTAACGCGACTTGCAGAGGTGGTAGGCTCGGGTTGAACGCTGCATTTTCAGCGTAAGCTCCCGTAAAAATTTCACCTGACGTCAGTTGTAGTGAAACACCACTTAGGTTTTTGGTGTAAGGAGCATGGCTGCGGTTTAGTGCTGCTAGCGCTTCTACAACAATAGGCGTTGTTTCTTCGGTCGTGTACTTATGATCAAGCTTTGTCATTAGGCCAGTTGTCACACCTAAATCAGCAGGGCCGAACGAGTCTGGTAAGTACTCTTGCAGAGACATTTCATCACGTTGTGGAAGCTGAACTTTAAGTTCTTTTGCTGTTGTCAGTTCGTTCATGAATTGACGACAGTGACCACAAGGACTGAAGTTGATGGTGATATCTGAGATACCGAGTTCGCCTTTCATCCAAGCGTGGCTGATTGCAGATTGCTCAGCGTGAACGGTTTGACCAAGTTGAGCACCAGCGATTTCAAGGTTTGCACCAAAATACAGAGTACCAGACAAACCACGTACGATTGCACCAACATAAAAGTCAGATAACGGAGCGTAAGAATACGCTGCGGCAAAAGGAAGTAGCGCAATACGTAGTTCGTCATCCGCTAGACCACTTGCTTGCAGTAGGCTAGCAAATTGTTCTGGAGACAATGTCGCGTCAAAGTTGTCTGCTAATACGATGTCACTCAAAAGCGCTTTCATTGATGATGGAGCACTTTCCAGCGCCAGGGTAATACGACTGTTCATGTTGAATCCTTAATTGACCTTAGGCTTTAAGTTTATGCAATGCTCAGGAATTTTCTGTGATAAATATCACTATTGAATTGTTGTTGTTACATTGGTTTGCATAATTAGAGTGAGGTCACACTTGAAATCGATTACAAGCGCCATTTATACAGCTGATATCGCACTTATTGCTCGTAAAAGACCGTGACTTGACTGCTATTGCTAAATAATTGCGAATAAAAAGCCCAAACAGACACTGTAATAAACAGCATTCTGGTTGGGCTGAATCGCGTAGTGATCGTTTAGGTTAAGAATAGAACCAAACCACGAGCGAAAATATACTCGGTGCGATGATTGAGGTAATGACGCCACAAAGCACAAGAGCCAAAGAACTGAATGCTGCGTCTTCCTGATTCTTTTCAGCACAAGTTGCCGTACCTAAAGCGTGAGACACGGTACCCATGGTTAAACCTCGGGCAATAGGGCTCTTAATACCAATGAGATTGTAGATTGGATAAGCAAAAATTGCCCCAAATAGACCAACAATCAATACCAGTATTGCCGCAATCGCTGCTTCACCACCTAAATGGCTCGATACTTCCATCGCAATTGGTGTGGTGACTGACTTACCTAATAAACTCGCAATCAAAGTTAAGTCAGCTTTAAAAGCCACTGCGATTAATGCTGTCGTTGTCATCGACATCACACTGCCTAGCGTGCAAGCAAAGGTGATGATGCGCCAGTTGGCTCTAATTTGAGGTAACTGTTCGTAAAGCGGGTAAGCAAGGGCAACAACCGCAGGCTGCAGCATGTAGGTAATCCATGTGTTGTCTGCATAGTAAGTCTCAAACGGTACTTTGAAGAACGTGAGTATCGGAATGATGATACCAATGCTGATCAGCAGGGGATTACACAGCGGCGAGTTTACTTTTTGACTTACCCAGCGAGCAAACAGGAATACCACGATGGTGAGTAGAATCCACATGATCAGTTACCTCTCGATAGCATGCGGTCTAAGAACCATGATAAGGACACCAACACCAGTAACGTGCCACCAACGGCGCTCGCCATAATTGGCAATGCGTTCGCGATGAGCATGTCGAAGTGATCCATCAACCCAACACTGATCGGAACAAACAGTAAGATCATTAGCCGGATAATCAAGCTTGCACCGGGTTGTACCCAGTGCGAAGGAACAATACCAATCACCATGGCGGCAAACAGAATCAACATGCCAAAAATACTGCCTGGGATTGAGGTATCCAAAAAGTGCTGTAACGCGTTACCTGCTGTAAGAGCACCTATGATTAAGGTGAAGGAGATTAAGCAGTAAACCAGTTGGATCAATCTTTCTTTCAAAGTGTTACGTCTCTTGATAGTGGAATTAGCTAGCTAACTTTTCTACGTATTGATAAACCGCCTTCAAGATAGCCATTTTCTTCTCGTCGCTTTCATGTTCGTGCGCGAGGTTTTCAAGGTTGAGCATGTACTCTTCTAAACGGCACTCATAAAACTCACGACAATGGTTCGCCCATTTCAATTGCTCAGCTTCGTCGAGCGTCCATGGGAAGTTACGCGCACGGTAACGGAACAGTAACGGTTTAATTCGTTCGTCACTGAAGGTGATATCCAAAGCCGCC
The DNA here is from genome assembly GCF_041467655.1 of Vibrio sp. 10N.247.311.49. Taxonomy (NCBI): domain Bacteria; kingdom Pseudomonadati; phylum Pseudomonadota; class Gammaproteobacteria; order Vibrionales; family Vibrionaceae; genus Vibrio; species Vibrio sp. 10N.247.311.49. The sequence goes on from NZ_JBFSVA010000001.1 coordinate 634,021, forward strand.
AAGTTGTTCGGGTCAGTTTCGCGAATGATGTTCATCGCTGTTTTATCAGCAGGTGAAAAGAAACCGTCGTAAAGGTGTGTATCAACATCATCACTCTTTTCGTACTCGCGCTCTTGTGAATACAGGCCGATCAGTTTTTCGCGGATCTCTGGGTGTTCGCGCAGCAGTGCCAAGTTTTTCAGGCATTGTTGGCGATCGATACCGATGGTTTCAGCATTTTCAGCCGTTAGCGTTTTGGCTGGAGCAAGAATAGGGCACTTGTTCAGTTGAACCAATTTGATTGGTACTGGTAGCTCGTCTTCACCCAGTTCACTGCGTTTGGTGTAGAGTCTGTCTCTGAGTTCATCAGCGTCCAGTTCTAACAGTGGGCTTGGATCTTTGGCTAAATCAACCACGATAACCGCATTTTGATTGGTTGGGTGCCAAGCCATAGGCACAATCCAGCTTGTGTAGTTGCAGTCACGGCCAAACATGCCCGAAACGTGCATCAATGGTGTCATGTTTACGATATCAACCAGATCATTCAGCTTACGCTTATGACGCATGTTGTAAAGGTAATCGAACATCTTAGGTTGCGCAGCTTTCAGCTTCTTCGCTAACTCGATGGTCGCAATAACATCGGCCATCGCATCGTGCGCGTTCTCGTGTTCAATGCCGTTTGCCACAGATAGGTGTTCCAGTTTGAAGCTTGGGTAACCTTCTTCGTTCTCTGGCCAAACAATGCCTTCAGGACGCAGTGCGTGAACAGCGCGCATTACATCTAATAAATCCCAACGAGAGTTGCCATTCTGCCAGCTCCACGCATATGGGTCGATGAAGTTTCGGTAACAGGTGTAACGCGTTACTTCATCATCAAATCGAATACTGTTGTAGCCAAGGCTTGTGGTGTTAGGTTTCGCTAACTCAGCATGGATCTTAGCGATAAACTCTGGCTCAGGGAGACCTTGTGAAGCCGCTTTTTGTGGTGTGATACGGGTGATCAGTGCAGCTTCAGGCGCAGGGAGGTAATCAGCGGGAGGTTGGCAATAGATAACCAGAGGCTCTCCAATAACATTGAAATCTTGGTCGGTACGAACACCCGCAAATTGACTCGGACGGTCTTTTGCTGGGCTAACGCCCCATGTTTCGTAATCGAAAAAGAAGTAGGTTGGCTGATTATCTGAACTCATTGAATTTCCTGAACAGCAAGCGCGGAACGTTTACTGTGGCTGAAGGTTAGTTTTGTTCAGTATCTGATAGTATGCGGTACGCGTGCAACCCAGATCACAAATAAATTGCCGGAAAACGGTGCTTTACTATTCAATCGAGTCAGTGGGGAAGGTTTTGAAACCAATTGAGGCGGTTTCTTAGTTAATACAATCTGTCTATCGTCCGTTTAATCCGATGGAGGCGAGAGTATCAACTGGACTTTCTGCTTCATGGTTAACTCTCGGTTCTTCAAATCTTTGAATATGGCCTTCCATTCTTGAAAGGTGACCACTATCGGATTAAAACTGTTCACGGGTTTGGTGACGCCATAACGTACAGTTTCAACTTCAGGTTCGAATGTACCAAATAACTTATCCCAGATAATAAGAACGCCGGCGTAGTTCTTATCAATGTATTGCGGGTTTTTGCCGTGATGTACTCGATGATGCGAAGGGGTATTAAAGATGTATTCAAGTGGCCCCAAGCTTCGTATCCATTGTGTATGGACGAAGAACTGCAAACCTAGATTGAGAAGCACCACAAAGATGACCCACTTAGGGGCAAAACCTATGATGACCAACGGTATCCAGAAAAGCCACATCCCAGCAAGTGGATACATTAAGCTTTGACGGAAAGCCGTACTGAAGTTCATGCTTTCTGAACTGTGGTGTGCCACGTGTGCTGCCCACATCCAGCGAACACGATGGCTTGCTCTGTGGAACCAGTAATAGCAAAAGTCTTGCAACACCATCAATACAACAAAACTCAGCACGCCCATTTCAATGTCCATTAAGCGCCAACCAAACATCCAGAGATACAGCTGCACGACCAATAACCCGGTGAGCAAATCGGAGAGTTGATGCATTCCCGCCAGCGTGAAATTACACATCACTTCTGAAAGCTTATAGCTGGAGTTATCAGGCAGTCGACCTTGCTTCTGACCGATAAAATACTCAGCCAACATGCACACCACGAACAAGGGCGCTAATACCAGCAGTAGCCATTCTGGGTAATTGATTAATGCGTCGATATTCATGTTTTATCCTTGTTGAGACGCCATACGCGTTCTTAGTATCAAGTTTACTTAGACTTGCTCGCCTGAAATTCAGTTAGCAAAATTTCGCTACCAGCGAGCAAAGTGATCTTCTGTTAGGCCAAGAACACCATCGAGTTGATGTGTCACTCCATTGTTGTCTTCAATCGAGCCAGAAAAGTGACCAATGAACTGACGAAAGTTACTTTTTAACAGCCATAAATTGAGCTTTTCGCTGCGATTATTTAAGGGCGTAAAGGTCAGGTTTATACGTCCATCTTGTGATGTTATCTGCCAAGGTAAATTGGTGTCTTGGCGACTAAACGCAAACTGTACCGGGTTAAGTAAGTGCCGAGTTCCATTGATCCATAAAACGTTCTCGCAGCCTCCGGTTTCATTGACGCCTGCTGCGAGGTTCAAGCCAATATCTGTCCCATTGGATTGCGTGTTGATGCTTGCCCAGCGCCAACTGGTTTCACGTCTCATGTAACCCGCTGAAAAGTCATAACCGGAACGAGCTTGTTCGAGAACGAGTGATTCTCCCTTGATTTGGATTTCACCGCTGATGCGCAAAGCATTGTGCTTTTGGGTGTAAGTCCAACCTGAATAACCCGTTGGGCTGCACATCGCCATGGGCAAGCTGTCGGTTTCAGGCTCTAAAGAAATATCGGCCTTGATGAATTTCGTATTCAAGCGAACTCGCCATTGTCCGCCCTCGATATAGAAAGCAATGCTTTGATCTGCAATGCTTGTCTTTCCTTCAAATGGTGAAGGCGTTACATGCTTATCAAACCCTAATAGCCTCAACCAAGATGACTCTTGCAGATGGTTGTTTTCTATGTCGTACAGATAACAAAATGCCGAGCTTAAGTAGCGAATATCCGCGATAGCGACGCCGATAATGTGTGTGTCGGTGACGATGCTGACAAACTGGAATTGCTTATAGTGGAAGTGCTTCTGCCAAGGGTTTGCTTTTGAATCCATCGAGTTTCGGTAGTCAAAGTTCTCGATGTTTAGGTGTTTAAGGATGCCATCGAAATGCCCAATGATCGGCTGACCATTAGAATTAATCAAACTGTGTGGGGCTGGGTTGGTTTTTATCATTGCGATGGTTCACATTATTTTAACAACTAAAGCCATTGTGCGATGAGTAGCGTAGAATTGGGAGGTCATATTCGGACAAGAGCGCGTTACCAATCACGATTTTGTCAGTAGTGTTGTTGAAGCTGAGTCGTCATGTTGATGGGAATGGGCTCGATATAAGGAGAGACGATTGGAGATTATCGCGGAGTATAAGCCGACCGGACATCGGCATCAGTTGGGTACATTAGATATCGCGCTGCTGTTGAATACGTTAGAGCAACGAGGTCTCGATATTGAAAGGCTACTCAATGATGTGGGTTTGCCGAACATGGATTGGCGAGACCCGAATGGAAAGCTGACTTACGCTGATAAACTTGCGTTATTTAGCGTGGCGAATCAGAGCTTTCCTCACGATGGCTTAGGGCTTTGGCTGGGGGAACACGCTAGCTTGAGCCACTTTGGTGTGTTGGGTTATGCGCTATCGACCAGTCAAAATGTCGGGGAGGCCATCAAGTCGGGCTTTAAATATCTGCGCCTGAACGGTCCTATTTTCTCGGTTAAATTGTTTCTAGATTCCGAGCATGCAGTGATTCAGATTGAGAACACCTTGGAAGTGGGCGATCTGCTCCCTTTCTGCAGTGAGTATTTCTTAAGTTCCATCGTCTCTTTGTTCAAAGAACTGACTGGTCATGAGCTGGATATTCACACTTTGGCTTTGCCTTATGCTCGTCCCAATTACGCTAAGCTCTATGACGACCGTTTCCAGTGCCCTGTAGTTTTTGAGCAGAGCCATTGTGAATTGCGTTTTGATGCCTCGGTTTTATCACAGACCTTATTGACTCATGATGCCGCGACACTGAAGCGCTATCTTGCGTCTTGCCAGTCGATAGTCGAAACGTTGGACTCTGAGCATCTGCTGACTAATCAGATCAAAACGATCTTTTATCAAACCGCAGGTAGTTTCCCGAATATTGAACAACTCGCGGATGAGTTTGGTTGTAGCTCTCGTACACTCAGGCGAGAGCTAGTGACCCATGAATCCAGTTACCAAATATTGCTTACCGAAGTTCGAGTGGAGCTGGCCAAAGAGCTATTACTCGGCACAACCATGAGCATTGATGACATCGGTGAAAGGCTCGGTTATAGCGACCCTGCAAATTTCAGAAGGGCGTTTAAAGGTTGGCTCAATAAAACGCCCGCTCAGTTTCGTGATGGTTTAAGTTAAGGCGTTACTTGCTAAAGAACTGTTCTCTGAAATCGGTGACTTGCTGCTGATAGTAACTGTCCCAATCTTGTTGAGTCCAAGTGGCATAACTTGATGAACGTTGAGAGCCTAAGGTCGCTTTGAGCTGATCCAGTTGCACGTGATAACTCATCACGGTTTGTTGCTGTTGTGCGACTTGTTGTTCTCGCGCGGCAATGTTGCTGGCCTGCGCTTCATCTAAGTAGGCATCTTGAAGGTCGGCTTTGACTGATGCTACTTCAGCAGGGCTATAGCTGCTGGGTATCAAAGATACTGCCAGTTCATATTTTTGAAGCTGTGTTTCGGCGTTTAACGTGCCCGTATTGTTTTGCCATTCACTAAGCAAATCTTGATAGTTGGCCAAAAACTGGCTCGCTTCGTTCTCTTCAAGGGTGTTGGCGTCAAGCGTAAAATCCAGATGAGCAAACTGGTCAGCGAATAGCTGGTGGGCCAACTCTCCCCATACTTGCTGTGCAGATTGCTTGAATAAGGCTACACGATCTTCAAGAGTCTCTATGGATTCAAGTGGGATAGTGCTTTGTGTTAATTGCCAGTCAGCCGATAGCTGCGGATAGTCGCTCAGTAACTCAAACCATATGCCCGGCAATTCTGATTTCAATCGTGCGAGTTGCTCTGCGCAGTCATCGCGTTGTTGGCAAAGCTTCCAGAACCCATCGAGTTCATCGAACAAAGCCTTGCCTTCAAGCTCACTCAAGTTTTCAGCAAGAATTTTACCGTCCAGTGCTCCGGCTTGGGCTTGATTGCTGTGCGATGCGGAGTTTTCCGAACTAGCGGTTGCAGTAGGCGTGGAATTATCGTCATTAGTTGTCGTAGAAACACGCGGCTTAGGTTCTGTGTGTTGAGCAGAAGATAGCGCTGTTTCGTTCGTTTTTGATGACCACGAATAGCAAATAATGCTCGCCGTTAAGACGAGCATTAGGATTAATATAACTCGATGCATTATTGGTTCACCGAGTTACTTGATCACGGCGCTAACAGGGAAGTGGTCTGAAAGGTTGTAGTGTTTCCATAACTCACTGCTTGTTGAACGAGGAACATCAACGCGGTTATTGTTGTGAGTTTTTTGTGCGTACTCCGAACTCACCACTACGTAATCCAAGTATTCGACGTTTTCCCCTCCAGACATAGGTTCGCCTGCAAAGTTGTTGATGCGTGGGTCAAAGGTAGACGCGGTGTAACCAGAGTAGGTTGGTTCATCAGCCTGCAGGTTAGCGAACATTTGTTGGTAGTCGTCTGGGAACTTCAGCTTGTTCACGTTGAAGTCACCGCTGTAAATAACCGTTTCTGAGTTTGGTATTTCCAGTGATTGAGCAAGCTGACGCATCTGCTTGAATTGACGTTGTCGGTAATCACGAGCGGTGTCCGTATCGAATGATGCCGTGTGGGTACCGAAAACATGGTAAGCCTGACCATTCTTGATAACTTCCGCGTAGTTAACACCTTTATCAGCAAAGCAATCTGTGCCCGTGCAATCAGGGAAAACATACTGCGCTTCATTAACGATAGGATAGCGGCTGACAATGATCACACCACCGTCGTATATGTTAATCCCATCTTTATCGAGCATTTTAGTTTGATAAGGATACTCTTTCGCAAGTTCACGCAAGAACTCATCTCTGCCGTTGGCAAACACCTCTTGAAGCGCCAACACGTCGTAGCCTTTTACGTATTGAGGGAGAAGATCGTAGCGATCACCAATATGTGAAGCGATGGCAGGCAGCGCCCAGATGTTGTAAGTCATGACCTTGAGTGTATTGGCATCCGGCTCTGGTTGCTCATCCACTTTTGGTGGGGTGATGGTGTAATAAATATCATCATAGCGCGCTGTAGAATCGGCTTTGAGGGCTAGCTCTGCATTGACCCCGAACGCATCGGTTGTGCTGCGATGAATATTACGATCGTCATGCAATGTTAGGTTGACGTCTGCGGCACTCAAACCATGTTGCAGTGTCGAGTTATACCAATGTCCCTTCATGGTTTGGTTGAGCGTGACACTTTCGCCCACAGCGTTTGATACCACAGTGTCAAACTCATAGGTCTTCCCAGATTTCACACCAGTCCAGCGGTTGAAACTTATCAGCTTCTTCGTCTCCCAAGGACCAATCTGTTCAACATGCTGTTGCCACTCATCACCGAGTTGAAGCAGGTCGGTACCAGTGTGGTTGGCTTGAATGGTCATCACTTGATTGGTGTTATTGGTGAGATACACGTCGGTGTCTGCGATCGCAGAGGTCGAAGCGATTGATGTGGATGCCACAAGTGCAGCTAACCAAGTCCATTGAGTTTTCATCGTTTACGTTATCCTTATTGATTGATGTCTAGAATAACGTAGTCAAGAGTTATGACATTGGAGTTATAACTCTATGGCATTTATTCAAATATGAGATATATGCCAAGGTTTTATAAAATTGATTAACCATTGAAAATTAACATATTGTCTTATCGGAATGATAAGTGGTACGCGCGCGAATAATAGGGTCAGTTAATGCTTTCGAGTCGGTGGAACAGCCAATATTGGCGTGCTTAAGTGAAAACTGTGTGTCGCGGTAAAGTGGAGGTTGTGAGCAACAAGAAGGGAATATGGACACAGCTTAGAGCTATCAGCATAAATTTTGCGATTGTTCTGTAATTTACTCTTGTTCAGTAAACAGAAACCTCAAAAACAGGTATGATAGTGCCGTTTTTAATCCTGAACTGGGAAAGTCATGGCAAAGTTAACACTCCAAGAGCAGATGCTTAAAGCTGGCTTGGTAAATGAGAAAAAATTAAAGAAGGCGAAGAAAGGCTCTAAAAAGTCTCGCGTTCAGTCTCGTGAAGCAAAAGCGGCAGCTGAAGAAACTAAACTGGCGCAGCAAGCGAAAGACAAAGAGCTAAACCAACAGTTGAAAGAACAACAGTTGAGCAAAGAAATTAAAGCTCAAGTGAAGCAACTGATTGAGATGAACAAGATCGAACAGAAGAACGGTGAGATCAAATACAACTTCACCGACGGTACGCTAGTTAAATACCTTTACGTAGAAGATCTGACTCAAAAGCAACTAAGTAAAGGCATTCTAAGTATCGCGCGTCAAGGCGAAAGCTATGTTGTTATTCCTACTGCGGTAGCGAACAAGATCGCGATGCGTGACGAAGAATCTATCGTTGATACGCAGGCAGGTAGCACAGACGAAGTAGACGAAGATGACCCGTACAAAGACTTCGTGATCCCAGATGATCTAATGTGGTAATCCGTTTTACCTAGCTCCATTTTAATGGTTAGCTAAGTTTACAGGATCTAAGAATGCAGCGAACAATCACTCGATTGGCGCTGCATTTTTTTTGGCGCGAAATGACTTCAACAAATCTTGAATAAAGCTTAGTGTTCTGACATGCCGTAAACAAGGCTATCATTGGCACTTGCATGATCGATAAAATCGGTATTAGCGCGCTGTTCGTGTTGGTCATAGCCATCGAAGTAACAGTCGCCAATTTCATTGCGCGGGCAAACGTGAATGTGGTCTTTGATGACCAGTTCGGTAGAGCAGCATGGGCAGTGTTTTACATGTCCAGTGAGTACCGTAGATCGATTTGGTTTCATACATCCTCCTGATAGGCACTGTAATATGATTGCCTATTTGCACCCTAAGTTACGCAAATTAGTGTGTCGTTATGATTTCATTTTTAAGTCAATAAAAAACGATTCGTAGAGTGAATGTTTAGGTATTAATGTAAATGTAAGAGCAAGAAAAAATAAAAGAACTAGGACGAGTAGGCTTGAAAGTAGATCGGCCATATAGTCGACTTTCACTGGTATCACATTCAGCCGAAGAGGTTGAAGTAGAGCTCGCTACGACGAATATGTTGGCCAGATGAAACCAACAAGCCCTAGTGAGCTGTGCATCATTTTATCGACTTAAGCTTTCAAAGTAATTCTGAACAAATTTAACGAACACTTGGTGTTTCTTTGCCGGATAAATAACTTGCGGATAGAACAGATAAATACTGTTGCCTTGTTGCAGACATTCATCAGGCAGCACTCGCTCTAATTCTCCCAGTTCGACCTCTTTCGCAACGTAGTAACTTGCAATACGGATGATGCCACTGCCTGCCATAGCTTGTTGCTTAAGCAGGTGGTTGTCATTACTTGAAAGCCAGCCGGACACATCAATATTTACCGATTTTAAAGGCCACTCGGTTTGGTGCAGAGTTGCTAAGCATTGATGATCACTTAAGTCACTCACATTGGTAGGGCGACCAAATTGGTTAAGATAACCGGGAGTCGCGACTAAATCATGTTGATAGCTAATCAAGTGTTTCGCCACCATGTTGTCAGGTGGCGTATTGGTGGCACGAAACGCGATATCGATATCATCTTGATTGAGATTAAAGTTGGTGTAGCTACTGTTTATCTCGAAACGAATCTCAGGGTATTGCTGCCTAAACTGTTGGCAGATATCGAATAGATATACCTCAGTAAACATCTTTGGCGCAGTGAGGCGTAATAGGCCTTTGACGATGTCGTGTTGCTCAGAAACACTGCGTTCAAGCTGTAAGACTTGCGAGCGAATCGTTAAGCCTTGTTGTAACGCGCGTTCGCCTTCTTGGGTTAAACGAACACTGCGAGTGGTTCTGACCAAAAGCGGGCACTGTAAATCGTTCTCTAAACGTTTGATCTGTTCAGAAAGGTAGCTCTTAGAGATACCGAGCTTTTCGGCTGCCTTGGTAAAGTTGAGTTGCTGAGCAAGTTCTACAAACAGGATCAGTCGTTCTATTCTTTTGTGTTCGTTCATTCGCGCGTTCCTACCAATCTATTGTTCGTCATATCAAACAATCATTTCGTAACTAGCATATTCTGTTTTTTAAAAAGAACAATATGATAGAGGCATATTTCTGGTCAGCAAATCTTCTAAGCGAGAATCGATATGACGAACAGCACTGAATCTACAAACAAAACGAATGACAAAAAACGTATCCCATTATCAAATTATCTACCGAATGTTGGGCAAATTGCCTATGGCTGCATGGGGTTAGGTGGTGGCTGGAATGATAATCCAGTGACGAGTGCGGATGTTGCTCAAACACGAAGCGTAATCGGCACCGCACTAGAATCGGGCATTAACTTATTCGACCATGCGGATATCTATACCTTCAGCAAAGCTGAGCAAGCCTTTGGTCAAGCATTACAACAAGCGCCTGATCTGCGTGAACAGATGTTCATTCAATCTAAGTGTGGGATTCGTTTTGAAGGCG